>DDPO01000124.1 GCA_002342225.1 Bdellovibrionaceae bacterium UBA2466 | reverse complement strand
TAATCATCGCCCCGAAAGTATTCTATAAAAAAACGCGCTAGGGAATAAATCGTTATAGCTTCTAAAAAGATTTGTCCCGAATATCTTCGGTGTTTAAAGCGATAATTGAGATAAAAAAAGACTAAAAGTCCAACGAGAGCTTCGTACACTTGAGTCGGGT
The DNA here is from genome assembly GCA_002342225.1 of Bdellovibrionaceae bacterium UBA2466. Lineage (GTDB taxonomy): Bacteria > Bdellovibrionota > FAC87 > UBA2466 > UBA2466 > UBA2466. The sequence goes on along the minus strand of DDPO01000124.1, from coordinate 25,512 downwards.
GGACACGAACATTACCTGAGGGAGAGAGGGTTTCCGGCGCATTGAATGCGACTGCCCAAGGAACTGAAGAGGGGCGACCCCAACAGCAGCCCGCAAAGAAGCAGCCCATTCTTCCAATGAATAAACCTAAAGCCCCACCTGGAGTGCAGATGTCCATCATTTCAAGAAAAGATATTTTTTTAATTCTCGTGTAGAGGTACATAAAAAAAAGGCTTGAGAGCAGAGCTCCATAAAATGTGTAACCGCCTTCCCAAATAGCCCAGATTTTTGATGGGTGTTTAGAGTAATAAGAAAATTCTTCGAAAAAAACATGGAAAAATCTAGCTCCAACAATAGAGCCTAAAACTGCAATAAAGAAAAAGTTTTCAACGTGTCTTGTTGGGATCTTTAGATTTTTTGCACGTTTCAATGCGAGGAAGTAACCGATAGAAAAAGCACTTGCGAGAAGAAAACCATAGGTGGGGATTCTTAAATGAAAGCTACCGATAACCCAATCGATCAAAAAGGGATGCATTTATTACTCTCGACCCACAATTAAAAAAACGATGAATGTTAAGATGATTCCCGTCAATACTAGCACAAACCAATCTCCAAATTGCATATAAAAAGTTTTTGCGGGAGAGGCGGGCAATTGAACATCTGTAACGAGAATTTCTGGCTTATACACAGATGTGGTCGGCGAAAGACGTCCCAAGGAGTCTACGACAAAAGAGACTCCCGTGTTAGTAGCTCGGATAAGAGGAAGCTTTGACTCAAGTGATCTAAATACCGCGAGGGAACCATGAAGATAGGGCTCAGATGTAGGGCCGAACCAAGAGTCATTGGTGAGATTAATCACAGCATGGAGTGGGTGATTTGCTGTTTTTCTGAAGAATTGAGGAACAATAGCTTCATAGCAAATCGTAACTCCCAGTGCTGTTCCATCTTTTAAAATAACCGGATTTTGCTCGGTGCCTCTTTCAAAATCTGCTACTTGGGGAAAGTATCGATAAATGATGGGAAAATGCTCTCCAAAAGGAAAGTATTCTCCAAAAGCTAATAAAATATTTTTCATGTAACTTTGAATTGAAACTGTGCCGTCAGATTTGGGTTCTAACAAAAAAGCACCATTGTAATCTTTGAAGCTACTCTTCTCGCTTTTTGCGTAACTGCCAGTGATCAGTGCTTTACCCCATTGGGTTACTTGCTGTTTGAGCGCTTCAAAGCGGTGTTGGGCCCCCCCCATGGCAAACGGCATCGCAGTTTCGGGCCACAAAATGAGATCAGGAGATGATTTAAGAGCCGTTTCGGTGAGGGCATAGTATTTGGCGACCACTTGATCGACAAGATTTCCGAGTTTCATTTCGGCGTTAATTTTCTCAAGGCTTCCGATATTAGCTTGTATAATAGCAACTTTAAGCTTTTTTCCGGGAGTTGGAGGATGGTTGATTCTGTAATGACTAAATCCTAGCGAAACCGCTAGTAAACACAACGGGAGCAAGAGTGATTCCCAAGGGCGCCGGTTTAATTCTAGGGGCGGAAACATTAGAAGTCCTAGAGCACTCCCCAAACTATAAATAAGGAAACTCAAAAAAAGACTTCCAGTTAACTCTACAATTTGAGTGATGTAGGAGGCCTTGTATAAGCAGTGGCCTAAATACCACGGAAATATTTTAGGGAAGAAGTATTCGACCAAACAAAAAAGAGCAGGCAGGAAAATCGTAAACCAACAGGATAGAAAAAAAATAGAGCGTTTTTGAAGCAGCAATTTCTGATTAACCCAACTAGCTGCAACAAAAAAGATGGGAAAATTTAAGGCCCCAAATCCGCAGAATGCGAGAAAAATAAGGAAGGATACAGACCACGGCAAATATCCAAATTCGTGGATTACAAAAGTTACCCAGTAAAATCCCCCCAACATGACTATGAAAGAGGTAGCAAAGCCTACGCAGAAATTTTTCTTCCACGAAAATGAATTGACGGAAAGGTAATTAAAAACGAGTGGAAAAAAGAATGCGCACAGTGTGAAGTTGAATTTTTCAAAACTCAAGAATACGAGCAGTCCGCTGATAACGCTGAGAAACCATGGGTTTTTAGATAGCTTTTGCAACATTTTGAATGTACCGGTCGAATAGTTTTTTAACCTCTTTTTGCGCTAGAGGTGTGACCATTCCCTTCATTAAACCTGGTAAAGGAAGCTCTCCTACCAAAGTAGCTTCAAAATGAACCATCGTTTCTTGGCCACAGGGTTCTAAACGCCATCGTCCCGATAGCGCTGCTTTGTCTGATCCTTTTACTGGGATGATCTCGATTTGTTGTAGGGAGGATTTTACAAACCGGGTTACAAAAGTGATCGTCAGCTCATAGCCGCCGTATTTGAGCGATTCAAAAGTCCAGCGATAGGTGTCGGGCCCTTCCTGAGTAAAGTGTTTTAATCCATCAAAGTGTTTGGCAACCGATGTGGGGTAATCAGATATGAACTCTAAAGTTTCATTGATTGAATGCGGAGAGGAGAATTTGCCAGAACAGTGTGTTTCGACGGTAAATGCCATAGGTTGAATCTACCGTCTCTTGGTACAAATGGCAAAAAAAACGATGTCGAGCAGACCAAACGGCCTACTGCTTTGAAACGTATCGCGTAAGAGCACAGGGAACAATGCCTAAAGCAAGAGCCAACAAGGCAAAGTGATTGTGAACTGGGATAAAATGAAAAGTTTCTAACATTAATTTTGAGCTGAAAACAACGATCAGAGAAAGTAGCGCAAAAGCGTAAACCGAGAGCCAGACCAAATTTTGTTTCGGGTGTTCAAGCTTTTGTGGCAGAGAGCCAAATAAAAGGCCTAAGATGGAGCCGAGTAAGACAAGAAAAGTATATGTTCTTACCTCTTCTGCAGAGAATCCCCGATTTGTCAAAGTGAGGGGGACTGTCAAACAGACACTCAGTGCAACTAATCCTTTTAATGCGATTGGTTTTAAAAATGTTTTGTCTAAAAAGGGAGAGTTTTTTTTCCTGGGTGGTTCTGACATGAGATCCCGATGAGTTGTTACCAAACCTAGTGCGATAGTGCAGGAAGGATCAATGATCATCTCTAAAAATACCAAATGCAGTGGTTCAAGAAGAGTCGGCCATTTTAGAAAAATCGGCAGAAGAGTCAGGGCTCCGATGGGGATATGTAGGGAGAAGGTATAGGTCATTGCGGTACGAATTTGCTGGTAGATTTTTCGACCCAAGGCAATGGCTGTTACGATGGCGGAAAAGTCATCATCGAGAAGTATAAGGTCGGAAGCTTCTCGAGCAACATCGGTCCCGCGTTTTCCCATAGCAATTCCCACATCGGCCTTTTTAAGGCTGGGAGCGTCATTAACTCCATCGCCAGTCATCGCTACAATTTCACCAAGCTTCTGCAATTTTTCGACGAGAAATAATTTGTTGTGATGGGACAGACGCGAAAAGATGGCATGTCCCCCTAAAGATTTTTCAAGCTGAGGTTGAGTTAGTTTGGGGAGATCTTCACCCATAAAAATAGGGGTACTTTCTTCGAACCCCGCTTGTTCAGCTATTCGTTTCGCAGTAATGGGATAGTCCCCAGTTAAAACAAAAACTTTGATTCCAGCCCTCCAACAAGTTGCCAAGCTTTCAGGAACTGATGTCCTCAAGGGGTCTTCGAGTCCAATAAGGCCTAAATATTCAAAATCAAAATCGTGGGATTTATCTGGTAATGTATCAGAGTTTTTTACGGTCGATTTTGCGACTGCAATGACTCGAAGCCCTTGCGATGCAAGTCTCTCAACTTCCCTGAGGTACATCTGAGTTTCATTTGTTTTGAAATGACACAAATCAAAAATGTCCTCGGGGGCACCTTTCACAGCGATCATGTATTGTTGTGTGCCTCGAGTTTCCCAAACACAAGCCATGGCTCTGAGCTTGTCGGTTAAGGGATATTCTTTGACCAAATTCCAATCAGGATGTTCATGATCGCTATGTTTTAGATACTTTGCTAATGCCGAGTGAATAGCTTTCTCCATGGGATCAAAAGGATCTGGGTGGCTAGCAAGAACCGCATACTCAATAAGAGAGTGAAAACTCTCAGGTAAAGTATCATCAGCAGTGGTGAAATGGCCTTGCTTGATAGCTAAGGCTCTTACTGTCATTGAGTTTTCAGTTAGCGTTCCGGTTTTATCCACGCACAGAGTACTAATAGCGCCTAAATTTTCAATCGAGGCAATCCTTCTTGTGAGGACTCGGTGTCGAGCCATTTTCCAAGCTCCCATAGCTAGAAACACAGTGAGAACAACTGGCAATTCTTCTGGGATCATTGAAATGCTGGTTGATAAACCCAAGAGGAAAGCTTTTAGCCAGTTTTTCTGCATGAAACCTGAAACCAAAACGACAAAAACTAGAAAGAATAAACTCAGGATAAAAATTCTCGTGCTTAGTTTTCTAAGTGTGCTTTGAAGTAGGGTTTCTTGCTCCTTTTGCTGGCTCAACGAGGCGCCAATAGTACCGATCTGCGAATGTAGACCTGTCGAAGTCACTATAGCTTGAGCTTTTCCTGAAATAATAAGTGTGCCTGAATAAAGAGGTGGATTTGATAGGTTTTCACTTATTGATTTTTGAACCGGAAAAGATTCTCCGGTAAGAAGCGATTCATCTACCGAAATTCCAGATGAGGATATGATTTTTGCGTCTGCAGGAACGCGGTCTCCTTCGGAGAGCAGAATCAAATCACCCGGAACTAGCTCCTGGCTTGCAATACGTTGTTGCTCACCTTCTCGAACGACCAATGCTCTAGGACTTGTAAGGTTTCTAAGTGCAGCTAATTCTTTTTGTGTTTTAAACGTCTGAAAAAAGTCGAGCCCAGCAGTGAAAAGGGCAGCTGCTAAAAGAAGCACTCCCTCTCGCGCGTCTCCTAAGAGTAGATAAGTAACCGAACAAGCGACAAGCAAAAGTGTCATGGGGGCCCTTAGCGAATCGAAAAGGATCCTCATCCAAGATTCACTTCTATCGGAGGGAAGGATGTTTTTTCCGTGTTTGAGTTGGAGTTGCGAAACTTCTTTATGCGTTAATCCCGTAGACCCCATTTTTCGGACTATAGCGACTCCAGAGAATGAATGAAAGAAAAAGGCAGTGATTTTATTTGATCTCTTTGACCCGCTGGTCTTGGCTTCGGTGAGTGATGAGAAGTTCTTTATCTGTTTCTACGATGATGAGATTCTCAATGCCGATCGCAACTACTTTTTTGGAGGTTGAAGTACAGATGAGATTGTTGTGAGAATCGATAAAAGAGCAATGCTCAGGTCGTTTTGAAACAACGACATTGTCACTGTTATCATTTTGCTGAAGGTGGGTGAGCAATGCACTCCAAGATCCTAGGTCGTTCCATCCCATGTCCGTTGGAATAACTCGCACATTTGATGCTTTTTCCATTACAGCTACATCAATGGGTTGGGAAGTCAACTGGTCATAAATCTCATGGATATTCTGAGTTTTTATAGCCGCCTGAACCCTTTCCCATTCTTGGGGTAGAAAAGTTTGGAAAGCTTCGGTTATCGCATCTAAGCGCCAAACAAAAATTCCAGCGTTCCAATAGAAAGTTCCTTGTCTTACATACTCTTGGGCTTTTTCAAAGGTAGGTTTTTCGACGAATCTTTTGACTCTAAAAGAGTGGTCTCCAGATTTGTCTCCGGCTTCAATATATCCGTAACCTGTATGCGCTGATTGGGGGTTTATTCCAAAAGTTAAAAGACACTTGGTTGAACTAGCTTCGTCAATAGCGTATTGGAGTGTACTTAGAAATCTCGTCTCGTTGCTGATAGTATGGTCTGCAGGAAAGACTCCCATGACGGTTGAGGGAGGGACACCTTGGTGTAGTAGGTGGGCTACAGACAACATGAGACATGGAGCTGTGTTTTTTCCTTTGGGTTCCAAGATAAGTCCGGAAATTTTCGGAAGCTGTTCTTGGATTAGTTTTTTTTGATTCTCTCCAGAGCAAATAAAAATATTTGAGAGGGGAACTTGTTTTTGAAGTCGATCAATAGTGGCTTGAATGAGTGAACGATTGCCTACCAGCGTGAGGTACTGTTTAGGCCTATCGGGTTGACTTAGGGGCCAGAATCGAGTTCCGCTACCTCCAGCCATCACCAAAGCAACGAAGTTTTTAGGATTGGATTCGGCCATATTTATCTTGGAGTCGAACAACATCCTCTAAATGAGGTGTGGAAACCTCAAAAATTCTACAGTCAGTTTTCGCATGAATTCTGTGAAGTTTTCCGGGAGGAATGTGGAAAACATCTCCCGAGAAGAAATCGGAGCAGTGGAGTGTGTTTTCATCGGGACCGCTTTCAATCTGACAAGTTCCCGACTCGATATACATCGTTTCTTCTTTTTTTCGATGGAACTGTAAACTTAAGGAATGGCCAGCTTTTACAAACAGGATTTTCGCGACATAATTTTGAGTATGGGCCCATATGAGCTCATAACCCCAAGGTTTCTCAACGCGTTCAATCTTCTTTTGTATCAGTTTTTCGGACAAGATAACTCTTAACCTCTCCGCGCTCTTGTAATAAGTCGCCGCTTGCTTTGGCAGTCTCAGAATCAGGAAAGTATCCCAGCCAAACACGATACCAAGGTTCCTTTTTATCGCCAAGTTCTTTCGTCGAGAGATAGGCGAAGGGGTAACCTAATTTTCGCAACTGTTCTACTCGTAATGAAGCGTCGGCTTGCGAGGGATAGGAGCCCACTTGTACTGTATATTTTCCTTCAGGAAAGCTTTTGGCAGGAGTTTTAGGTGGAATAGAGGCGATCCCTCGTTTTTTTGCTACAGTATGAGATTTAGGTCCCTCTTCAATCATATTTTGTATTTTAGGGTTTTTCAGAGCTTTATTTAATTCACCATGGTCAACGAGCTCGGCAAGTGAGGCTCTTACATCTCCAGTTTTTGATTTTTCAGGAATAAGTTCAAGTTCATGGTTTGCTGCGTGATTAGCGGCAGTTTCTTTTTTTGCAGGTTCTTCGGGAGTCGATACTTCCTCAGTGAGTGATTCCAATCTGGAGGGTTTATCGTGAGCAGTTTTTGAAGCCTGTTGTTCGGTAGAAACCGATGTGCCCTCGGAGTGGGCTGCCGAAGCATGGTGTTCTTTATCCGGGGTTGTGTGCTCTTGAGATTCAGGCTCGGTGACGGCGACTTCGTTGGTTTTGGGTTGCGCTAAGCTCTTTCCCACTACGATACCGATCGTGAACATCAACAGTGACGTGAAGATAAACAAACTAAAGATAACTGTCATTTCACGGTGGTCAAACTTGAAAGGTGATTGGATTTTTGTCATGTTATTTTCGTGGTTAAGGTTTAGAAGTTATTGAAGTCTAAGTCTATTTTAACCGGAATGAAGCCTTCAAACAACCTACCTTGACGGGTAACCTGAAACAAAGCATGATGTGGGGCTTCAAAAGCGGACGTTCGACTATTGTGGTGGGTGTAGCTCAGTTGGTTAGAGCACCAGACTGTGACTCTGGGTGTCGCGGGTTCAACTCCCGTCACCCACCCCATGTTCGAGCACGGGTTCAATTGAAAAAAGATAAAACTTCATGAAAATTCGAGTAACCCACTTCTTGCGACAATCAAACCAAGGCGGGTTTAGTATTGAAAACGTCTTTGAACGGCTTAGGATGAGTTTGTCATCGGAGTTTGAAGTCAAAGTATATTCTTGTCGGTATGGTGCTAGAGGCTTTTGGGGTAAGTGGTATGAAATTATTCGAGTCTGCTTTTTTCAATCTGAAGTCAATCATATCGCTGGGGATGCGTACTTTCTTGATCTCTTGCTACCGAAAAAACGGACCTGCTTAACATTTCACGATACAGTGACACCTGATCATTCGAAGGGTTTAAAAAAATGGCTAGTGAAAATCTTTTGGTATTGGATCCCTGAGAAACGGGCTCGGGTAGTTGTTGCGGTTTCTGAGTTTACTAAAAAGCAAGTGATAGCTCATACGGGGTGCAGAGCAGATAAAATAAGGGTTATTCACAATCCCCTCAGCGAAGGGTTTGAAAAAAAAACTAGGGTACCCAAAAAACGGCCTCGAGTTTTAATGATAGGGACCGGCCGAACAAAAAATACGGTTCGGATTCTTGAGGCATTGTCAGGTCTTGATTGTGATGTGTCGATTGTTGGACCTCTCAATAGCAGTCAACTTGAAACAATAACGAAATATAAAATCAGCCATGAAGTTTATTTAGATCTCACTTCTACAGAAATTTTAAAACAATACGAATTAAGTGATATTGTCGTCTTTGCTTCAACTTACGAGGGTTTCGGATTACCTATAATTGAAGCCCAGGCCGTGGGAAGACCCGTCGTTACTAGTCAAATGGGGTCGATGCCTGAAATAGCAGGAGAAGCAGCTTGCTTCGTGGATCCTTTTGACGTGACTAGTATTCGGGCTGGTATTTTAAGAGTTTTAGAAAATCCTGAATACTCTGAGCAATTGATTCAATTAGGTTTTGAGAATGTAAAAAGGTTCTCTTCAGCCCTAATAGCGGAGAAATATGCTGAAATTTACAGGGAGTTAGCTTCGAAATAGACCACGCGTTTTTGAGCTCCAATGTCGCTAATATAGACAGCTGACTAGAGAATTTCATGCCTAGTCCCTTTGGCATTTAGTATTGCATATGGCCGCTGATGTCCTTGTTTGTGGGGACTTTAGAGGTGGGTAGTGGCTAGGCGGTTTGTTGTTCTTTCGATACTCCTTTGGAGTATCACCAGTGTTGATTTTTCATGGGCCGATTGCCCAAAAGATCTGGCGAAACTTGCGCCTGAAGAGCATTTAAAGCAAGCACCTTCATTCCCCAGTTGGAATTTTAAAGACCAAAATTTAAAGCTGACCCCCGAGCAGCTTTTTCCTACCGATTTTATTAAAGAGATTGAAGGGAGTGTCGGTTCTCTTGAAATGAGAGTGACTTTTTCTAGTTCTCAAACTGCAGTAAAAATACAGGGTGTCGTGAGAGGGCAAACTTATTTTACTGTGTCCTTCTTTGAGAGCCCAGAATATCCAGGACAAATTCTTATCGATCAGTTGAGATTAGAAAATCCTCTGGAATTTAAGCAGAAAGAACATCTCAATTTGGATCAAAGGGCTAAGGGCTTACCTCCGTCTGTGTTTAGGCATGTGCAAAAAAATATTTTTGAGTTAGCAAAAGCTGGAGGATTTAGCCAAGCCTTTACAAACAGCCAGCAGCATTTTGGAGCTGCCATGTTATACCGAAAACTTGTGGGAATGGATCCGAGTCCTGGGGCATCTGCGGAGTTATTTAGTGAGATTGAGAAGATTTACAACTTTGCAAGACGCGAACTGCCTGAGGAGCTCAGACCCTCGGATGTTACTGTGTTTACTTCTTGGCTAGGAACTGTAACGGTTAAGCCAGCAGCTTACACGAGACAACGGGCAGATAAGCTTGAGCACTATTTCAAAACAGGACAATTAGATAACTCGATTCAAATCCTAAACGACAAAGAGGGAAAGCCCATTTGTGCTATCTTCAAAGACAATGAAAAAGCAGAAGGACAAATACTCTTCATCTATCACCACTTCGGTAGCCCTCGGATTCTAGACTGGGTCGAAATTGCCGTTTCCAAGCGACTTACTTTTGCTAAAAAATTGAATTAACAAAAGAAACCACTTCTAATTTGTTTTCTTCTTGGGGTCAGTCTTCTCTTTTTTTTCTATGATAGGTTCAAGCGATTCCTCTTTGAGCGGAGCTGGCTTTGGATTTGGGGCCTCTTTTTCGATTACAACAGCTTTTGTGATAGGGGCTGGTGGAGGAGCATCCCATCCTAAAGCTAAGGTAGCCGTATATCGACGACTTTGCTGCCGAGAAGCATCGCCAGTATCTTCACCATAGGTCGCAAATTCAAGTTTTAGAGCGTAGAGATTAAACCCAAGGCCTGCTGATAAATAACCTTGATTAAGACCTGCTCTAACCGAAACTCGTCCCATCGGTACTTCGACGCCAAGATGGGTTTTTTTCAGAAATGATCCACTCGTTCGAGCCCCTAGGTCTTTGTCATCTTCGCCACCTAAGGGAATATCTGAGATGTCAAAAAGCACATGAACGTTGTCGATAAAATCAGTTCCAGGGAAACTGGTCATCCATCCTAAGTTCAGGGTTCTTACAAGCCCAGGAGCTCCGGCGTACTTCTTTGAAATTCCAAATTGACTTCCTAAAAGGTTACTTAAAACTAGAGACGCTCTACTCACAGCCCCGAAGGGTAGAGTTTTTATTTCGTAAGTTGCGCCAAGATCCAGATCGACCCCGATACCGCTTCCGCCGACATCTTTAGCGTCGAAATTGATTTGAGATGAGTTGACGTACTCTTGTAAAGAAAATGCTTTCCTTCCACCGAAACGATAAATTCCCTTAAGATTAGCTCCCACGTGGAGGTCTGGCACTCCAACTTCTTGAGCATAGCCAACCACTAGACCGGAATCGCTGATAAACGTGAGATCGGCGACTTCGTCTGCATTGTTTAAACCGCCTGCTGTGATGTCTGCACTGCTTTTTGAAATGTTAAAATTGAGTTTTGTGTCTGCTAGAAGTATCCCAACTGCTAGGTTTCGGGTTAAGAAATAAGGGAGTATGCCGGCGTTTCCATACATAGGTTTATCTTTGTATTTATCTAGACGGTCAATGGCTTGCTTGATGCTAAGGTCACTGAGGTTCGTGAAGTCCTTTGCTCCGCTGCTCGCATTGGAGGAGATGTCTCCTTTGAAATCGACCATTACTTCAGTCCCGTTTCTGCGAAGACTTAAACCTGCGGGATTCGCAAAAAGTGCATATTCGTCATTCGAAAGGCCATAAAAAGCTCCACCCATTCCCATCGATCGAACACTTCGAGAGAGCCGGTAATATTCTTTCACTGCAAAACCCGAGTTAGAAAAGAGGATAAAAATAAGTATCAGTGCTAATTGTGTCTTCATGGGCCTTATCTCGCTAATAGGTTAGAAAAACGGTGAACGAAAATTTTAACACAAGAAAGGTGCAAATGGAGTTATTGAAAAAGAAGGGGCTTGTGATGCGATGTTCTTAAGGCAACCTAAGGACGCTGATTACGTTCGAGAAACATAGTCCGCGTGGAAAGATTTAACTTAGTCGTATTTTGTCCGGGAAGCCTAACTTGAATCGGCCCTTTGACTCCCATGTAATCGGGGTAGGGATCTACTCTCTTCTCATCAAAGAGTTCAAACTCAAATTGAAGTTCACCAGCAAGAACAAAACCTAATTTTTGAGGATCTAAATTAGAGGCATGAATAGTGTAGTGTAACTTTTCTTGGGGCTCGGCAAAGTCTGTTTCGAATTGAGCAGGATCTTTTTTCGCAGCGTCGACATATTTTTTTGCATTCTCGATCAATGTCCCATCTTCATTGGCGTCATCGCTTAACCATTGAATCCAGTTTCTATTGGCTACGTTTAAGTAGTCGTATTTGGGATCGATAGTTTTCTCCCAATGTGCTTTATGGGCTTCTTCTTGAGTGTGATACAAAATAGCTCTGGGATAGAGTGTCGATTCACCGTCTTTATGAATTCTTTCAAAAAGAAGATGACCGTGAAAGAGATCTTCTTCGACCCCTATGTATCTAAAGCCTTTGTCGAAAATTTCATCGCTCAGTGTTTGTAACAGATATTCAATTCGGGCTTCAGAGAGCTCTGATGGAAGCTTCCAAGCATTATTGAGCATATTGTGTTCTTCAGCTTTAGAGAGTGCTCCTGCCCAGAGGTTTGAGGATGCTGCGATTAGCAGCGCCAATGAGAGCAAACGAAGACAATTACGCATGCATCCTTATAGCAAAAATTACGCGCCGAATCAAATACGAGTGACAAAATTGGGCAACTGCTTTTTTAATTTTAGTGTCGAATATAAATATCAACGGGACAAATTTGATTCCAAGGTCCCGATGGGTGATGAACTCCCATTGTCACTAAGATTGAAGAGAGAAGCGCTCCTGCGCCTCCGTTCACTAAGTGCTCGTAGCCAATGCCAGTATAACCCACTTTTTGACTTGATATGAGTTGTGTGGCTTGAACGGGGACGTTGTTGATTGTCTCGACAGCAGCTTTGGAGAACACGCACTGATTATCCATGACAACTAAAAATCCGCGAACAGCAGGAGTGCCATTTAAAAGGACCAAACGACCGATATTGTTTTCAGGGATTTGGATTCTTCCGACAAACCGCCAATCGCTGTAAACGGGTGTGGAGTAATCTGCATATCGGAACATGCCACCATTCAATCCATTGTACGCGTCTCCCGCTCCAACCATTTTGGCCCAAAGATTTGAAGCAATTTGCATGTCGTTCACAAGAACAACCAGTTGTCCTTGAATTCCAGCGGTTGTGCCGAGAACTCCGTACTCAGCCCCATATTTGACCAAGAAAGCTTCATTAGCCAAAGCAAGGGGGCTTTTGGCTGGTGGATTAAAAACCACTACAGGAGGAGTTGCCGTTTGAAAGTACATGGGTATTTCTGCTGCAATACCTAAATTTCCAAATAATAAACCAAAAACTCCTAACCATTTCATCGCTTGTACTTTCATGAATTAACTTCTCCTTTAAGTTTAAACTGTAAGGGTTGTAACAAATGTTTTACTCCTTAAAAAGGAGCACTGCGTATAAGGCAGCTGATTTTAAAGACGATTGCTCTTTTGTTTTCAAAAGGGCTCCGTTCATCTAAAGACAAGTTAAGGATTTGCGATGAACTTAAAGACCCACTGGGAAAAAATCTACGAGCTAAAAAATGATACTGAAATGAGTTGGTATCAGCCACTTGCTGAAAATTCGATGAAGCTCATTGAGAAGGCTCAAATTGATGAAAAAGCTAAGATCATTGATGTCGGTGGAGGAAATTCGGTATTGGTAAAAAATCTGGTTGATAAGGGGTACAGCGGAATTACGGTACTGGATATTTCCCAAAATGCGATTGATCGATCCAAAGTGCAATTAGGCTCGGAATCGAAACAAGTTGAGTGGTTCGTGGGAGATATTCGAGAAACTCCACTCCAACAAGACCACTTTGATCTATGGCATGATCGGGCTGTCTTTCATTTTTTTACGGAAGAAGCAGATCGGCAACTGTATCTCGAGCAAGTGAATCGCTCTCTCAAAAAAGATGGTTTTTTGGTCATTGCTGCTTTCTGTTTAGCAGGTCCCGAGAAGTGCAGTGGTCTTCCAGTGAGAAGATATGACCCAGAGATTCTATCAAGAGAGTTAGGGCCAAAGTACGAATTGAGAGAGTTGATACAAGAACCCCATCACACTCCATGGGGAAGTGAGCAGTGTTTTATTTATGCTTTGTTCAGAAAGACTTTTTAAATGTCCCAAGACCTTCAAAAAGCCTATCACGAAGCCTTATACAAAGTTCACACACCTCAAAATAATTTGATTCTAAAGGTCGGGGAACGGAACCAAGATCTTATTGACCTTCTGATGCAAAACAAAACTGAGGAATGGGCCTATATTACGGCTTCAAATCCACAGTCGAAGTTGCTCAGTGATGAAGAAAACCGAAACCGCAATGAACACCTCCATTCCATTCTCAGAAGAGAGAAGTATCTTTATTTCGATGGCGAGGGATGCTCTCAAGATGGCAGTTGGCCGGCTGAGAAGAGCTACTTGATTTTAGGCATTTCTGAAAAAGATGCGATTCACTTGGCTAGACAATTTAATCAAGCAGGGATTTTGATTGGAACATCCTCTGGGGTTCCAGTGCTTAGGTTGCTGGATTGATTGACTAAATACGGTTTTCTAGATGGGTTAACTCAGCTCAAAACAGAAAATTTACTTGGTAAATTATGCGTAGCGTTGTATTTTGTGGCCCTTGTTTTATTGAGGGGGCGTATGGCTTTAGAAAATCAGTGGTTTCAAGGTCTTGTAGATTTGGAAGTTTATCCCATTTTGGATTTGGAAAATAGGAAGATCAAAGAAGTCATCTCTCGAGCAAAATGTCAGCTTGATCAATTGGGAGCCGCAGAGATGACCGGCTTTTTAACCCCGCACGGAGTAAAAAAATTAACTGAAGAGTCTGTTCAGATGGAGCAATCAGCTTACTGGAATGCTCTCACCGGAAATGCCTATTTGGATGAACCAGAAGCTTCACTTCCCGAGAATCATATTCGTCGATGGACAGAGTCCACTTCATTGGGTGCTGTTGGCTACGATCAATTTCCAGAACATTTTTTATTAAGAAGGATCTACGAGTGGGAGCCCTTTATGAACTTCATAAGAGAGGTTTTAAGTCTTCCCAAGCTTTATAGATACGCAGATCCGATGGGGGCTTTGAATCTTTCAGTTATGAAAAAAGGGGATTACTTGCGGTGGCATTTTGATCAGAGCGATTTTGTGACTTCACTTGCTGTAAGAAATTCTGAAGTTGGTGGAGAATTTGAATATGCTCCTAGAATAAGAGCACCCAAAAATGAAAACTACGAAGATGTGGGCAAACTTCTCAAAGGTGATAGAACCAAAGTTGTAACAATCCCCAATCACCCCGGAACATTACTGGTTTTTCAGGGGCGATACTCGATTCATCGTGTGACAGAAATTCAAGGAGAAACCTCTAGGCTTATCGGGCTTTTTGGGTATGCAGATGAACCTGGAGTGATGAGTTCCGATTACTTAAGAAAAATCCGTTATGGGCGAACAAGTCCTCTAAAACAAGGGATCTAACTATGTCGATTGAACCTGCAAAATTGGATTGGGCAAAAAATTGGCTTAAGACTTCAAAAAGTCTTTTCATAGGCGGAGAGTGGACTTCAAGCCAATCGGGAAAGACATTCTCCAGTATTAATCCCACTAACCGAGAAAAACTAACTGAACTCGCCCAAGCTGGGAAAATAGATGTTGATCTAGCTGTGATTGCAGCCCGTAAAGCTTTCGAAAACTCAGATTGGAAAAATTTGACTCGAAGACAAAGAGCCGAAACGCTCAACAAAATTGCCCAACTCATTCGTGAACACCGGGCAGAACTTGCCACTCTTGAAACTCTCGATAATGGCAAGACCTATAAAGAAAGTTTCATTGATGATTTGCCGGAATCGGCTGATGTGTTTGATTATTATGCAGCTTGGATCGACAAAGTTTATGGAGATTCGGTTCCTGTTGAAAAAGGGTTCATCAATTTTACTCAACATGAACCAATCGGAGTGTGTGCTTTAATTGTTCCATGGAATTTCCCTTTATTGCTAGCTTGCTGGAAAATTGCTCCAGCCTTGGCCATGGGGAACACAGTCATAGTTAAACCATCCCCTTTTACTTCGCTTACTTTAGTTCGTCTCTGTGAAATCATCCAAGAGGCTAAAGTTCTGCCCAAAGGGGTGCTTAATTTAGTGACGGGAGACTTGGAGGCGGGAGAAGCTCTCTCGAGACACTTGGGAATTAATAAAATTTCTTTCACGGGTTCAACCGTCGTAGGTAAAAAAGTTGCAGAAGGCGCTTCAGTTTCGAATCTCAAAAGAGTGAGTTTGGAACTGGGAGGGAAATCACCCAATATTATTTTTGATGATGTGAAAGACCTCGATGCAGTAGTCGCTCGATCATTTCAAGCGATGTTCTCCCATAAAGCAGAAAAGTGTAGCGAGCCCACGAGATTTATCATTCATGAAGCGATTTATGATGCTTTCGTGGCCAAAATAGTTCCTAAAGCACAAGCGGTCCTGTGTGGTGACCCGTTTAGTCCAGAAACGGATCAAGGTGCTCAAGCTCATGAGGCCCATTTTAATAAGATATTAAATTATATTGAGCTCGGTAAAAAGGAAGGGGCTACTCTTTTGGCAGGGGGAAAAGTGGATCCTATCGCCGAAGAAAACGGTGGTTTTTTTATTCGGCCCACTATCTTTGGCGATGTCAAAAATTCGATGAGAATTGCTCAAGAGGAGATCTTTGGCCCTGTTCTTTGCCTCATAAAATTTAAAAACGAGGCTGAAGCAGTTCAAATAGCTAATGATACCCATTATGGCTTGGCTGCTGGTGTTTACACCGATGATGCTAAAAGGGCCCATCGAGTGGCCACCCAGCTCGATGCCGGAATGGTTTTTGTGAATCATTATGGGTGTTATGATTTTGCTTCCCCGTTTGGGGGCGTCAAACAGAGTGGTTGGGGAAAAGAGATGGCTCGGAACTCTCTTGAGGAATACACCAAATTAAAGTCCATTTGGGTTCGATACTCGTGAAAAAGGTGAGGGGCTTCGTTTTTTGGCCTACTTTCCTGTTTCTTGGCACCGTAGTTATATTCAGTTTTAAGTATCCAGAGAAAGTAGCAACCATCGCCGATCATTTTAAACTGATTTTATTGAATAAAGCACAAGCGCTTTATGGTTGGTCAGGGCTTTTCTTTTTTATTCTCCTTCTTGTTGCAGCTGTTTCTCCACTTGGAAATATGAGAATCGGTGGAAAGGGGGCAAAACCTTTATTTAGTTTTTGGAATTGGTTTGCCATTGCTTTAGGTACGACGACCGCAGTGGGGATTCTATTTTGGGCCTGTGCGGAGCCCATTTTTCACATGACTCGACCACCTAAGAGCCTATCAATTTCTCCAAATACTCCAGAAGCAGGCGTTTTTGCTCTATCGACTCTATTCATGCATTGGACTCTCATTCCCCATGCCATCTACACACTTCCAGCTCTGCTTTTTGCCTTGGCCTTTTTTAACGACAAGCAGCCTTACAGCATTGGCTCCTGCCTTTATCCTTTGCGATGGAGGTGGGTGGGGATTTTCACCGATTCTATCGCTCTGTTTTGCCTTGTTGTTGGTATGGCAACCTCTTTGGCGACCGGTGTTCTCAGTATCGCAGGTGGGATTGCGCATCTAACTGGGTTTGCTAGTTCTCCTAAGGTCTGGGGTATAGTCGGGTTGGTGTTACTGTTCTTGTACATCATTTCTTCTCTGGCAGGATTAGATAAGGGCATCCGAAGATTTAGCCATTTTAATACGGTGCTTTTTCTTTTTCTCATTCTATTCTTTTTTGTCGTTGGGCCAACCAGCTACATCTTGAGTGAAACTTGGGTGAGTCTTAAGCAGTTTACGACGACTTTTTGGGGACGTAGTACTTTTGCAGATTTTAATAACGGAGCTGATAAGTGGGTAGGAGAGTGGCCCGTCTTTTATTTAGCTAATTGGTTAGCCTGGGCACCTGTCACAGGGACATTTTTGGGTAGAATTAGTTACGGATATAAAGTGCGTTCATTTATTGCCATGTTTCTTGTAGTTTTAGCTTCCTTTGGTGCAATTTGGATTTCGGTTTTTGGCACCGTGGCCGTTCATATGCATCTGGTTCAAAAGCTACCCCTAGAAAATATTTTGGCAACCCAAGGTGCCGAGAGTGTAATGTTTTTTGTGCTTTCCCAGTTTCCATTAGCGAAGTGGATTATTCCTATTTTTTTAGTGGGTTTATGTGTTTCTTGCGTGACAGCAACCGATTCTAATACCGTAGCAATGGCCGCCATGTCCTCTCGAGATGTCAATCCTGAGAACCCTAACCCCCCCTTAAAAATGAAATTGCTTTGGGGAACCTGTATCGGATTATTGGCGATCGCTATGCTTTTCTCACAAGGTTTAGATGGAATAAAGACTCTGTCAGTGATTGGCGGTTTTCCGGCGCTTATTTTTGAAATCGGCTGTGCACTTGCTTTGAGCTGGAGAGTCTTGATGTCTTTAAGAAGAAAAGAAGGGAAAAATTCTTGAGTCTTTCTAAAAAAATCATTCAAGTTCGTGCGGTCTGTGGTCAAGGTGCTTACTACTGTGAAGATGTTGCGACTTTGCAGAAAAAAAGTGTCGTCGAAAGCGAACGGTGGCGCACTCCTGCTGAAACTGATGGGTTCACTTTTATCCGAGAAGTTGCGGAAGTAGTTTCCATTGGGATTCAGACTGAGGAAGGGCTTTGGGGTTGGGGAGATTGCGTGGGGGTCTCCTACGCTGGAAAAACTGGACGTGAAAGCATTTTTAGATCCAAAGATGGATTAAAAGAGGTTGGAAGTATCCTTGCCCCGTTTTTAAGGAATAAAAAACTAACAACTTTTCGAGAGGCGATGAACGAGGTTAATCTTCTGGGGGTTCATCGTGCGATTAAATATGGAATAAGCCAAGCCTTGCTTCAGTCTGTAGCCCTGCTTCATCGCGAAGAGATGTGGAAAACCATCCAACGCGAGTGGGGCATCACCGACAGCGTGAACAGAGTCCCGATTCAGGGCTCTTCTGGAAATAACCGTAAAGTCAATGCCGACAAAATGATTGTGAATCGTTTATCGGGTTTGCCCCATGGTCAAATCGACGATATTGCCAGTCAGTTGGGAGAAACTGGTCAATTCCTTTTGGAGTATGCGGATTGGTTAAGGGGACGAATTGAGACCTTGGGGGGCAAAGATTATTCTCCAGTTATCCATCTTGATGTTCACGGTGCCATTGGAAAGATTTTTAACGGTTCAGTGGATAAAATTGCAGCCTACTTGGCAAAGTTAGAAAAAAACGTGGCGCCCTTTCAATTAAGAATTGAAAGTGTTCTTTTAGGAGAAAGTAAACAGCAAACTATCGAAGAGCTCATCCGACTTAAAAATGAGCTAAAACGACAGGGATTAACGACTGAGCTGGTAGCCGATGAATGGGCCAATACTCGAGAGGATATTGATGAGTTTGCACGATTGGGAGCAGCTCATATGATACATATTAAAATGCCCGACCTAGGTGGACTGGATCAGTCGGTCGATGCGGTTCTTGGGTTAAAAAAATATAAAGTGCTTAGTCTGCTTGGTGGGAGCTGTGTTGAGACTGATCTTTCGTCAAGAGCCTCAGTACACGTTGCTTTGGCGACCCAACCCACAACATGTTTGGCGAAGCCAGGGATGGGTATTGATGAAGCTTTGCAAATTATGACTAACGAAATGAATAGAGCCCTTCTACTGACCTAAAGACCTCGTGAAGATGCCGTAAATACCTGATTGAATCAAAAAATCTGAAACTATTCTTTGATGTGAAGTTTTACCTTCATTGAGTCTCTCCAAAGCCTCTTCCTGTTTTCTTCGAATATGTTTCAAGAGCTTTGGCTTGTTGAAAAGCAGAGGGTCGTTTGACCAGTTGTGAAGTAGCATTTTTAATTCTCTATTTTCTTCGAGATTAAAAAAGTGCTTGCGGAAATAGGGTTCGATAAGCTCTTCAAACCTATGACCGACTCCATTGGTTTTTAACACTTCCCAAGGCTGATTGTACCAAGTCGACCCCATATCCAATTGTTCAGATTTAGGCTGACTATCCATCCATTCTTTCATCTCTGTCGGGGTAACTCCAAAGTGGTCCTGAGTAAGAGCCCATTGAAGCGTGTTGAGATACTTCCGTATATAATCAGGGTTCGAACCTTGAGAAATCCCACGAATTTCAAATCCGACCAAAGAGGGATCGTCGTAAGTGTCTGCCCCTCGAAAACCCACGAAGGCCATTTTTGCCACTGTACCTAGTGGCGGCTGTCTTCCAAGGGTTCTGCTTTTTTCGAGGTGATCAAAAACATTATTCAATTTCTCGGGCGTTAGGTTATCCCAAAAAACAACGTTGCCAGAGCGACGGACAGTGATACCTTTGAAACGCTCTTCCACAATAGACATCATTTCTAAAATGAGATTCGCTCTTCGATAGAGGTCGGTGAACATGACCGAGCGAAGCTGTCCCTCTTCTTGAAATCTTTTGATGTTCAGAGGAGTGACGACGTGCACGTGCTGATGAGTGTTAGCAACGTCAATCCCCTCTAGGAAGATTCTAGCTCCCGATGACACATCTCCGGAAGGCCGATGGGTTCTAAAGTGTAGCTCAAGCATATTGGGGTTCTGATTGGGAGTTCCATATTCCACCTTCCGGAAAAGAGTCGAAATGTCTATTTCATGATTTCCGGGTTCATACTGTTTTCCAAGAAACTCTGTCGATTTTTTAAAGGTTAGGCTAGCTCTGTCTTTAAAACGAATACCTGGAACTTCACGATCTTGGAAGAAAGGGGTTGTTTTCCTAGCGGTTACCCAAGTTAAAAAAAGCCGTTTTTGATGGTTGTTTAAGTTGTCCCATGGTTCTTGGGCGAGTCGTTCCCAAGACCAACCCTGAAACTCACTTCCAAAAGAGGGTGGAAGCTTGAAGCTAAAAAATGAAAAACCGGGTTTAGGGGGAAGTAAAGGGGCGAGCGTGCCATCGGTAGTTGTTAAAAGTGATAGAATGGGGTCCGTGTTCTCGATTTCGAGCTCGACACTCGTGTCCTGCTTCGGAGTCAGTAAGTTACGAAGTGTTTTTGAACACTTGGTAAATTGCGGAGCCGAAAAGCCCTGAGTGAGCAAAAAAGAAAAGAAAAAAAGCGGGAGCCACATCCGCATACGTACAGCACCTCGGCCGCCCTCTTGTGCAATTGGTGAGCCTCAAAAAGTCTTGATTTCGACGGGGCGAGGAGGTGTCTACTAGGAGTCTACAGCTGTGGAAGGCTCAAATGGGTTTTCAGTTGGACGTTTCTTAGACAATTGCGAATCAATCACTCCAAGTAATTGAGGCAAACCCAGTATGAGTGTGGCCTCTTTCAGTGTTGTAGTATAACCGCACTTCTATTCCTTGAGGAAAGAGGGTCGAATCAAATTCAATTGCATTAGATTTAAATTTCCCTTGCGAGACCATGGGGAGCATATTCATGTAGCTCCAAGTGTTTTGGTGCATTCCACGGTAAGCAATGGCTCCCTCTGTAATATTATCTCGACTAAGCACAGATAGACTCTCGACCAGTTCTACCGAATTTGAAGCATTAATATGGAGGAGTTCTCCCGAAGGCCCAACTCCCGCAATGTGGTTCTCGAGATACATATTTCCAGTTGGATTCTCTCCTAACATCAGTGTTCCTAGCAGGGCCCCCATGGAATTTTTGATAAAGTTGGCTTCGTTAGCTCCGTTGCAATAAGTATAGCGAAAGTCACAGCGAGTGTGTGAGTCAGGAAAGATATCCATGGGCTCGCCATCGGTTAGAAAGTAAAGTTCTTTAAGATGAGATGCGGGTGATTGATTAAGCACTGTGATAGCTTCTCTGAGCGCATTTGTGTAATTCGTGCCATCAATCCCTGCGCAAAAAATATCTGTGAGAACAGAGTTGGGAAACATCTCTTCAAGGCTTGAAAAATAGCCACCTGAGCTTCGAACGACTACTCTGTTAAATGTCACGACTGCAAATCGACTGATACCTTGCGCCTTAGTGGCTTGGATAGCTGTTTGAACTGCTCTAAGCCTTCCACAGCTTCCATTAATCAGAGGGTCTGAACCTGGTAAAGTATTCGGCTGTCCAAATTGCATCGAACCAGAAACATCAACGAGGAACAAGATGTCTCGTGGCCGTGGATTGGTCTTTATCATTCCACCTAACGAAAGTTTAGTTTTGTTAAACTTAGCGCTTTCTACAGCATGATGAGTATCTCCGGAAAGTTTTAATTGTGCAGAAGAGGGGTCGTTAGCTCCCCAAAAGACAGACATAGAATGATAGAACTGATTTGTTATGGGAGTAGGTTGCTCTTCAATGGCTCCCGAAGTGAGAGACTCTTTCGAATTGCAACTTGCGAGCAATAGTAATGAAAGAGAACACAAGAAAAAGAACAAACGGTCCATAAAATCCCCAATTCAAAACCTCAAGCGTGAAATTACTCTTCTGCAAAAGGGTTGCCTATTTTGTTTGCGCATGAAAACGACCATGACAGATGTCAAAGTTTTGATGGGTTTACAGAGACTAGACAGAAAAATAGAATCTTTTTTAAAGATCGCAACAGTTTAAGTTGGTGATTAGGTTATAGCCATTTTTAGGAAAATAAACAGCAATCACTGAAGGTATTCACCTATTTGAGTGCCGCATTCCAAAGTGTCGTGATAGCAACTTTGGAAATATGGGTTGCATATTCCAGATCTAAATTGGACGAAGTATCGGTAGATTGATGATAGTGATGGTTGATTTTTTCGATCGTTCGTCGATTTAGATGCTCATTAAAAAAGACAACAGGAAATCCTAAACTATCAGCGATATAACCATCGGTGTTGTAAAGATAACTCTCATCGCTGAACCTTTCACGGAATGTGGGAACAAAAGGACTTGGCAATGATTTCGCAACTTCCATCGCAAGTTGAGAAACCTCAATAGATTGTTGAGTTTTACCGCTATTGATTTGATAGACAGGGTCGTTTTTTTCTCGAATTCCGATCATGTCTACTAGAATCATCCCAGCGATATCTTTTTTTGTTTTCAGCAAGTGCCTAAAGAAATAGCGAGCCCCGAGATCATCTGTTGGAAACTCCTCGCCTGTGAGATGCAGAATCCAAATATCTCGTTTGGGAGTTTTATCTGTGAGCTCTACCGCAGCTCTTAAAAGGCTCGCTGTAGCAGTGGTATTGTCATCAGCGCCAGGGTTTGTAATTCGCTCGTGAGTTTTTGAATACAGGTCTTCAGCAACTGCAGTGTCGAAATGGTCAGCAAACAGAATCGGGGGGAGTGTGCGATCTTTTCCTGGAATAATAGCAACCAAATTGGCCTGAGGTATCCCTCTCCAAGTGAAATTTTGTCGGAAAGTCTTCAAGCCCAGCGAATGATAGCGTTCTTCAAGGTAGGACACGATGGCAAGAAGCTGATTATCAGGTTGAAAAGCACCTTTTCTTGCAAAGTTTTCAGTCTTTTTTGAAATTGGGAAGACTGCATTGCTCTCGCCCGTGAGGATTTTAATGTCCTCAAGAAATCTTTCTGTAAAGTCTGGTTTAAAGGTCAAAGAAGCAGCTGAAGCTAATTGTTTAGAGATGATACTAGGATTGTCGTACCAATCGATAAATTGCGAGCCCCAATTTAGATGAGAGTCTTTACTTGCTTGAACAATAAAAGAGACAGGTTGCTCATTAAATCGGGCGGGTTGAGGTAAAACCCTTGCACGAACAGTGGGGTCTTTTGAAAGACTTTGTTTTAGGCTCGAAAGCTCTGTTTTAGCTATCCAAGCATGAATAATCGTTTTAGCACGTTCTTTGGTCCAAATCGCTTCTTGAAAAAGGGGTTTTTGATAAAGGACTTCAAAATTTAAAAAATCACTGAAGAGTAAGTGAGCATCGTTTTCAGAGTGGGGATTCATGATCCAAGGGAGGGCTGGTTCAGGAACAGTGGTTTTTTTAAGTTTCCAACACGATTTGTCTAACCAGAACCACTGTCCTTCAGGGCTTTTTCGGTATCGGGCAAAAACCCAGTTGGGATCACCAAGATCTGTCAAATAGGGCCATACTTCAAATTGCGCTGCGCTGAGATTGAGGTTTTGCAATATGATCTGGGCTTGTGATTCTAAAAGATGTTTTGTGAAGCGGGGCAATCGCGGCCGTTTTTCTTTTTTACCGTGGATAACAAACTCTCTGGGACTAGCTCCAATATAATAGGGCTGCCGTTGCTCAGAGTTGGCTTCAACAGTCGTCCATGGCTTTTTTTGTGTAACCAGTTGAGCAAGGGATTGCAAAGATTCGGTTTTAAATGAGAGAGGCTCTGAGTTTTTCGCTAGGGATGATATTGTTAAAGAGAACACAAGAATGAGATGGATTTTTGTCATGATTTTAAAATTGGTTAAAAGTTTCTTTTATGAGTTGTATCCCTTGTCGAAGATCGTTTTCAGAGATTACTAGAGGTGGAGCAAACCGAATAATGTGCCCGTGAGTCGGTTTAGCTAGTAAGCCCTTAGTTGCCAACTTTAAACAAATCTCAAGTGCTGAGTGTCTGTAGTTAGGGTCAATTTCAATGGCATTTAGTAAACCTTTTCCTCGAACTTTTCTTATCCAGCTTAAATTTAATTCCTCCAATTCACTTCGAAAGATTTGGCCTAAGTGGTCTGCTTTTTCGGCCAATTTCTCGTCTCTTAAAACTTCAAGTGCGGCTTTAGCTACTGCACAGGCTAGGGGATTTCCGCCGAAAGTAGAGCCGTGTTCTCCTGGTTTTAAACACAAAAGCACTTCATGACTGCCTAGTACCGCTGAAACTGGAAGAACCCCTCCGGATAAAGCCTTTCCCAATATTAAAAGGTCGGGTTTTACATTTTCATGATCACACGCCAAAAGTTTTCCGGTTCGTCCAAGACCGGTCTGTACTTCGTCAGCAATGAAGAGAACTTTGTATTTAGAGCAAATATCTCTGACACCTTTAAGATATCCTTTATCTGGAACTATTACTCCCGCTTCACCTTGAATGGGCTCTACCATAAAGCCTGCGGTATGTGGGGCTTTGACTGCGTTTTCAAGGGCCGTTAGGTCGTTGTAGGGAATGATCTCGAAACCTGGAGTGTAGGGTCCGAATTCCTTGTAGGTGACGGGATCCGTTGAGGAAGAAACTGCGGCGATTGAACGGCCCCAGAAGTTACCTTGCACAAATACAATTTTGGCCTGATTTTCTGGAATGTTTTTCTTTTGATAACCCCATTTTCGGCATAATTTAATCGCCGTTTCTCCAGCTTCAACGCCTGTGTTCATAGGTAGCATGCGGTCGAAGCCAAAATAGCGAGTTATAAATTCTTCGTAGGGTCCAAGTTGGTCATTGTGAAAAGCTCTCGAAGTTAAGGTAAGAACCTCAGCCTGTTTTACAAGGGCTTCAATTATTTTGGGGTGGCAGTGTCCTTGATTGACGGCTGAATANNAAAAGTCTAAGTACTTTTTACCCTCAACATCCCAAAGATGGGCTCCTTCGCCACGTGACAACACTACAGGCAGGGGATGATAGTTATGGGCTCCAAATTGATGTTCTAAGTCTATAAAATCTTGAGAGTGCTTCATATTTAGTTATCTTAATTGTGAAATAAACAACACAATTGAGTCCTCTTTCAAGGCTTAAGTTCGTGGTACCCTAAGAATATCCATGAAGCTAGGTTTATCTGTTCTTTTTTGGGCTATTACAATGGCGGTTGGTTGTTCTCTTTCCAACCCCTCGAAGGTCTTCATCAGCTCCCAATCTCGAGGGGCTATTAGTTCTCGATCCGAGTTTGAAATCTTTCAATTAAAATCACCATCGTTACTAGCAACGGATCAAGTCGCAGTCTCTTTTCAGGATGAAACTAGGAGCTGTCAGGTTGGAGATGCAGTTTTAGGTAGTTCTTCAGAGCTTAATTTTATTTGCTTGGGTGATGAAAGTAATTTGAAAACGAACGAAGGGAGGGGGGGGCCTTTAAGTCATAAGAATTTCTTGTGGGTGAGTCCTCAAAAAGAATTAACCCACTTGTGGGTCAATCGCTTGCTTTATAGTTGTAAAACGAACCCTAGTGATCGTTCGATAGTGTGTGATGCTTCTGCCGCAGTGAGAAAACCGGCTACTGTCCTTCAATAATTTAGTGTCTTAGCTTGGATTCCAAATCTCTTAGAACAGCACCCGAAGTTTCAGGGTTTCTTTTGACTTGTCTAATAATAGAAATGGCTTTCGCTTGAAGAATTTGCCCTGAGGACATCAGCTCACACAATACAGGTTCAATAGGATCAGTTTGCTGATAAATTGTTTTGTG
>DDPO01000160.1:22440-63113 GCA_002342225.1 Bdellovibrionaceae bacterium UBA2466 | reverse complement strand
CTATCCTTACTATCCTTATTACCCTTACTACGGCATGGGATACGGCATGGGCGGATTCGGCATGGGCATGGGCATGGGATACGGCATGGGCATGGGCGGATTCGGTGGTGGATTCGGCTATGGTGGCGGTATCGAATTTGGTGGTGGTTACGGTGGTGGATACGGTATGGGCTACGGAATGCCTTACTACCCCATGATGCCAACCTACAACCAATCTAGCTGGGGATTCGGCCTTGGTCTTGGCGGCTTAGGGCTGAGCTTCGGCGGATCTAGCGGTGGTTTCGGTTACTATTAATCGATTTAAAAACTTTAAAGTTCGGAGAGTTCTACTTAAGGACTCTCCGTTTTTATTTTTAGAAGCTTTCTCCAATTCTTAATAGCTTCAAGAAGCACAATAGAAACGCAGACCACGATCACTACTGTTAGAGAAATGTCGACGATTCCACGAGTACGCTCGGCAGCAACAGGGCTTTGAGCCCATTTTAAAAAAGTCGTAGTCACCATTTCCCAAGCTGCAGTGCTCGTTGTGATAAGAACAAAGACCATTGGCGCGAACGTAACCCAAGCATATCTGAGCTTGCCCGATTTCAAAATTAAGGTTGTCCCCGCACTCAGTGCGATAGCCGCCAGCAACTGATTTGCGATACCAAACATGGGCCAGATGGTGGCGATACTTCCCGTATAAATAAAATAACCCCACGCGCCTACTGTGAGTGCAGAAGTTACAATACTTCCGGGCAACCAATCCGTTTTGGAGAATTTTGAAACCGCTTTCCCTAAAAACTCCTGCAAAACAAATCGGGCGATCCGAGTCCCAGTATCTATCGTCGTGAGAATAAAAAGCGCCTCAAACATAATCGCAAAGTGATACCAATAGGCCATAAGTCCTCTAAACCCTGGAAGAGCACTAAAAATCTTAGCCATTCCAATAGCCAAAGAAACAGCCCCACCCGTTCTACCCTCAACTTTCTCCTCAACTTGCTGCTCTAAAACGGGAAGCTCCTCAATATGATACCCCATGAGATTTAAGCTTTTCATCTTCTCAACGGGGACATTGATTGCAAAATAATCCCCAGGGGCCAAGTGGCTCACTGCAATCAAAGCAACAACTCCCACTAAACCCTCGATCAACATGGCGCCATAACCTATCACTCGACAATGCCCCTCTTGAGAGACCATTTTGGGTGTGGTCCCGGAGGACACTAATGCATGAAATCCAGAAACTGCGCCACACATGATAGTAATAAAAACAAAGGGGAATACTTTTCCCGGAACGATGGGACCGCCGCCATGAACAAACTCGGTCAAAGCTGGAAGTTTTAAAACTGGATTAATGAAGAGAACCCCCACGACCAACAACAGTATCGTCCCTACTTTTAGAAAAGAGCTCAAATAATCTCTGGGACAAAGAAGTAACCAAACTGGCAAGACCGAAGCCATAAATCCGTAGGCCATGATACTCACAGTGATCTGATTCTTTGATAACAAAAAGAGCTGCCCGTAGGAACTATCAGCGACCCACTTGCCCCCGACAACAGCAAAAAGCATAGCAACAACCCCGAACACGGTAGCTTCCCCAATCTTCCCTATTCGAATTCGATAAGCGTAGACCCCCATCGCAAAAGCAATGGGAACAGTCATCGCAATGGTAAAAGTTCCCCACACACTTTCAGCGAGTGCATTCACAACTACAATTCCAAGCCCAGCAAGAGCAATGACGAGAATAAATAAAATGGCAACACCTGCAGCAATGCCCGCCGTAGTTCCTATCTCTCGCTTTACAATCTCAGCTAATGATTTTCCATCGCTTCTCACCGAAGCCACCAAAATAATGAAATCTTGAACGGCACCGGCCAAAACCACCCCAATAACAAGCCACAAAAGACCAGGAAGATATCCAAATTGCGCAGCGAGAACGGGACCAATCAGTGGTCCAGCACCGGAAATAGCAGCAAAATGATGCCCAAAAAGAACCCACTTGTGGGTGGGATGGTAGTTTTGCCCGTCGTTATGAGTATGGGCTGGGGTCTTTCTTGAATCATCTAGGACGCAGACCTTGGCCGCTAGAAAAGCACTATAATAGCGATACCCAATCGCAAGAACACAGAGAACACCAACCATGAGAGGAAGAGCTGACACAAAAACTCCTAAAACACAAAGATTGGCCTTATTCTAGAACTAGCTTCTAGCTTGGGTCATCAAATTTTTTGCATGATTTAAACTAGACGGGGTCACTTCTCGCCCTGAAAGAAGTCTCGCAATTTCTTTCGCGCTTTCCTCATTGGTGAGCTTGATAATCTCAGTCTCAGTGCGATTTTTCTTGCCCTGCTTTCTCACCAGACAATGGGTATCGGCGTAGACTGCTACTTGAGGAAGATGTGAAATACACAACACTTGAAAGTGAGCAGCAAGTTCTCTCATTTTCCTGCCGACAACATCGGCAGTGCTACCGGAAATACCCGTATCTATTTCGTCGAAGACAAGAACGCATGTTTCAGCATCTGCAGCTAACGTCTTTTTCAGCGCGAGCATAATCCGTGACAATTCTCCACCCGAGGCACTTTTGACAAGCGCTAAACTAGGCTCGCCTGGATTACTTGCAAGCAAGAACTGAACTTTCTCAGCTCCCCCCGCACTTAACTTCGCCAGTTTCTCAGCAACCGGTAAGTATTGGCTGTGTAATTTTGAATCAATCAGAGAAATATTTAAATCTTTGGGCCCCTTGCCACTGCTAGTCCACTCAAAGTCTAGTCGAGCTCCCGGCATCGATAACTCGTGAATCTCCTTCTCAACTTTTTTCTTAAGAGAAAGAGAGCTCTTTTTTCGAATCTCAGTGAGCTTTTGGGAAGATTTCTCAAGGTGGCTAACTTGCTTGGTCAACAGCGTAAGAAGTTCTTGTATGCTCTCTTTTGCAGACTCCATGCTTCCAACGTCATTTTTTAAAACGCTAAAAACCTGCATCAGACCGTCAATCGTTTTTACTGCGTGTTTTCTAAAAAGCTCTTGATAGCCGAACTGCCTTTCCTGTGCTTCCTCTAGTGAATTCTCGTCGACGTCAAACCGAGAAGCGCGCTCACTTAAATTAAAATGAACATCTTCAATCTCTCGTGCTGCTTCTTCAACTCGGCCCCTAAGTTCTTCGCCAGTAGACCCTAACTGCCCCAGTTTTTTAGCAAGTGTCCAAAGTGCAGATGAAAGAGACTCCGAATCTCCGTTTTCAAGTAACGACACCGCTTGAGCAAGGGTCTCTTTCTCGGCAACCACTCTGTCGGAAGACTCGCACAACTCATTAATCGATTGGTAGTCTTGAGGCGAGGGATTAAATTTACTAATCTCCTCCAATCGATATTCTAAATAATCTTTATCCCTCTGAGAACTGGCCACTCTTTGAATGACACTCTCGATTTCTTTCATCGTGTTTTCACAAGCTTCATAGCTCTCTTGAACTGTTTTGAGTTCTTTGGGATGGTTTGAAAATTGGTCCAAATAACGAATATGTTCCTGAGGGTGCATGAGCCGTTGGTTCTCATGCTGGGCGAAAATATCTACAAGCCCATGACCGATCTCTTTCAAAGCCTGACTTGATACAGCGACATCATTGATCCACGCTTGTGACCGCCCTTTGGATGAAAGCTGACGCCTAATCAAAACAACCGCGTCCTCTCCGTCTCTTTCGCACTCAATCCCTAAATTTTTAAGGGCAAGAACAGCAGGATGGTCTTCATGAACCAGAAACTCACCCGCCACCGTCGCAAATTCAGAACCACTTCGAATTACGTCCGAGGAAACCTTGGCCCCAGTCAAAAAATGCAGGGCCAAAATGAGTATCGATTTTCCGGCACCCGTCTCTCCGGTAATGACATTAAATCCGGGAGAAAAATCGATCTCCAGATTTTCGATGATCGCAAGTCCTTTGACATTAAGATGGGTAATCACTTGGGGAAATTAACATGGCCAAAAAAAGGAGGTCAAACTTTATGACTAAAGCTTTGGTGGCGCCGCGCACCATAACTTATGAGACGGCTTGGGATAGAAGCTTTGTCTGGATCTTAAAATCTAATTCGTTCTTTTTAACTCCAATTTCGATCACTCCGCCCGAAACGAGCCCTCCAAAAAGCATTTCATCCACCAATTTTTTCTTCACATGTTCACTGATGGCTCGGGCAAAAGGACGAGCTCCATAAGCTGGCTCATAGGCTTTCTCAAAGAGCCATTCTTTGGCCTCTGACGTGAGCTTGATTTTGATTCCCTTTTCGCTCAGTTGCTCTGAAAGTTCCAATATGAGCTTATCAATAACCTGTAATAGCACGTCTTTTGGGAGTGGCTTAAAGGGAACAATCGCATCTAATCGATTGATAAACTCTGGCGCAAACATCTTTTTAATAGCTTCAATCGAGCGATCTGAAACGGAGCTAGGCCGGATACCGATCCCTTGTTTTCCCATCTCTCTTGCCCCTGCGTTGGAGGTCATAATCAAAATCACATTTCTAAAATCTACGACTTTACCGTTCGTATCTGTTAACTTTCCATTATCCATTACTTGCAAAAGAATATTTGCGATTTCGGGATGAGCCTTTTCCATCTCATCAAAAAGCAAAACGGCATAGGGATTTTTTGACACCGACTCTGTCAAAAGTCCCCCTTCATCGTATCCCACATAACCCGGAGGAGCACCGACCAATCGCGAAACAGCATGCTTTTCCATGTACTCACTCATATCAAATCGTAAAAGCTCGGTACCAAGACTTTTTGCGAGCTGTCTGGCCACTTCAGTTTTCCCGACTCCAGTGGGTCCGGTAAACAAATAGGAACCCATCGGTTTGTTGGGTTGAGAAAGCCCTGCTCGAGATAATTTAATCGCATTCACCACATTCTTAATCGCTTCATCCTGGCCAAAGATGACACTTTTCAAACCCGGTTCAAGCTCTTTCAGTTTAATTTTGTCGCTTGATGAAACCGATTTTGCAGGAACTTGTGCAATGGAAGAAATAACTTTTTCAATGTCCTCCACCGTGACATCTATTTTTTTGCTCTTGGATGCTTTCAAGCGAATCCTAGCCCCCGCTTCATCCATGACATCAATCGCTTTGTCAGGAAGCGGACGGCTATGAATATACCTTTCTGACAATTCAACACAGGCTTTGAGGGTTTCAGGAAGATAGGTCACATGATGAAATTCTTCATATTTTCCCTTAAGCCCCGCAAGAATTTTTACAGCTTCAGATACTGTAGGCGGCTTGATATCGATTTTTTGAAATCGACGAAGAAGCCCAGCATCTTTCTCCAAATAGGAACGGTACTCTTTGTACGTTGTAGAACCAATACAAGTCAGCGTTCGATTGGCAAGCGCTGGTTTTAAAAGATTAGCAGCATCTACCGACCCTCCACTTGTTGCACCAGCCCCCACGATTGTGTGAATCTCATCGATAAACAGAATGGTGTTTTTCTCTTTTTCTAAAGATTTGATAACTCCTTTAAGCCGAGCTTCAAAATCTCCACGGTACTTGGTCCCCGAAAGAAGAGCTCCCATATCCAAAGAATAGATCACAGCATCTTTGAGTTTGGGTGGAGCTTGGCGATTCACGATTTGAAGAGCTAAACCATCCGCAATAGCAGTCTTGCCGACTCCACTATCTCCTACAAGAAGTACATTGTTTTTAGTTCTTCGGGCTAAAATCTGTAAAACTCTTTCAAGAATATCTTCGCGCCCTATCAGCGGGTCTATTTTTCCTAGCCGCGCCCGTTCATTTAAATTAACGCAAAAACTAGTCAGGGGAGAACCTTTGCCGGCGTTTTCAGACGCGGCGTCCTCTTCCACCCCATCATCAACCCCCAGCCCCTCTTTCTCTATACCGTGGGAGAAATAATTGATGACATCAAAATGAGTCACACCTTGCTTCTCCAAAAAATGTACTGCGTGGGAATCTTTTTCAAGCAGCAACGAAACTAAAATATTTCCTGTCGATACCAAATCCCTACCGGAGCTTTCCACTTGCATAATGGCTCGTTGAATAACTCTGTGAAAAGCTAAAGTAATGGTCGGCTTATAATCTGCAAGCTCATCAGGAGTTTGGCTAGTTCCTGTCTGCTTCTCGGTTGCCGACTCCATTTTGGGAGAATGCCGTCCCATGAATTCGATGAGACTTAACTTTAAAGACTCGTTATCACCGCCACAGCCATGAATAATATCAGAGGCTTCAGGATCGTCTGTAAGAATCAGTAGTAGATGTTCGAGCGTGACGAATTCGTCATGATGCTCCGATGCATACTTCATCACTTGGCTCATCATTTGTTCAACTTCTGGAGTTAATCTCATGCGGCCTCCACAACACACTTTAGAGGATACTTATGCTTTTTAGAGTATTCGTTGACCTGGTACGCTTTTGTTTCAGCGATCTCACAAGTAAATACCCCGGCGACTCCCTGTCCTTTATGATGAACCTGAAGCATCAGATGAGTCGCTTCCTGTTCGCTCTTTCTAAAGAACTTCTGCAAAACATGAACCACATAATCTCTTGGAGTGAAATCGTCGTTGAGAATAAGCACTTTGTAAAAAGAGGGAGTCTTTGTTTTATCCTGCGGGCGAACTAACGCCCGAGTACCTGACTCAATATCTAATTGATCGTTACGATCTGAATCTTGCGAATTGTTCTCAGGCATAAATCCCCTTTATTAAAAAATGGGGGCACAAATGGAAAAGTCAACGGATGAAGTTATCAAAACTGTCGATCTCTTTTTCTATACTTAAAATAACAGCTTTGAGATACTTCTCTGGTGCTTTCTCTTTCTCATTATATACCGCTCCAATAATCCAAGCAAAAGTGAGAGCGTAATGAGCTTGGGAGCCCAATTCTTGTGCAAGCTTTTTGGCTCCTTCGGGGGTCTGATCACGGAGCCCATGCCTGACGTTAAGAGCAGAGATAGCCTCTTCGGGGTTCGCATCGATGTAGCTCATCAACTTTGCGGAAAACTTAGGATCCTCGCCGTATTTGTCTAAAATATAGTCAGCAACATCCGAAGCCACAGGATAAAGTTCTTTGTCGCTCGACCAATGATTCAGTCTCTTCTCTGCCGATTCGGGCATTTCTTTGCTCTTGAATCTTTTTTTATTTTTCGTTCTATCAGACTCATCTTTTTCTAAGTAAGAGATTGCAGCAGCTAAGACACTCCCCGCGACAAAACTCGACCCCAGAATACGAAATACTTTTTTACAGTCTTTTTCAGATTCTTTTAACTGTTTTGGACTTGAAATAGCAAAAGCGAAAGCAGAAAACATTACTAGAACTAATAAAGCCGGCGTTTTTAGTAGCTTCATGTCTTTACTGTCTTTCAGTTATTTGAATTTTTTTAAAATAACCCTCGATAAATTGGCGAGCGAGGTAGGAAGATTTAACTCTCCAGTTTTCTTCATTGATGGTTAATGCAGCCAAAGCGATCTGTTTCTTCCCATCAGTAGCATAACCCACAAACCAATCATAATTTCCCTTAGGTGAAAGACCGGTCAAATGGCCCGTTTTGCCTCCCATTTCAATCTGTTGAGCTTTCTTTTTCCTTAATAAATCCCGGAACGATTTTTGGGAAGTGCCTCTAACAACAGTTTCTCTCATCAGTTCCCTTAGATTCTTGGCTGTTTCAACATTCATGACCTGTCCCAAGGGCTTTACTTCGGCCTTATACGCAATTTCACCTAGCTCTGTTCTAAGGCTCTCCACGACAAATGGCTCCATCATGATCCCCTCATTAACGATAGATGCAGCCATTAGCGCCCCCTGCAACGGACTCATCTGCGCAACTCGAGTGAAGCCCGATGCTGCTTCCGCTACTTTGTATTTATCTTCAGCATCGAGGTAAAAAGTTCCTGGCTGAACAGGGACATCAGCATTGATGGCTTGGTTAAACTGAAATCTTTTAGCATATTCGGCGAGTTCCTCCGGCTTAAGAATGTAGAGGCCCACTTTTCCAAAAACTGAATTAATAGAACGAGCAAAAGCTTCCCTAAGGGTCACCTTTCTGGCCCACCGCGGATTAAAATTTTGTAAAAGATTCCGTTTATAAAGTGTGTGATTCGCTCCCGTGTAGGCAACCACAGTGTTGGGATCAGCTTTCCTCTGGTCGATCGCTGCAGCTGCAGTCACAACTTTAAAAACAGATGCAGCTGGAAAAGTGGCCTGAAGTACTAAATTACCAATCTCTTTATTCTCCCTTGTAAAGGAAACCAATGAAAGAATGGCACCGGTCTTTGCATCCACAGCCACAAAAGCGCCATAGTCGGGGCGATACTGGGAAAAAAGCTTCTCCATCTTATGTTGGGAAAGTAGATCCAGACTGTAGGTGGGAGCGAGTTTCAGTCTTCTTAAGCCCGTTTGGACTTCCAGCCAATCAGGAAAGAGATTTTCTTTAAGACTCGCTTCAATAGCTTTGGCAATCGATGCTTTAGAGATTTCTGACTGTCGGCTCGGAGATTTTGGCAAGATTACCCATTTAAAAAAAATTGCAACGGTAACTGCAAAAAAGCCCAAATAGACAAGAAATCTTTTCTGTGATTTCCCTTCACTCTGCCCCATTGGGATAACTATATTCTCAGATGATGAGCCTGGCTAGTAGGAAATCCAAGTTAAACTCTCTAGAACAGTGTATAAATAAAAGGCGCCATCGCTGAGCCTTGGGCAAAAATCAAAAGTGAACCCAGAGCCAAGAGAGTCAATAGGATTGGCAACAGCCAAAACTTCTTTCGAACTCTCATGAAGCCCCAAAGATCTTTCATAAATTCAGTCACGGCTATCCTCCTTGCTCAAAATGGATGTTCCATTTGATCTTGACTAAATACTTGCTCTCTCCATTTTCTGTAGTTTTCCTGATTACTCTTAAGACGACGAAGTCTGTCTCGATGAATCAATCGAAAACAGAATGCAACAGGGACAAAAAGAACAAAGAAACATATCGTCAAAATAATCGTCGAGTTAATCTTTCCAAGAATGCCCCCGATGAACATCCATAATCTGTAGAACGGAGAAAGAATCGTTGGATAGATCACCGATACGGCCCAAAAAATTCCCAAAACTAGAAAGGGCCATATCATCCACTCTTGTTTCAACACAAATCGTGGATATAGACCAAAGATCACAGCTACAGCAGCCCCCATCAGAAAACCATAATCGCGTAACTGCTTGGAATTAACTTCGGTTGTATTAATCAAGTTCAAACTCCTTCTGCCAGGAGAGATCTTCTTTGGGCTTTGGCTGAGCATTTTTGGCAAGAACAAAATTTTCAACAACAAGATAATCCATTTCAGTTCTCATAAAACACCGATAAGCATCCTCTGTTGAACAGACGATGGGCTCACCCCGAACATTAAAACTTGTATTAACCAAAACTCCACATCCAGTCTTTTTCTTAAAAGCTTTGAGCAGACTATAAAATTTAGGGTTGGTTTCAGCATGAACGGTCTGCACTCGAGCCGAATAATCAACATGAGTAACGGCAGGAATACTGGACCTAGGGACATTTAACTTTTCAATGCCAAATAAAGTTTCCTGATCTTCGGTCATAGGCAACTGATGTTTTTCAGCTACAGGAGCCACAATCAACATGTAGGGACTTGGAATATCCAAATCGAAATATTCTTTCACATCCTCAGCTAATACCGCAGGAGCAAAGGGCCTGAACGATTCACGGTACTTGATTTTCAAGTTCATAACCGATTGCATTTTCTGACTTCTGGGATCTCCAATAATCGAACGACCTCCCAAAGCTCGTGGGCCAAACTCCATTCTTCCCTGACACCAGCCTATGACATTTTCTTGAGCTAATAAATCAGAAAGCCTGTCGTTTAATTGCTGTTCGTTTAATCTTTCGTAGCGGGCTCCTATGCTGTCCAATGCAGCTTGAATTTCTGTCTCCTCAAATGCAGGCCCCAAATAACTTCCTCGCATTTGATCGTTTTCATTAGCTACTCTTCTTTCACTTTTAAAATACTCGTACCAGCCAGACAGCGCTGCTCCAAGGGCACCACCTGCATCGCCAGCTGCGGGTTGAATCCAAATCTTTTTAAAAGGCCCTTCCCTTAACAAACGCCCATTGGCTACGCAATTAAGAGCCACACCACCCGCCAAACACAAAGCATCAGTTTTAAGTTCTCGGTAAATGGACCTTGAAAGTCTTAAAACAACCTCCTCAGTAACCACTTGAATAGATCTCGCTAAATCCATCTCTTTTTGAGTTACCTTACTTTCAGGTTTCCTCGGAGGAGCTCCAAAAAGACTATCAAAGCGGGTATTGGTCATGGTCAATCCCACTGCAAAATTAAAATAATCCATGTTCAACCTGAAAGTACCATCCTCTTTCAAATCAATGAGGTGCTTATAAATAAGGTCGACATATTTAGGTTCACCGTAAGGTGCTAAACCCATGAGCTTGTACTCACCTGAATTAACTTTAAACCCCGTGTAATAAGTGAAAGCCGAATACAGCATCCCCAAAGAATGCGGAAACTCGATCTCCCATTGAGGTTTAAGTTGATTATTCTCTCCGAGCCACACTGAAGTAGTTGCCCACTCCCCAACTCCATCAAGACATAGCACTGCGGCTTTCTCGTAAGGACTCGGGAAAAAAGCAGAAGCTGCATGGGATTGATGGTGCTCGGCAAACAGAAGCTTTGGAAGCTTTCCTTTTCTGTTTTTCATCAAAGCTTTCAGTTCTTTTTTGAGAGTCGATTTCAAAAACAGTTTTTCCTTAAGCCACACGGGCATGGCTATTAGAAAGGAGGACAACCCCGAAGGAGCATAGGAAAGATAGGTTTCAAGTAGCCTTTCGAATTTGGTAAGTGGCTTGTCATAAAACACAACAGCTTCAAGTGAATCTAAATCGGTTTTAGCCTCTCGAAGGCAGTACTCAATAGCTGAGATAGGAAAGCGGCTGTCATGTTTTTTCCGGCTAAAGCGCTCCTCTTGAGCCGCGGCCACAATTTTGCCCGAGTCTACAAGAGCCGCAGCACTGTCGTGATAGTAGGCCGATATCCCCAATATTTTCATTCGAATTCCGTTGAATCGTGTCGTTAAGAGAAAAGAATAGCTTATTATTTCAGATAGATCACAAGTGAGACAAGGAAAAGTTGACCTAGCTCACCACGTCATAGTAGGAATGGGCTATGAACTTAGGATTCCAAGAGCTTTTAGTTATCTTTATTATCGCTTTGCTGGTCTTTGGACCGAAAAGATTGCCGGAACTAGGCAAAAGCCTCGGAAAAGGCATTCGAGACTTTAAAAAAGCTCTCAGCGATTCTGATGATCAAACTCCCCAGATTCCGGCCTAAGTTTAGGCCCATTTACTTGTTGATTATAACTTTCTCGTTTGCAAACCGAACCTTTGCTAACCTTGCGTAAGCATCGTCGGCGCTTCGATACCCCACTGCACAGGCAACACAGGTTTGATATCCAGTTCCTTCAAGTCCCAGAACTTTATCGTAACCCGCAGGCTCTATTCCTTCCATAGGACATGCATCAATCCCCATCACAGCAACAGTAGTCATCAGATTCCCTAGGGCGATATAACACTGCCGTGCTGCCCAATCAGACAACTGAGATTTTCTATCACCACCTAAAAGGTTACCCATCATCATCTTTTTATAGCCTTCAAGCTTTTCAGGTGAAACGCCACGAGTCTTAGCATTCAAATCAATGAAATCGGTGATGTACTTTTCATCAAGACCGATTTTATTCGCAAACACCACATAATGAGAGCAATCTTCAACTTGAGTCTGTTTCCAACTCAAGGGAGTCAGTTGTTTTCTTAATTCAGCGCTCTGAACTACGATGAACTTCCAGGGCTGAAGTCCATAGGAAGAGGGTGACAAGATAAGAGCTTCTTCGATAGCAGCCCAATCATCTTTGGATATCTTTTTTTGAGGATCGAACTTTTTCGTGGCATAGCGCCAGCGCAATTGATTGACGACATCTTGATTGGATAATGTTTTCATATTTACTGTTTTATTTTTTTATTCCCTCCAAGTCAACTTCACTTGAGCTTCTCTAAAAATCGATTGTACCTGCGCAGAGAATCATCCGTTTGAAACTTTGCCCTTTTCAAAGCCTCCTCTACAGACATTCTCCCAGCTAAAACCCTTTCAATGGCCGATTCAATTTGATCTCTCGCTTCTGCAAACACCCCCATCAAGGCCCCTTGGGTTGCAGTGCTTAGAGCAGAGGCTTTTAGCTGGAGAATTGCAGTTTTTGCAGCTGGGAATTTTTCGTAGAAACCCTCTTTTTCAAGTTCTTGAATAAGATCCTCGCGAATGGGGAAATATCCTGTCCCCATGTGCCAACGTTTCTGTACTCCGGAGCTAGCCATATATTTGACAAACAAAAAACTCCCTTTGATCTCTTCAGGGGTTTTGTCTTTCAAAATCCAAAGAGAGTTACCTCCCACCACAGTCCCCCCCACGTTTTTTTCATCAGCAAGAGGAATGGGGGCTGTACCTACTTTGAAATGAGCTTTCCTGACCACTTCAAAAACATCACTCGTCGAGTGAAACATCATAGCCGATCGCCCTGAAAGAAAATTAGCCTCTGGTGGATCCCATCCTCTTCCCACATTGGCGAAGGTCCCCTCTTTCGCCATATCCTGCCAGAGAGTGACGAATCGAATAGCTTCCGGTGTGAGATATAAAGCTTCGGTCGCTCTGCCCAATCGTCCATTTTCACGATCCACTAAAAGCGCACCCTGCCGTGCAATAAACTCCTCAAAAAACCAACTACTCAATGGCCATGTGATTCCCGTTGTTTTTTTATTCTTATCAGTTAGCTTTCGAGAAAAATCTTTAAGCTCCAAGAAAGTTCGGGGCGGTCGAAGAAGTCCCACTCGTTTAAACGCATCCATGTTGTAATAAAGAATTGGATTTGAAGTTGCAAAAGGCAGTGAAAAGAGTTTCCCATCGACTTGGTAATATCGCTTAATCGTGGCTAAAAGCTTTTCGATGGGAAAATCAGGATCCTGGTCTATGAGATCTTGCAGCGGGACAACCGCTTTTGTATCGATCATCAATTGAGTCCCTATATCGGTAATCTGCGCTACATTGGGCCCCTGTTTGGCAAGAAGAGATGTCCTTAGCTTATTAAGCCCCTCTTCATAAGTTCCCACAAATTGTGGGACAACTTTGAACCGATCGAGGTTTTCTTTAGACTTGTTAAATTCTTCAGTTAACTCTCCTAATAATTTCCCCTTTTCTCCGGTCATGGAGTGCCAAAACGTAATTTGGATTGGCGCCGCTCTAAGCCCCAATGAAAAGATCCAAAGGATAAAAAAAAGTTTAGGCATGAATCAACCCTTTATTCCGCTCATTGTGATTCCTCTAACAAATTGCTTTTGGGTCAGGATAAAAAGAAACACAGTTGGAGAAATCAGCATGGCAGTCGCTGCCATAATAACACCCCAACTCATAGACTCGTTCTGGGAGCGAAACATTCCAATCCCGATTTGTGCAGTTTGCATATCGGTAGTTTGTGTGACTATCAAAGGCCATAGATACTGATTCCAAGCGCCGACAAAGGAATAGATCGCAAAAGCGGATATCGCTGGTAAAGCAAGAGGCACGATGAATTGAAAAAGAAAACGCATTCTCGAACAACCTTCAAGAAAGGCAGCTTCTTCAAGCTCTTTAGGCACCGTCTTGAAAAATTGGTAAAGAAAGAAAATCCCAAAACCGCTGACTGAAAAAGGCACAATCAGAGCCGGGTAAGTGTTCAACCAATTCCAAGAAGCAAGTGTGAAGTAGTTGGGAATAATAGTAACTTCCCCCGGTATCATCATGGTTCCAACGATAATAGCCATGATCACATTTTGCCCCTTAAACTCTAACCTTGATAATGCGTAAGCGGCTAAAATTGAAGTCAACAACTGACTTAGAGTAATTGATGTTGCAACAAGAGCCGAATTCAAAAGAAACCTTACCAGAGGAGCAGAGGATAAAGCCTCTGAATAATTCACCCAATTGATTTCTCTCGGAAAAAGTCTGGGAGGATATTGGATCACTTCTGCCCCCTCTTTCCATGACACACACAACAGGTAGATCAGAGGAAAAGCCTGCAACAAAGCGGGAATCAAAAGAATCAAGGTAGCGCGAACTCTTTTTGCAAGCTTTGGGTCTTTTAGCCGACTAGCCATAATGGACTCTCTTTTTTGCTAATCGAAACTGAATAGTTGTCGCTATCATAATAAGAGTAAACAGTACAACGGCTTCGCTCGAGGCCAAACCGGTTCTAAATTTGACGAAAGCATCGCGATAGAGATTGTACACAAGCGTTGTGGTCTCCCCCATAGGTCCGCCTGTGGTTAAAATATGGATTTGGCCAAAACTCTGCAAAGAGTTTATAACCGAAACCACGCTCACGAAAAACAATGTGGGAGACAAGAGCGGAAGTGTAACATTTCGAAATATCTGCCAACCATTTGCACCATCGAGTTCTGCAGCCTCTTTCAACTCATTTGGAATTGCTGACAGCCCAGCTAAAAAAAAGATGATATTAAACCCAAGCTCTTTCCATACCGTTGAAATTGCTACTGCAATGAGTGCCGTATCGGGATCCGCTAACCAATTAGGACCATGAATACCCAAAACATCTAGAAAATAGTTTAAAAAGCCGGCAGTGGGATTGTAAATAAAGATCCACAACATCGCTGCCATGCTAGATGAAATAGCTACGGGAAGTAGAAATAGAGTTCTAAATCCATTTTGAAAAAAGGGATTAGCGTCTAAAAAAACAGCGATCGTAAGACTGATAACGAGGCTAGGGATCACCGTCAGAAGTAGAAACGAGCCAGTGACTCTTGCACTTTGCCAATAATCGGGGGATTTCAAAAGAACTTCGTAGTTCTCAAAACCGATAAAAAAACTTCTCTTTGAGAGTGGCTCAACGTCTTGAAAGCTTAAAATAAGGGACTGTATTGCTGGATAAATCACAAAGATCGAAAGAATGGCCATTGTCGGAAAAAGAAGCCCCCAAGGCAATAGCGATGCGCGACGATTCATATTCTTTTTCCTTGGCTATCGAAATAAAAAACTTTTGAATCATCAATGAACACTTCGGTGGTGGAACCGATCTCGGGCCAATCATGCCCTTTCATTTCACTCACTAGATAGTTTCCCTTTAAAGAAATATGAATATACGCTATGGATCCTAGCGGCTCGACCAGCACGACTTGTCCCTCTCCAAGAGAAACTTTTCCTTGTTTTAAAAAAGTGTTCTCCGGCCTAAATCCTGCACTCGCAACTCCATGAGGTGCTTTAATTAAATAAAGCAACTCTCCTTCGACAAAGTTCATCGAAGGGGTTCCGATGAAAGATGCTACAAAACGAGTTCGAGGATTTTGATAGAGTTCGAGAGGGCTTCCTACTTGTTCCAGCTGCCCTTGATTCATAACTGCAATTCTATCGGCCAACGTCATCGCTTCAACTTGGTCGTGAGTTACATAAATACTGGTCGCATGGAGTCGTCGATGCAAATGACTGATCTCTGTCCTCATTTTAACTCGAAGCTGAGCATCTAAATTGGAAAGGGGTTCATCAAAAAGAAACACTTTGGGCTGTCTGACCATCGCTCTTCCCATAGCCACTCGTTGCTTTTGCCCCCCAGATAACTGCCCAGGTTTTTTCTCAAGGTGTTTAACTAAACCGAGTACTTCAGCAGCTTCTTTCACTCTTTTTTCAATTTCAGGGATTGCTACGTGAGCCAACTTCAACCCAAAACTCAAATTATCTCGAACGGTCATATGCGGATAGAGTGCATAATTTTGAAAAACCATGGCTACTCCCCTCGATTTTGGAGGAACGGTGTTAACGACTTTTGAATCGATGGAAATAGTTCCGGATGTCGGCAACTCAAGTCCAGCTACCATCCGAAGAAGAGTGCTCTTTCCGCAGCCAGAGGGCCCCACTAAAACAACAAACTCACCTTCTCGAATTGAAAGAGAAACTTCCTTTAGAACTTCGGTCTCACCAAAGCATTTTCTCACTTTTTGAATTTCGACACTGGCCATGTAGACACCCATCCTTTACAATCCGTCGGATGATTATCTTACTATTGATCCTAGGGTTGTTTCCAATAACTTCTTGGCCTAGCCCAGAGAATAACTCTGCCGAGACTATCGCTAAACAATTAATACCGGTCTATCAGGAACTTCACAGGCACCCTGAACTCTCTTATCAGGAGGAGAAAACAGCTTCCCTTTTTGCCAGTGAATTAAAAACCTTGGGCTTCGAAGTAACAACCCAATTCGGCGGGCACGGGGTCGTCGCTATTTTGAAAAACGGGAAAGGGTCCACAGTCATGCTAAGAACGGACCTTGATGCTCTTCCGGTCTCTGAAGCTACGGGGCTGCCCTACGCCTCAGTCGAAAAAGGGGTCATGCATGCCTGCGGTCACGATCTTCACATCGCTAACCTCATTGGGGTTGCAAAACACCTAAAAGACCGGAATCAAGAATGGAGAGGAACTCTTATTCTCATCGGCCAGCCTGCAGAGGAGAAAGGCGGCGGTGCCAACGCAATGCTCAAAGCGGGGCTTTTTAAGAAGTTTCCCAAACCCGATTTCGCACTCGCTCTACATGCGGATGGTTCCAAACCCGTTGGTAAAATAACTCTCAACTCGGGCCCTACAACTGCCAATGTCGACTCTGTTGATATCACTATGAAGGGTCGCGGCGGACATGGAGCTCGCCCTCAAGACACTGTAGATCCCATCCCCATGACGAGCGAATTAGTTCTTTCCTTACAAACCCTCATCTCTAGAGAGAAAGACCCCTCAACTCCAGCAGTCATCTCTGTAGGTTCGTTTCACTCAGGGACAAAGCATAACATTATTCCAGACACAGCGACGATTCAGCTCACCGTGAGAACTTTTAGGGTCGAGGACAGAAAATCTATTTTGGAGGGCATCAAACGCAAAGCAAACGCAATAGCGCAGGCCTATGGAGCGCTCCCACCCGAGATACGCTTTTCAGAAGATGCGGTCCCAAGTGTTTACAACGACCCCTCAGTGGTTGATAGAATCAGACCCATTCTCGCTCAAGTCGTGGGAGCTTCGAACGTAATAAGCGAAGCCCCATGGACAGTTGGCGAAGATTTTAGTCGTTACGGACAAGAAGGTGTTCCAAGCGTTATGTTTAGCTTAGGGACTCTCACGGAAAAAAGAATCAAGCAGTACAAAAAGACAGGGAATATACCCTCTATTCACTCTTCTACCTATTACCCCAGCGCTCTAGAGTCTTTGAGTGTTGGAATACCTGCCATGGCCTCTACCGCCATTGAACTATTCAAATCAAAATAAAAGATTAAGGCAAA
The DNA here is from genome assembly GCA_002342225.1 of Bdellovibrionaceae bacterium UBA2466. Taxonomy (GTDB): domain Bacteria; phylum Bdellovibrionota; class FAC87; order UBA2466; family UBA2466; genus UBA2466. The sequence continues at coordinate 45,781 of DDPO01000160.1, read as the reverse complement.
AAAAAAGGCCAGCATACCGCTGGCCTCTTCTTGTTTCTTAACCGAAATTAAGCAGAAAGCTGTTTATTAACAAGCTTTGTCATTTCGAACATAGAAACAACGCCTTTGCCTTTGAAAATAGTTTTCAAAGTAGCATCAGCTTTGATGTTTCTTTTGTTCTTAGGATCTTGCAGCTTGTGCTTTTTGATATAAAGCCACAACTTCTTAATCACTTGTGTGCGAGGAAGTGGCTTGGAACCAACGACTGCAGCAAGAGCAGCACTTGGTTTCATTGGAGTCATAAAAGCAGCATTTGGCTTACGCTTTCCAGCAGCTTTTTTGGTTGTTTTCTTTGCGGTTGTTTTTTTCTTTGTAGTTTTTTTCTTCATTTTACCCCCGAAAAAGTTAGCGTTGAACTGCAACTACAACGTAATTGAAACGCATTTATCCAAAAAGTACAAACAATTTTTTCATCTTTTTTTATTTTTTTTTTATTTTCCGCTCGAAGAAAGTTGCTTTTTCCTGTTTTTTACGAGCGAAAAACTCCCTTTTCCGCTCTCAAAAAGCACTTTTCCTTGCGACTTTCACTCGAAAATTGTATTTTTATCTCTCATTTTCCTAGGATAATCATGAAAACGACATACCCTTACTACTTGGCAAACACGGCTAAACAACCAAACACCGACCTCACAGTCATTGACAAATACACTGGAGAAGTCGCATTTCGAGCATCTTTAGCTGATAGAAAAGCGATCGATGAGGCCATTTCTGCTGCTCACGCTTGTGAAAAGGAGATGAGTAAGCTCCCATCTTACGTAAAACAAAGAATTCTTAATCACTGCATTAAACGATTCTCCGAAAGAGCAAATGAATTTGCCGAAGTGCTTTGTATTGAAGCTGGTAAACCCATTAAAGACGCTCGAGCTGAAGTCAATCGGCTCATCGACACGTTCCGCATCGCTTCTGAGGAATGTTCAAGAATGTATGGTGAAGTCATGCCTCTCGATATTTCGGAGCGATCCAAAAATTATCAGGGACAGTGGAAAAGATATCCCATAGGAGCATGTTCTTTCATTTCTCCTTTCAATTTCCCCTTAAATCTAACAGCACATAAAATCGCCCCAGCTTTGGCGGTCGGTTGTCCCTTCGTTTTAAAGCCTGCGAGCAAAACTCCCATCAGCGCTCTTCTGATCGGTGAAGTTCTTGCAGAGACGGAATTACCCAAAGGAGCTTTTTCAATTCTCCCCTGCTCACGTAACGGAGCAGAGCTTTTCACTGAAGATGAACGCCTAAAGCTTTTGAGCTTCACAGGCTCTCCCAGTGTCGGCTGGGACTTAAAAGCCAGAGCTGGAAAGAAAAAGGTTGTACTAGAATTGGGCGGGAATGCGGCTGTGATTGTCGATGAAGACACTCATATCGACGACGCAGTCTCTAGAATCGTTTTTGGAGCCTTTTACCAATCGGGCCAGAGTTGCATTAGCGTTCAGCGTATTTTAGTTCATGAAAAAATTTATGCCACTTTCAAGAAAAAACTGGTCACTGAGACCCTAAAACTGAAAACTGGGGATCCGAAAGATGAATCCACTTTTATAGGTCCCATGATTTCTGAAGAGGAAGCAAACCGATTAGACGGATGGATTCAATCGGCTATTTCCCGTGGTGCAACCCTCCTCTGTGGAGGGAAAAGGCAAGGGGCCACTCTTGAGGCCACTTTGCTCGAAAACGTACCTAAGGATGAAAAAGTTTGTGCCGAAGAGGCTTTTGGCCCAGTGGCCATACTCTCTCAGTTCACCGATTTCGATAAAGCCCTAAGCGAAGTTAATGAATCGGAGTTCGGTCTCCAAGCCGGCATCTTTACCAAGGATATCTACCGAGTTTACAAAGCTTGGGATACTTTGGACGTGGGAGGAGTTATTGTCGGTGATGTGCCCTCATGGAGAGTCGACCACATGCCTTACGGGGGAGTTAAAAACAGTGGTCTTGGACGCGAGGGGATCCGTTGGGCAATGGAAGATATGACCGAGGTCAAACTTCTTGTCCTTCGAACCCCCTAACTCAATTTTTTATTGAGGAGTAAGTCGGGTGTACCACTCTACCGCATCAACAAAGGACTTTAGCAACGGCGGAGTAAACGCGGCTGGAGTCGAAAGAAGCTGATCTGGAGAAAAGTATCGGCCATACGCCATTTGATTTCGCTCATTGCCGTGGCTCATCACGGTGCCGTTCATAGAAAACCCGGCATACAGCCCCGTTCCTGCAGAATAGACTAATACATGGGCATTGGGAGAGATATTAGCACCCATTCCTTGACCAAAGGGACCTGCTGCAAAGCTAAGATCTCCTCCGAGACTTAAAGAACCTCTGTTTAACATTTGCCGAGAGTAAGGGGTCATGAATACCAACACGTTGTCGACCACTTGACCACCGATTAAAAAGCCTAAGCTAACTCCACCAGTGTTTAAAAACGATGGAGCACTCCAACCGCCATTCACTCGGCAGGTCACAAGCCCTGTGCTTCCCTCGCCTCCGAAAATAAAGCCGGCTTTTACATTTCTCATAGCGGCGATACATTGAGCTTGGTCTAAAATATATTTAGGAATAGGCGCCACGGATGACATGCGATCAATCAAAACTTGGCGAGTAATGGCCACTCGACGATCCAGATTAAAGGCCTGAGCCTCAGTCGAAACACTGGAAGTAACTAAAAGGGCCAACAGAAAAAAAGACAATTTCACTTAAAAATCCTCCATCAAAAAATTTCGACAAGATATAAACTGACTTACGCTATGCGGCAAGACGAATTGTGCATCCGAGAATGGGTTACGTTAACCCCTCGGTAACTTTAACGAATCCCCAATTCTTTCATTTTCAGCTGGAGCCCTTTTCGACTGATATTTAATTTTCTAGCAGCTTGAGTGACATTGTTTTGAGTTTCTACCAAAGCCTCTTCAATCGCTTTTTTCTCGATTCTTCGAGTGGCGTCTTTCACAATCTCTTTCAAAGAGCCCCCCGAAGCTTTTTGTCTTTCGACAAACACTTGCTCTTCATAATCAAGAATTTCCTCTGGAAGTTGCTCGGGGGTGACCATTCCACCTTCATTAAGAACCATCACTCGCTCAATGACATTTTCGAGCTGCCGAATATTTCCAGGCCAAGGATACTGCACTAACAATTCAAGTGTCTCAGGCTGAACTCCGGGAGTTGATTTCTTCATCCGATCACTTAATTTTTGCAGGAAAAAGGCAGTTAACCTCGGAATGTCATCAGGCCGCTCTCGTAAAGGGGGCAACTCTAACGGAACAACGTTCAAGCGATAAAAAAGATCACTACGAAATCGTCCTTCTTTAACCTCTTTCTCTAGGTCACGGTTAGTCGCAGCAATAAGCCTCACATCCACATGTTGAGTTCTAAGACCTCCCACCCGTTCAAAACTGCGCTCTTGAAGCACTCTAAGCAATTTAACTTGCATCTCAACACTCATTTCCCCAATTTCATCAAGGAACAAAGTTCCTTTATCGGCTAACTCAAACCTGCCGGGCTTTGCATTGATCGCTCCTGTAAAAGCACCTCGCTCGTGGCCAAACAACTCGCTCTCCATGAGATTTTCTGGAATAGCCGCACAATTAATCTTTATAAACGGGCCAGACGCCCTCGAACTACGCTCGTGAAGAGCAGCAGCTATAAGCTCTTTACCGGTACCACTCTCGCCTAAAATCAAAACTGTTGAATCGCTCGAAGCCACTTTATCAAGCATGCTATAGAGCTTGAGCATTTTCGGAGTCTCCCCAATCATGGGGTTCGGATTTCCAGCACTTCTCCAATTTTTCAACTCTTCGCTTTGAAACTTCTGAGAAAGAACAGCTTTCTTAATAACACTCACGAGTTCAGGTCGATCAAAGGGTTTACTCAGGTAATCAAATGCCCCTTGTTTCATAGCATCCACTGCCGAATCAATGGATCCGTGAGCAGTTAAAATAATAACTGGGATACTGAGCTGTTCATCTCTGACCCACTTTAAGAGTTGGAGTCCATCTTCGCGTGTAAGGCGCAAATCAGACAAAACCGCTTGGATTTTAGTCGTTTTTATCTTTTCTTTTGCTTCAGCAATGGTAGCAGCTAAATGAACAACATAGCCCTCAGCTTGGAGCATCGCCGAAAGAATTTTTCGAATATTGAGTTCGTCATCCAAAACTAAGACTTCAGCGCTCATAATAATCTCTCCTGAACTGTACCCAGCTCAACTTTTGATGTCGCTTTTTTCCCTTTGATGGGTAAATGTAAAATAAATGTAGTCCCCAAACCTATCTTTGATTTTACTTGAATAGTACCGCCCATTGATTCAGTTAATCTTCGACAAATGGCGAGCCCCAGACCAGACCCCTTAGATTTCGTAGTAAAAAAAGGGACGAACAACCGCTTTTGCGTATCAGCATCAATTCCAGGCCCATTATCTTTTACTTCGATCTCCAAGTGTTCTTCGGGTGAGGTAAGGTTTTCAGTTTTCCACCCTTCCCACACTTTGTACAAAGGAAGAGAGTCTAGCGAAAAAAATCTTTTTCCTTTGATTCGCTTAACTCGAACTTTGATCGAGGGTCTCTCTAAACCTTCCATAGCTTGAACCGAATTAAGAAAAAGATTTAAGAGAATCTGTTTCAAAATTTCAGGATCAACTTCTATTTCAGGACTTTTTTCCTCGGTCTCGATCTCTAATTGCACTTTCGTTCCGCTTAAGACCATTTGCGCGGTGTGATCAATAACTTTTACAGGGTCACATTTTCCGTAAGGTTGAAATTTTCGAGGTTTTGCATAATCAAGAAATTCGGTCACTACATTTGATAACCTCTGTGTCTCATCGATGATAATCTGCAAAAACTCGCCTGAACTTTTGGTCTCTGTGTTTTGCTCCTTCAACAGCTCAGCAGCCCCCTTGATAGCACCTAACGGATTTTTGATCTCGTGAGCTAGACCAGCGGCCATTTCGCCAACAGCTGCAAGCTTGTCTCGGTCTTTGAGATAGTCAAAAGTCTGTGCATTTTTAAGAAGAAGTCCCAATTGCCTCGCGACAGGGATGAACACTCTCATCTCCTCGTTGGATAGAATAATTCTCTCTCCTGCTCGAACCGCACAAAAGGCGATCGGTTTTGACTCGTAAACGATCGGTATTATAAAATCGGAGCCCAACGTTCGCATCGTCTCAAGGCATGTCTCACAAAACTTTTGAGCTGACTGAGCTCTAAAAAAATCACGATCATTTTCAATCGTTTCTAAAACAAAAGGTCTGCCGCGACGTAGAGACATATACTCGACCAGTGCGTTTGAAGATGGGAGCTCTTCCGAGGGCTCTTGAGAAGTAGCCAATACTTTGCTGTAACTCAACCCGTCTTTTTCAAGGAGAAAAAGATTGCAATTTTCAACCCCGAGGCATTTCTTTAATATATCTCTTATTCTCAGCGCCAGATCAGCCGCTTCGAAGGTTCCCACTAAGTTCTCTAAGAACTCATTCAGTTCCTCTTCAAGCAATAGATGTCTACGCAAGAATAATTTACGAGTTGCACGAGATACGAACCTTTTTAGGGGTTCAAACAATATCATGATCACAAATGAAGCGATAAAAGTATTGAAATAAAAAAGCCCTGATTGATTTCCGACCCAGCTTACTAGCGTTGAGTAAATCGCAGTCAAAACTAATGCAATACCACCAAATAAGGTGAGCTTTGTGAATACTTCTTCAGAGGTCATCAACTCTTTTTGAATAAACGTATGAAAAATGAAAATAGAATAAAGCACTCGCGCCAAGGTTCCTAGGGGTGGCATTTTGTCCACGCCAGAATAATGAATAGCATTAGTCACAAAAAGAGAAAGGGCAATAACCCCGCCTAAAGCTGCGAAGTGGAGCCTGATCTTTTCTCGAGGCAATTGAACCCATTGACTGGCTCTATCTAGAGCCAACAGGAAGAGGACAAAGGGAACCAATAAAATAGCATGAGCTGCAAAATTAAACGATCGCTCGAACTCATGATAGGTTGGGAATGACATGAAAAATAGGACGACCGCGAGAAACGGAATGTAAAATGCAATCCACTTATTTAGTAAGCGATCATTTGTGCCCACCAACTCTTTTCCAAACCACAGCAATGGAGCCCCTATCATGAGGGTCGAAAAAGCATGCCACGACGGCTTCACCCAGAGTTCATACCCCTCAAATCCTTGCAGAGTGCCGATAAAATCGTGCAGAGCTAAAACACCCATCAGGGCTGTAAACGACAAAGTCACTGTACTTCGAAAATTGCGTAACATGGCCGCAACACCTAAGGAAACAGATACGAAAGCAGCAATGATTAGACTTACAGTTTCAATTTGCATACTAAACTATTCGATTTACAGCATTTTATTCAGACATAGTCCTATCATGTCGAGCGAACGAATTCAAAGGCCCGAGAGAGACTCAGCCAATGGGACAGAGCGTTTGAGTTTTGTTGCGGGGTCAACGATAATAGAAAAGGAACTTTCATTCTGTCTTGCCTGACTTTCCTATAAACGACACGAACTCAAAAGGAAGCCCAATTGGCTATTTTTAGACGACAATGGGTATTACCTACCCCTACAGACTCGAGCCCTCAGACGATTAATCTACCCAACAGGAACCTAACCCTCGTTCAATCTGCCCCCTCGCAAATCATCTGGGCTGTCGGCGGCGGGAAAGGAGGAATAGGAAAAACTCTATTAACCTCGAACCTCGCAATCTTCCTTAGTTGGCTCCACAAAAAAGTAATCGTGGTAGATTTGGATTTAGGGGGTGCGAACCTGCATACGAGCTTAGGAGTCACTTCATCGCCACACACTGTCGGTGACCTTTTGTACAAAAACATAGACAATCCCAATAGTCTTGTACAGCCAACCCAGTATAAAAATGTCTCTCTCATTTCAGGCTCGAACGATCCCATCAACATCACTAACATGCCCCCTATCCAAAGGTCGCGTTTAGTTAGAAAACTCCGAGAGCTTGACGCAGATTTTATCTTATTAGACCTCGGAGCGGGAACGTCCGTAAATACACTTGAATTTTTTTTACTGGCTGACCAAAAAATCGTGGTTGTTACTCCCGAGCCAACGAGTATTGAAAATGCCTACCGCTTTATTAAAACTGCATTTTACCGTCTAATGAGAAATGCGACTGCGACTCCTTACATCAGGCAACTCATCGAACAAACGATGGAAGATAAAATTATTAAAGGAATCAGTAGTCCAAAAGAGCTTATTAACGAAATAGCAAGATTATCCCCATCCGAGGGGGAACAGCTCAAAAAGACCATGAACGAGCTAAGCATGTCCCTTATAGTTAACCAAGTAAGAGCAAAAGCAGAAGCTGACATAGGTAAATCGATCCAGATTGTCTCTGAAAGATATTTCGGAGCCAGAGTCAACTATGCGGGTTTTTTGCCGTACGATAATTCAGTATGGCAATCTATTCGTAAACGAGTTCCTTTTCTAATCGATTCTCCCAATAGCATGGCAGTGACTCATCTTGAGGAAACAGTCCGTAATCTCTTAAAACAAAATAAACCATGAGACTTTTATGAGTAACCTAAATAAAAAAGAAAGTCTTTACGAACTTCTCCAAGTGAGTTCAAAGGCCGACACATCAGAAATCACAGCAGCTTACATGGCCGCCAAAAATGCTTTTTCTGCGGACTCAGTCGCTACTTATTCTCTACTTCCCGCAGATGAGACTGTTCAGGTCTTAAAGCAATTGGAGATCGCCTATCACACCCTAACCAACCCTGAAAAGCGTCGCCAATACGATATGAAACTTGCATCGGGAGAGCCCTTTTCAATAGCCGATTTACAACTCCCCCAGCCACAACCTCCCAAAGAGGTTTTGATTTCTGAGTTTTCCACCAACGATGCATTGCAAGAACTCGATCTTTTTAAAGTACGCGAATTAAGAAAACTTTCTTTTGATGATGTCGTGAGGATAACTAAAATTCCCCCCCGTTATTTAAAAGCAATCGAGGAGTTCGATAAAAAATCACTTCCCGCCCAAGTTTATGTGCAAGGTTTTTTAAAGAACCTTGCACAACTCTATCGACTGGATGCCAAATCCACGGTATCTAAATTTATGGATAAGTTGAACCGATTAACTGGAAGCAGTACCCCTTGAACCCTCTGTCAGTTGATACCCAAGCTCGCCTCGATGTTTACCTATCGGAAAAGACCGGAAAGAGTCGATCTTTTATTCAAGACGAGATCAAAAAAGGAAATATCACGGTCAACAAACAAATCATCAATAAACCTAGCCATCGGGTCAATCCTGGGGACTCGGTCTACTATACATTCACTGAAATTCGCCCTGAATCTCATCTAACGCCTACTCCAGGCCATTTAGATATCTTATTTGAGGATAAATTCTTTCTGGCTGTTAACAAAAGCGCAGGGGTCATCGTACATCCGGGCGCTGGCCAAAAGGAAAACACTTTGGTGCACTTTCTGCTCCATTACTTAAAGAAATCGTCGTTATCTGACCTTACAAACGAACGCCCAGGAATTGTACACCGATTAGATCAGGGGACGACGGGTGTCATCCTTATAGCTAAAGATGAAACAACTCAGCAGCAGCTATCCAGTCTTTTTAAAGAAAGAAACATCATCAAGACCTATCATGCGATTACTTGGGGAAAAATGAGCCTCAGTGGGACTATCGATTCTCCTATTGGTCGAGATATGAAAGACAGAAAAAAAATCAGTTCCCGAACTCAAAAAGCAAGAATGGCTGTAACTCATTGGAAAGCTATCGAACGTTTTCAGCATTTCACCTACGTGGCACTTCAACCACAAACGGGCCGAACTCACCAATTGAGAGTTCATTTATCGGAACTCAACTTTCCTATTGTTGGAGATCCCACCTATGGTCGTAAAAAACCAAAATCGAGCCTCGTTCCTGAAAAAGCTCAAGACAACTTAAAACAAATCAATCACACACTTTTACATGCTCAATCACTTGAGTTCACGCATCCACGAACGCAACAACATATCTCTATAAGCGCTCCTTTGCCCACGGACTTTTTGACTTTTCTAAATATTTTAAGAGAACATGATTCATGAATGAATTGAAGCACATCTCCTACGGATTTGAAGTCGAACCTAAACTAACCACACGCCCTTTGTACAAACAAGTTCATGGCAATGCGATGGTTCATGTCACAACAGACAATCTAGCCTCGCTCTACAACTTGCCTCCCGAAGCCGATGGAGCATTTACGTTTCAATCCCAATTAAAGCTGTCTGTTTTCACGGCCGATTGTCTCCCTCTCCTTTTTTATACAGATGACCCCAACGGCCCGATAGCTACAGTTCATTGCGGATGGAGAGGCGCATTGCATTCGATAGCCACATCTATTGAGGACATCTATGAGAAGTATCAGGGTCAAATCAATGCTATCCTTGGCCCTTGTCTCAGGCCTTGTTGTTTTGAAGTAAGATCAGATTTAGTGTCTCAGTTCGAACAGTATGGCCACAACATTAAATCTTATCTTGAAATGAGAAATGGAGCTTTTTTTTTCAACTTGAGTGAATTTGTGATCCGCGAGCAATTATCGTTTATGAGCCCTGAACGGATTAACACCAACGATTTACGCTGCACTTATTGTTCTCAACCAGAGCTTCCGTCTTATCGAAGAAATAAAACCACAGATCCGCGAATAAGAGGCTGGATCATAAAACGAAATTAAGTATTTTTCTTTTTCATCAAAACAGCGTCTTTGAGACCATTGTAATACTTTCGTCGCAACCCGTATTTTTCAAAACCGCATTTTGTATAAAGACTAATCGCTTTCTCATTGTCGGCCTCAACTTCCAAAAACATTTCTCCGATAATGCCGCTACTTGAGGCAACTTCAATCAATACTTGTCCAGCTCCGCAACGTCGCCATTGGTTAGCCACTGCAACAGAAACGATATCAAGTTCACCCTGAACCAGAAGACCTAAAAAATAACCTATCAGTTCCTTTTCAAACCACGCACCCCAACACCATGCATTCGGGTTTGAAATAAAAAAAAGAAACTCATCCAGCTTCCATACCGTCTCAAAAGATTGACGAGCAATTTGAATGATTAAATTAATATCCGAAGGGTCAATAGGCTTTATGACTGCATCGACTAACCCTCGAGCAGCATTGTTACTTCGTATTTCTCTTTTAATGATCTTACCCATTCCTCAAGACTCTTCTGAACAGCCTGTTTTTTAAGCAGCACAACAATATTTGGCTTAAGATTTTCATAACTTCGTCCTCGAAATTGTGCCTCATTTCGTTTGAAGTACTTTTGAGCTTCATCTTCGGTGATAACTGGGGTGACCGTTTCGATTTTCATTTGGACGAATCGATCGGCCGTTAACGTCTGTGTCACTTTTTGAGCTAGGTCTGCATCGCTCACGCCGTAGCGCTGTTTAATTATTTGAAGCCCTTTTTTGTGCTCTTTCCCCTCTTTAAACCACTTCGAAAACTCGCTTTGGACATTGACACCTTTCTGTAGACTTTTCATCTCAGCAAGAACCATCTCCTCAAATACAATTTTTTGAACAGTCTTTTTTAAATTATCGCCTTCTTCTTCAAGAATGATAGGTTCCTGCCCAGATTTCACACGCTGTATAGCTCTAAAGACGAATGCATCTTGAACGGTAACTACTTTTTTATTGATGATTGCAGCTGTTCCATTCACGAGGAGCGTGCGGGCTTGCTGAGCAGACCCTGAAGAACAGGCCAACATAAAAACCAAGAAAACTTTTGAGGCCGCGCCAATCATTAAGCAACAACCGCAATGGCTTCTATCTCAACTTTTACATCCTTCGGTAATTTTCCGACCTCTACTGTGGCCCTCGCAGGATAGGGCATTTTCATGTGGTTAGCATAAATTTCATTGAACCGAGGAAACTCACTCATTTGGGACAAGAAGACTGTCGTTTTAACGATGTGCCCCAGACTGAGCTGCTGCGACTCCAATATTGCCGTTAGATTCTTCATGACCTGTTCGGTTTGCTCTTCGATCGTCGCGCCTACGACATTTCCCGTTTTGGGATCAAGAGGGATTTGCCCTGAAACGAAAATAAAGTTTCCAGCTTTAATTGCCTGAGAATAAGGCCCAATAGCTTGGGGTGCACTTTGAGTAGAAATAGCCTCTTTTTTCATTCTGGCTCCTTACGTTCAAATGAAATTTGAATATTTACTTTATGTTTTTCCATGAACTTTGTAATTTCTTGTGAGAGATCAATTTTGCCCAAAACTTTACCAAACTCTTTTGCCAAAAGAGCGTAAAAGTCGTCTTTCTTCTTACCAAGACCTTCCAAGAGAACTCCAACAAGCTCTTTGGGTAATTTCTTATCTTTCAAATAAGATCTGACCGAATCTTCGGTCATAAATACAGTAGCAAGGCCAGTGAGGGTAAGTTCTTTCATCATCTCACTCCACCACGGTTTTTCACCTCGATCACCTAATCTCACATCCTCATTTTTTAAATCATCTTGTTCGTCAGCCATACGCCCCCCCAAAAACAACTTCTAAGAATGAGATATTTCTTTTGCCCTTGCTTCAAAACCTTCAAACATTTTTGGCAAATTGACTTCAGTTAATTTTTTTGCAATCCACGCCGGCACCATAAACACGACCGCGACATCAAGTTCATAATGAACTTGTGTCTGCTGCTTGTTGGTTTCCGTAAGCACCCATTTACCTTCATTCTTTTTAAAAAAATCGCTCTCGATGAGTTTCCAGTGAATCTCTTCTTTCCCCTTCAACGTAAATTCCAGGATGTAGACAAACTTTTTTACAACTTCGATTTCAAATTGAACCCACGCTTTGTTAGTTGCAGGTTGTTTGACTATTTTTGCTCCGGTCACTTCTTTCAGAAACTGAGGGTACTTCTCAAATTCGGTGATAGCTTTAAATAAAGCATCCGCCGGAACCTGCATCATTTTATCTCTTACAACTTCTGCCATATTCTTACCATCCGTAACGTGGTTTATGATCAAAATAGTGAGCCGTTTTTATTTCTCGGATTGTCATAGTTTCAGACCTCATCACAATAGAGTGGGTGTGAGCTCCGCCGCCGAAGTATCTTACTCCAGACAAATAACTTCCATTAGTAATTCCCGTAGCGATAAACATCACATTACCTCGGGCAAGCTCTTCAATACCGTAAACCCGATTCTCATCTGTAATGCCCATCGCTTTTGCTCGAGTTCGCTCATGGTCATTTCGAAACTTTAAGACTCCTTGCATATCACCCCCAAGGCATTTTAACGCAGCAGCTGCAATAACCCCCTCCGGTGCTCCGCCAATTCCCATAAGAGCATCCACACCCGTTTCCACTTGAGCGGCCGCAATTGCAGCTGAAACATCGCCATCCCCAATAAGCCTAATTCGAGCACCCGCTTTGCGCACTTCTGCGATCAAATCAGAATGTCTGGGTCTATCTAAAATAATGACCATCAGATCCCCGATGCTTTTGTTTGATGCCTTTGCAATTTCATTCAAATTCCAAGTGGGGCTTTTTGTGATATCAATTGCACCTTTAGCAGCTGGGCCCACCGCGATTTTGTCCATATAGGTATCAGGTGCATGGAGAAAATTTCCTTCCTCTGCGGCTGCAATGACCGACAATGCTTCACTGCGGCCCAATGCAGTGATAGTTGTTCCTTCTAGGGGGTCACAGGCGATATCAATGTTAGGGCCATCACCGCCGCCGACTTCTTCGCCAATGTAAAGCATTGGGGCTTCATCTCTTTCCCCTTCCCCAATCTTAATCGTTCCTTTAAACCTTATGGAATCAAACGCTTTTCTCATTGATTCGACGGCCGCATGGTCGGCCGCTTTTTCATCCCCTCGCCCAATCCATCTACCCACACTAAGAGCTGCAGCTTCGGTTACTCTGACAAATTCAAGCGCCAAATTTCTATCCATGACTCCTCCAAGTTGCAAGAAAAGTAACACAGAAATTCCCAAATTGAAAAGGGCACTTAAACCAATGTATGCAGGGTGTTGTGACTTTAAGAACTTTCTATCCTAGGTTTGGAACCATGGTTTTAGACCCTGAAAAAGAGCTCAAGAGACTTTATTCGGACCGATTGAAGGATAGAAGGCAAAGTAAATCAAAACGTCGGTTACGGGGTGAAGCCAGTCCACAGGCGTTATCAAATCTTCTTCCCTCATATTTCAGTAAGAATCCTGAAACCATGACCAAAATTGAAACGTCCAGAGCTCTTATTGCCTGGAGTAAATACGTGGGAGATTCAGCAGCTGCCCAGTCGCAAGCAATACGCTTAAGAGCGGGAACACTGACAGTCAAAGTAACGAGCCCTCTGTGGATGCAACAGCTATCACTCCTCAAAGGGAAAATATTACAACATTACAGGAGAGATTTTCCTGGACTTAAAATAAAAAATATTTTTTTCACTAGTTAGGCGCAGTAACTCCGGTGCTTCCAAATCCGCCAGCTCCGCGCTCAGTTGTTGATAGTTTCTCAACCTCAACCCACTGAATCTGGTTCACTTGCTGAAGTACGAGCTGAGCAATCCGGTCTTGAGGAAGAATCTCAACAGGTTCATTCCCTAGATTAACAACCAGAACTTTAATTTCACCGCGATAGTCGCTATCGATAGTTCCCGGCGAATTAATCACCGTCACCCCTTTTTTAAATGCAAGTCCACTTCGAGGCCTAACTTGTATTTCAAAACCCTCGGGAATTTCAACACTCAACCCAGTTGGAACTGCTGCCCGCTCGCCGGGCATGATGACAGCTTTCTCGCTGATGCAGGCATGCACATCACAGCCCGCAGCACCAGTCGACATGTAAGATGGAATGAGTGCTTGAGAATTTGTTTTTGTCACTTTTACGTTAATCATGAAAAAATCGAAGCCTCCTGAAGTTTTTGTTTTTGGCGCGAAACTGTAAAAAGACTCTCACTTTTGGGTTGAAAAATTCGTTCAGCTACTTCTCTGACCTGATCACAACTAATTTTCTCGACGTCATTCACAATTTCCTCGGGAGTCAAATGACGTCCGAAAAAGATCTCATTTCTGCCAAGGCTCTCTTGTCTGGATTCAGTGTGCTCGGAAGCTAAAATAATTGATCCCTTAATCTGATTTTTAATGGCAATCAAACAGTCTTCTGAAATTGAAACATTGGAGACTTCAGTGAGCTCTTTTCCAAGAATCGACAAACATTTTTTAAAGGATTTTGGCTGCAGAGCCATATAAATCGCGCACAATCCCGCATCTGCAAATGAAATAAAATCACAATCAACCGAGTAAGCAAGACCCGCTTTTTCACGGATCTCTTGAAAAAGTCTACTGCTCATTCCTCCACCTAAATAGACATTGAGAATGAGTGCGGCATATCTCTGAGAGTCATGCATTGAGAGTCCTTCGAACCCAACTACTAAATGAAGTTGGTCTGTGGGCTTACTTAAACTGCGCTTTAAAGAGTGATAAACGACCTTTTGTTTAGGCTTTAAAATGGGTTTTGATACTTTTGTCTTAAAGAACAGCTTCTCGCACTGATCAATGCATCGTTCAATATCCACATTCCCAGCGACACTTATCACCATATTTTGAGGTTGATAATACCTTTCAAAGTTTCTTAGGGCTTTTGCTCGACTGAAACTTGTGATGGTGTTTTTATTGCCGATGACTGGTTGACCTAATCTTTGATCTTTCCAGACACTTTTAAAACACAAATCATAGACTTGATCATCGGGCGATTCCTCTACCATAGACAACTCTTGGAGTAGGACTCGTTTTTCAGGCTCTATTTCAGCTTTAGGGAAAATCGGGTGAAGAGTAAGGTCGCTCAAAACATCGAGCGCAACGTCTAAATGTTCACTAAGCACTGTCGCATGGAAACAAGTGACCTCTCTGTCAGTAAAAGCATTGAGGTCGCCGCCAAGAGACTCAATCACCGTAGCAAGTTCAAGACTAGTTCTTCGTGCGGTCCCTTTAAAGACCATATGTTCTAGGAAGTGACTTATCCCGTTTAAGCTGCTGGGCTCTGCACTACTTCCAACGTTGACCCATACGCCAACAGAGACAGAGCGGACATTCTCGTTTCTCTCCATGACAAGCGTTGCGCCATTTTCCAAATGAACTTTTCGATAGAGAAATGGCCGATGATGGGTCACGCTTACCCCCCTGGGAAGTTAGCTACTAATCCTCGTCATCCCGACTATATCTTCCGCTTCGATCTTCATCCATAAAGTCTGGATTAAATCCTCGATCGTCTGGCTCTCTGCGATATCCGCGATCTTCACGCTCTCTTCCGCCTCTGTCTTCTCGAGGATTGCGGTCGTCACGATCGTTTCTATCTCTTCGAGGACCTCTATCTCGGTCTCCACCTCTAAATCGGTCACGATCAGAGTCTCTATCTCGACCTTCGCGCATACCCCGCCCACCACGGTCTCCGCCACGATCGCGGTCGCTTCGGTCTCTTCGAGGACCTCTATCTCGGTCTCCACCTCTAAATCGGTCACGGTCTGCTCCGCGATCTCTGTCACGATCTCGATCACGTCCGCGATCTCCTCTTTCAGACCTTGCGTCAATTCTATTACCTCTGTCCTCATCCTCATTTTCTGAAGAACCTTGACCGCCCTCAGAAGGTGCAGGTGCTTGAGAGGCATCTTTCGCAATCAGAGCTTTTCGTGAAAGTCTAATTTTTCCAGAGGGATCAACTTCAAGACATTTAACTTGGATAGATTCACCAAGTTTGACGACATCTTCAACATGACGAACCCTAAAGTGTTCAAGTTCGGAAATATGGCAAAGGCCTTCCGTGCCAGGAATAATCTCTACGAAAGCACCGAAATCAGCGATTCGAGTAATTTTGCCTTCATAAACTTTTCCAGCTTCGGGCTCCTCAACAATCTGATTGATAATATCAATAGCTTTTTGAGCACTACCTTCATCTGCTGAAGCGATATGGATCGTGCCATCGTCTTCAATATCAATCTTTACTCCAGTTCGCTCGATAATACTGCGAATAACTTTTCCGCCCGAACCAATGACTTCGCGCACTTTATCCTGTTTCACTTTCAAAGTGAAAATTCGTGGAGCATATTTAGAGAAGTTGGGTCGGGGTTCAGAGAGAGCCTGAGCCATTTTTGAAAGAATATGCAATCGTCCTTCCCGAGCTTGGGCTAGGGCAGCCTCCATAATTTCTCGGCTCACTCCACCGATCTTGAGATCCATTTGGAAAGCAGTAACGCCATCAGCTGTTCCGCAAACTTTGAAGTCCATATCTCCTAAATGGTCTTCATCGCCTAAAATATCTGAGAGCACTGCTATTTTGTCCCCTTCCTTAATAAGACCCATTGCAACTCCTGCAACGGGCTTGGGAACAGGAACACCAGCGTCCATTAGAGCGAGTGATCCGCTGCATACTGTGGCCATCGATGAACTACCGTTCGACTCAAGAGTTTCGGACACAATTCGAATCGTGTACGGAAATTTTTCCTTTGGAGGGATCACATACGACAAAGCTCTTTCAGCCAAAAAGCCGTGACCAATCTCTCTTCGTCCTGGTGGACGGAGTGGACGAGCTTCGCCTACCGAAAACGGAGGGAAGTTGTAGTGCAACAAGAAACTCTTATTATAAACCCCGTTGATGGAATCAATTTTCTGTTCATCATCTGCAGTTCCCAAAGTAACTGTAGCTAGAACTTGGGTCTCGCCGCGAGTAAACAACGAAGAACCGTGCACTCTGGGCAATAAACCGACTTCACAGTTAATGGGTCGAATCTCATTGAAAGGACGACCATCGATTCGCGTTTTTGTATTTACAGTTTTTTCTCGCGCATAAGCAGCTTTTACTTCCTCAAGATACGTTCCAACCAACTTGTTACGCTTTGTTTCTTCTTCGGTTTTGGGCTCGTCTATAAGAAACTTCTCGTTTACTTTCTCAGCAACTTTGCTCAAGGCTTCGTACCGATTCAGTTTTTCTTTAATGGCAAATGCTTTTTCGAAGTCGCCCCAGCTAAATTTTCTTATTTCTGCTTTTAGAGCCTCGTCTCTGAGAGGCCTATCGTAATCTCGCTTTTCTTTTCCTACTTTTGCCCTCAGTTCGTCTTGAAGCTCGAAAACAGATTTCATTTCACGGTGGGCAAAATCAATAGCGTCCATCATCTCTTTCTCAGAGACCTCTTTGGCGCTACCTTCCACCATGACAACGCCCGTTTTTACGCCTGAAACCAACAAATCAATTTTGCTATCGGCCATTTCAGCAGGAGGGGGATTAGCAACTAGTTCCCCATTTAAGTAACCTACTCTAAGTGTTCCCACGGGGCCATTCCAAGGAATATCAGATATATGAAGAGCCGCACTTGCAGCAATTGACGCCACATAATCAGGCTCATTGACACCATCGACTGACAACACTGTCGCAACTACGTTTGTTTCGTAGAGATAGTCTTCGGGGAACAGTGGACGACAGGGACGGTCTATCAAACGAGCTGAAAGAGTGGCTCGATCCGATGGCTTCGCCTCACGTTTGAAAAATCCTCCGGGCAATCTACCTGCTGAATAGTATTTTTCTTGAAAATCTACAGTCAGAGGAAAGAAATCTTGATTTGCACCTAATTTGCGGCTTGAAACTACGGTAACTAGAACCATAGTCTCACCGTAAGTAGCTAATACTGAAGCATCTGTTTGTTTGGCTAACTTACCGGTTTGAAGGGTTAATACACGGCCCCCATAATTGCCACTAACTTCGACGACACTCATAGTTGTCTCCCTTAACAATTTTTATGAAATATAGTTCTAGAACTATGCGAACTATTTTCGGATGTTCAGACGCTCAATCAACTTTTGGTAGCGTGATGGCTCTACTTTTTTCAAGTAGTCTAATAAGCGCCGTCTGGAGCTCACTAACATCAACAAGCCACGACGTGAATGATGGTCTTTCTTGTGATTTTTAAAATGTGGCGTCAAACTATTGATTCGCTCAGTCAAAAGTGCGACTTGTACTTCAGGAGACCCAGTATCACGGTCATGAAGTTTATTGTTTTTGATAAGTTCCGTCTTTTTTTCCTTTAATAAACTCAACGTTTTTACCTCTGTTATACCTTTTTAATCTAGCAAGCTCATACCACTGTTAGACCGTCTTGGCAAATAGCTAAATTGAGAGCCCAACTGGTTTGAGTATTGGCCGTTAATCGGTTGCTCCTCAATATTTTTTCCGGGCTTACGACTGCCGACAACTCCCTCTGCACTCAATAATTTTACATAGTTACGATACCCTACAGACTCCCAGTCACAACTACCTGATAATAGACTCTCCAAAGTAAAGGCCCCTTCTAAAGAAAACGGGCCACAACTAAGCCGCCTAAGCTCAACCAAATGACCAACAGTGCCCAATTTTCTTGCAATTTCATCAGCCAAAGTTCGCACATAAGTACCTTTTGAACAGTGGACTTCAAAAGCGAGACAACCTGTTTTCAAGGAAATGAGCTTTAAGTCGTAGAGCTGAACAGCAATAGCTTCCCTACGAACGCTCATGTTCTTTCGCGCTAGCTCATATAGCCTGACTCCTTGAATCTTTTTAGCACTATACATGGGGGGCAATTGGCTCCACTCTCCTTTGAACTTGCTTAGTACCGACTCCACATCAGCTTTTTCAAATTCTGGGACTGTCCCTCGTTCAACTACTTGCCCTGTCAGATCGAGGGTATCAGTGGCCTCACCCAATTTTATGACCCCGTAATAGCGCTTATCTGCATTGATGAGAGCGTTCGAGAGCTTGGTTGCTCGGCCAGTCAGTAACACGAGCGCGCCAGTCGCAAAAGGATCTAAAGTTCCTGCATGGCCCACTTTTTTAATTTTGGTAAAGTTACGTACTTCTCGAACGACATCAAAACTGGTCGGCCCTGCTGATTTATCAATCACTAATACCGCTTCATCCATAACTACTCTTCACCTCGTACTTTTCCTTGGGTCTCAATCAGATGTAATAAGCGATTAAGTTCATCTTGATGGTTGTCGCGCTCGAATCTAAATTCGGGAATGCTTCTCAGTTCAAGCTCCTCACCAATCATTCTTCTTAAATAGGGAGATGCTTTTTTAAACCCTGCCATAGCCTCTTTTTCAGACCACTGCCCATCAGTTTGGCTCTTTGTAAAAAAAACACGGGCTATTTTTAAATCGGGAGACATTTGAACTTCAGTGACAACAATATCCTGAAGCCTAGGGTCCGAAACTTGGCGCATGAGAAGTCGTGCCAAAGTCTCTTGGATCAAAGACCCCATCTGCTTCGTTCTACGAGAGCTCATACTACTACCACCCTGCTAATGTGCTCAAAGCGTACTTTTGAATTCTTCTTTTAGGAAAGCCTCGAATTGATCACCCAATTTAAGGTCGTTGAAATTCTCTAGACCGATACCGCACTCAAAACCGGTAGCAACTTCTTTCACATCCTCTTTAAACCTCTTGAGGCTTGAAAGTTTGCCTTCATAGACAACTCGATTATCTCTCAAAAGTCGCAAATAACAACCACGAGTTACTTTGCCATCGATCACTGCACTTCCTGCAATGGCGCCCACTTTAGGTATGTTGAATACGCTTCGGACCTCGGCTCTGCCAATGACTTTTTCACGAATTTCAGCGGACAATAATCCTTCGGCAAGCCGCTTGATATCCTCCAACAGGTCATAAATAATGCTGTAGGTTTTTATCTGGATTCCCTCTTGTTCAGCTATACGCTGAGCTTTTATATCGGGGCGGACATTGAATCCCAAAATCACAGCACGACTCGCAGAAGCCAACATGACGTCACTCTCGGTAACCCCACCAGTGCCAGTATGAAGCACTTTTAGTTTCACTTTTTCGGAAGCAAACTTGTTTAGAGATTCCTTCAAAGCCTCGGTAGATCCAGCGACATCGGCCTTGAGAATAATTCTAAGTTCCTTATCAGGTCCAGAGGCCGCATTCATCATCTCTTCGAGAGTGAGTTTTGGCTTATTCTCTAAAGCTAACTGTTTTGCTTTTAAAGTTCGAGCCTCAACCAACTCTTTGGCCGACTTTTCATCTGCCATCACAAAAAACTCATCTCCTACTGCTGGAACAGAAGGTAGACCTAGGATTTCGACAGGCTCACCAGGCATGGCTTCGTTAATTTTTGCACCTTCAGGGCTTGCCATAGCTCTTACTTTTCCATAGCAGGTTCCCGAAACAAGGTGGTTTCCAGTTGATAACTTGCCATGCTGAACTAGCACGGAAGCGATGGCTCCTCGGTTTTTATCAAGGCGAGATTCAATAACAACGCCTCGAGCAGGACAGTCATAGTTGGCCTTCAACTCCATGATCTCCGCTTGAAGAAGAATGCTCTCCAGGAGATTATCAAGTCCTTTGCCGGTCTTTGCGGAAACCGGAACATAGATGGTTTCACCACCCCACTCTTCCGGCGCTAGACCATGACCAGCTAGTGTCTGCTTTATTCGATCCGGATTTCCATCTGGGAGATCAATCTTATTAACGGCCACAATGATGGGGACATTTGCAGCTTTGGAGTGGTTCACCGACTCCAACGTCTGGGGCATAACTCCATCTACTGCAGAGACAACGAGAACGACGATATCGGTGACTTTTGCACCCCGAGCTCTCATCGCAGTGAAAGCTTCATGACCGGGAGTATCAACAAACGTAATTTTCCCCTTTGGCAGAGTTACCGTGTAAGCCCCTACGTGCTGAGTGATTCCACCCGCTTCACCTGCTGCCACTTTAGTTTTTCGGATAGCATCTAGGAGTGAAGTTTTTCCATGGTCGACATGCCCCATGATGGTGACCACTGGCCCCCTAGGCTTAAGTTCCCCTTCTTCAACAGAAACCTGCGGAATAAACTCTTCTTCTTTAAAAACTTTCTGTTTCACTTCGTAGCCAAATTCTTGAGCTAGCAACGTTGCAGTATCATGATCAATGTTTTCATTGATAGATGCAGTTACGCCCATGGCCATGAGTTTTGCGATAATCCCACCAGCTTTTTGACTTAACTGACGAGCGAATTCGCCCACTGTAATCGAATCTCCCATCTCGACAACCCGTTTGTGCTCGCTAGGGGTTGTGATCTGGGTCTTAAGCGCTGGGCGAGCTGCTGCATTCTTTTTCTTCTTCGTGGAATGAACCATTTCTCGCTTCAAAAAATCAGCACTTTTAAATACTGTGCTTTGCCGTTCAAGAAGTCGTCTTTTCCCTTGCTCCTTGGCTGCAGCTTCAGTGGCTGCGCCCGCAAAATCAACCTCTTTGACTCTTTTGGACAAACCTGTACCAACCAAACCAGGTTGCGCCCCAGTTGCAGTTTTTGCCGCCACACCCGTCTTGCCGGCCGCATTCGCTGGTTTTGCTTCTCGCTTCGGCTTTTCCACTTTGGGGCCGACCTTAGCTCCCAAATATTCCTCGGTAGCCACTTTTTTGATAATCGAGGGGAAAAACTTTTTAGCTTTGGGCGCAACAAACTCCTCAACGGGCTTTGCAGCAACAATCGGTTTTTCCTCCGCAACTTTTGGAATCTCAGCGGGAGCCACAGGCTCCTGCAACGGACTCATCACTTCAGCTGCCGTCCCGTCGACTTGATTCGAAACAGTTTCAGCAACCACTACTTCAGAATGAGAAACAACCACTGGCTCTGCTGAAATTTCAGCAGAAGGTGCTATTGTTTGTGTTTCACTTGCTTCGGGCTCAACCACAGGTACTGGCTCGGTCACTTTGGCAGATCTTCTACGAATAACTGTTGTTCCAACCCGTTTTTCGGTTACCGATGTTTTGGTGGGGGTCGTTGAAGCTGCTGTCTTTGCAAGCCCTTTATTTTTCTTGTGATGATCTCGGATGGTGCGAACTTCTTCAGTCCCGAGAACACTCATCGTATTTTTCACGTCGATACCAAGCCTTTGGGCCAAATCCACAAGGTGCTGGCCATCCATACTTAGTTCTTTTGCGAGCTCGTATACTTTTAATTTAGTAGTCATTCGTCCTTCGTATCTTTAGGATTTACTTTCATCCTCGCTAGCAGCTTCAATGTTAGCATTTGCTTCAGTTTTTTCTTTTTCCTGAAGAGCCTTCATTTCAGCTTTTAGTTGTTCATCGACTGCACTCTTAGATCTTTTAACTCCCATTGCCTGGGTTGCTTTAGCAGCTTCCATCTGCTTAGCTTTTTCTTCCGCATATTTTCCAGAAGCGATAAGATCTTTCGCTTTGTCTTGAACATCTTTGGCTTTTTCTTCTGAAAAACCGGGAACAGTAGCTATCACTGCAACTTCATTATTTGCCAATTGTTCAACTGTGAAACCATACTGATATAAACTCTGCGCTAGAGTGTCACTGACTCCTTCAATGAGTTTAAGCAACTCTTTAGCGTCATCTTGGCGCTGTGACATTTTCGATTCAGAAACGATATCCAATTTCCAACCTGTTAACATGGATGCCAGTTTTACGTTCTGCCCGCGTTTACCAATGGCGAGTGACAGTTGGTTGTCAGCAACTACAATGTCCATCGAATGATTGTCTTCGTCCACTCTAACTTTAATCACTTCAGCGGGGGCTAATGCGTTACATACAAAACGTGTCTCATCTTCCTCCCACGGAACGATATCAATTTTTTCACCGCGAAGCTCTTGCACAACATTCTGTACTCTAGACCCTTTGAGCCCTACGCAAGCCCCTACTGGATCAACGTCAGGATCCGTTGAAGCCACAGCAATTTTAGCTCTCATCCCAGGCTCTCTCGCAGCACTTTTAATCTGAACGATGCCTTCGTTAACTTCAGGAACTTCCTGTTTGAAAAGCTGCACCAGCAACTCAGGACAAGTTCTAGAAAGAACAATCTTGGGCCCTCTGGGCGTTTGCTGAACATCAATTAAATAGCCGGTCACACGATCGTTGGGTCTAAAAGTTTCACCAGGGATTTGCTCTCGTGTTGGCAAAATAGCGTCGGTGCGTCCCAAGTTCACTACGACACAACCCTTTTCAACTCTCCTACACTCGCCGTGAACTACTTCTCCTTTACGACTCGTAAATTCATTGTGAATGATATCACGTTCTGCATCTCTCACTTTTTGAATAATGACTTGCTTTGCGGTCTGAGCTGCTATTCGACCGAACTGGTTGGTGTCGAGTTTAACCCCGATACTGTCTCCCACTGAAACATCAGGGTCGAGGTCTTTGGCATTATCGAAAGAAATCTCGGTAGCCTCATCATCAACTTCTTCGACTACGTTTTTAAACTGAAACAACTCAATCTCCCCGAGATCTTCGTTAAAGTGTGCTTCAATTTCTTTATCTATCCCGTACTTTTTCTTTGCCGCCATTACCAAAGCGGACTCTAAAGCTTCGATGAG
>DDPO01000160.1:21305-22367 GCA_002342225.1 Bdellovibrionaceae bacterium UBA2466 | reverse complement strand
TTCTGACGCCATAACTACTTCCTTCTATTTCGATTTTCTTACTTCAAAATCCCAAACGCGATTAGCTCGTTTGATATTTTGAAAAGGTATTTCAAATTCTTTTCTATTTTTTTTACCTTGGGCGATATTAATTCGTCCCAAATCTACTTTAACTAACTCTCCTTTGATGTTAGCTCCAATGCCGGGCATGCTCTCATGAAGGTTCAAAGAAATTTCTCGCCCAATCTCTTTTTCAAAATCAGGGGCAACTCTTAGTCTTCTATCCAATCCAGGAGAAGACACTTCCAGATGATAAGCACCCTCAGTAAATCGTTCCGCTTCAATAATCGGGTCCAACTTTCGGCTCAGTTCAGCAACTTCATCCAAAGTTGGTCCACTCTCATTATCGGCTTTATCAATAAATAGGCGTATCAACGAACTTGCTCCCAAACGAGCATCTACGTCTAATATTCTATAAGGAGTTTCTTTAAGCTCTCTCTCACACACTTCAAGAATCCTCATTTCGACGTCGGATTTTCTTATAGAATTCATTCGTTTTTATACTTCCCAGCCATTAATAAACAAAAAGCGGGCACTGCCCGCTTTCACAACAATTCACAGAAGTTGCAATGTTTTAGCAGGTCTTTTGAGTTAACACAAGGAGAGAGAAGATTATTTAGCGTAAAAACTAGTGGTTTTCTAATGATTCTAATAAGTTTCGAGTGCTTATTGGAAGTCTTGCCGAATGAAATCGGACGTTTCTTCCTCTTCAGTCTTACTGCTGGGTTCTCCCTCGGAAGGATTCACAGGATTATTGCTGGCAGTGCCTTGAGTAGGAACGGAACCCGTTGCGGTAGCTCGCACACCTGGCTCACCCACTCTAGGAATATTGTCCCCCATGGCGTTGGGAACAGTTCCAACTTTGAACGCTACTCTCACCCGATTAGGGGTATTAGGATTTGCTAACTTACCCGTTTGTCGATCGATATAAGCAAAAACAACATCATCGGGAATTGAAAAGTCGGTATTTGCAACCTGGCTCGTTGCGTATTTCATATACTCAGCCCATATGGGGGCTGCAGC
>DDPO01000160.1:2312-21195 GCA_002342225.1 Bdellovibrionaceae bacterium UBA2466 | reverse complement strand
AAAGTAGGAGTATACCCAATGAACCAGGCATCTCGATGGTCATTTGAGGTTCCAGTTTTTCCCGCGACTTGCCTAGGTACCCCAGCGGCAGCGTGACCCGTACCCTGAGGGTCTCGAATCACACCTTTAAGAACATCGGTCATCACATAGGCTGTCTGAGGAGATATCACATGGCCGGGAGGAACGACACTTTCGCCTCCTGCAACAAGCTGACCGGGTTGGATTTCACCCTCAGCATTAGCGACTTCGAGTGTTTTATAATCTTCTGAAGCTGCGAGTTCTGAAACATCTGAAAAGGATTCAATGACATTACCTTCGCTGTCTTCAACTCGTTTGATGTATCTCAAAGAAACAGGTTTACCCAATCGCGGAAATATCGCATAGGCCCTCATGAGTTCCTCTAAACTACTGGACCATGAACCCAAACCAATCGTTAGATCGCGAGGTAACTGAGATGCGATACCCAGAGTTCGTGAATACTGAATTGCATAATCGACACCAATTTCATTCAGGAGCTTCACAGTAGGAATATTCATGGAACGAATAATTGCTGTTCTGAGTGGAATGTCTCCTTCAAATTTATTTCCGTAGTTATGAGGTTTCCACTCCTCTTCTGTTGAACCTAAAGTCTGGGCTTCTGTTTTACCCTCAGTCTTAAAAACAATGGGAGAATCGGTCACCATCGACGCTGGAGAAAATCCTTTGTCAAAAGCTGCGGCGTAGAGCAGAGGTTTGAAAGTTGACCCCACTTGTCTCTTTGCTTGAAGCGCACAATTAAACTTACTTTTATTAAAATCTGTGCCCCCAACCATGGCCCTCACAAAACCGTTCTGAACTTCGTAGGATAATAAAGCCCCTTGAATCTCAGGTTCCTGCTCTAAAGTGACCGAAGCGTACTCCATCTTTTTATCTATTTTTTCGATTCGAACAAAAATAACGTCGCCCTGTTTGATGATTTGAGAAAGCGCACTAAGTGGCTGCCCATCGAGTTTCACCCAATTGGCACCGCTAAGGGGCAGAACCAAAGCCGTTTGACCGACACGAACAAAAGCTGCCGCCTTATCGTCGCGAACATCTGCAACCAGAGCTTTATACAATTGCCCCTCTGCAACCGGAGTAAGACCAAAATATCGGCTGGTTTTCTCATAAAAAGGTTTGAGGTCCCACTCAAGTCCTTTCGTACCATCTACAACTTCGGGATAGAGCAATCGTGGTGGATTTAAATTTTCGATCACTGTCCGATGAGCAGAGCGAATAAAATTTTCCTGTTTTTCAGGTTCCTCGAGATGTTCAACGATCCCCCTCCAACCAAGTCTTTTGTCGGCCTCACGAATTCCACGGTCAACGGATCTCTCTGCTGCTTTCTGAAAATCGTATTTAACAGTCGTATAGACTTTAAATCCCTGGCTCAAAATTTGGTCAGAACCATACTTTGACATCAAATGCTGTCGCACATACTCCGTAAAATAAGGAGCGGCCGTATTATTTAGCTCTTCTAAATTCCTGAGTTTTAAAACTTCGTTGAAAGCTGCAGTTTTTTGATCGCCCGATATAAATTTAAGCTCCATCATTCTTTTGAGAACGTAGTCCTGTCTTCTCTTTGCGAGACGAGGGTTCTTAATAGGATTCCACTCATTAGGTCTCTGTGGGAGACCCGCTAACATCGAAGCTTCACCAAGAGTCAGTTGCTCCACATTTTTCCCAAAATAATTTCTAGCTGCCGAAGCAACACCATAAGAGCCATGGCCTAGAAAAATTTCGTTCAGATAAAGATTTAGAATTTCGTTTTTGGAGAGAGTCTTCTCCATTCTCCAAGCAAGAACTATTTCACGTATCTTTCTGGAAATTTCTTTCTTTTTGGTGGCAAGCAGCAGAGCTCTCGCTACTTGCTGAGTAATGGTGCTTCCGCCTTGGGCGAAACGACCTCTGGCGATGTTTGAGAATACGGCTCTACCGATCCCATTGAAATCAACACCGTGGTGTTCATAAAACTTTGCATCTTCAGCAGCTAGGAAAGCCTGAATCACAAACTTGGGTAATTTTTCAAAGGTAAATGGATAACGCCGTTCCGTAGTGAACTCACCGATTTTTTTGCCTTCATCAGAGAAAACTTCAGTAGCCCGAACATGCTGAAAGCCTTTAAGCTTGCTAACCTCAGGAAGAGTGCTGGTCAGGTAAATCAAAAAGGCTGCTCCGGATAGACTCACGACCATAAAAACAGAAAAGAAAGAAATGGAAGCAGTACGAAACAGCTTTTGAAACTTATCTTTGACTCGGTTGGGGTCGATATTCATCATGGTTCAAACTCTTTATCATACCAGATTTTTGTTCAAAAGGCCGTCTCTGTCATCTACGAAATTGCTCAAGCTGTTCTTGACCGCTCGGGAGGAGGAGTTATGATACTAACATGAGCAACAAATCAAATAACGTAAACAAAGAAACTCAACTCACTGTGACAACTAAAGATCATATTATTCAAGATCTGAAAGATATGGAAAAGAATACAAAAATTTCGGTGGATG
Source organism: Bdellovibrionaceae bacterium UBA2466 (assembly GCA_002342225.1). Lineage (GTDB taxonomy): Bacteria > Bdellovibrionota > FAC87 > UBA2466 > UBA2466 > UBA2466. The sequence continues at coordinate 18,673 of DDPO01000160.1, read as the reverse complement.
AGTTGGTTACAAAAGCACTCTTGTTTTTTATCGCAACTCACAATGATTACTTGGGTCGCAATCGCTTAATGTAAAAACTTCTTTAGGATCTCAGCTATCTCTAGGGCCACATTACGGCAGGGTTTGCCGACGACAGGTGTCACCCCCATACGGCTGTAGAATAGTATCTCGTTATCGTAAAAGACCTCCCACTCCTTGGCATATTTTCTGGCTGCATCAGACGCCCGTTTTGCATTCTCATCACACGCATTGCCCATAAATCTAAGGACTGCAGTCGCCTCACTTTTTCTCTCAAATGCGTTTAGAAATATTTTTAAATCCTCGGACCCCTTAAGCAGCCCAAACGCTTCAGATTTTCCAGTTTTCGGATTCCTCGCAGCTACATACTCGTGGTAAACGGCCCCGTAAGCCACTGGCCTTTTAACATAAAAGAAATCTAAACAACCAGCCACGGCACAAGACGCGTGAACCCCGACCCATATAATGAACAAGCTTTTCATGGGGTCGGTATAACAGTTTTTTCAAAAAAGACCTAACGTGAACCCCTTTAAGTGATCGACCATTTTTGAAACACCCAGCACAATTGAATTGTCAGCAGTAACACATTGTATTTATTTGGCTTTTTAGAACTCAAAATGAGATTGTCAAAAATCACTACAGATACAACCTGTATGCTATTGAAACTACAGGGCTATTTCAAATGGCATCTCTGTTGCTTTACTAATCAGTGCGACGAGAAGAACCGATAGCTGGAAAATAGCTAATACAGGCGGAAGCGAAAAGCGAAGGTTGAGAGTTCGGCTTTCAAGCAGATTTTGTAGTTGAAGTTTTTAAGGTTTGCCTCGTCCCTACCCCCCAATGCTCTTGAGAAAGAGCTTAGAGAATAGTTTGGTAGGAAAGATCTCTAAGATCGTTCCTACCAAGCTAGGCTCTAACTTTTTTTAAAGTCCATCCTAGGTTAGATGATCCCACTTTTCAGGCATGGCTGCTCTGATCACTTTTTCGACTTCACTTGCAGTTTCTTCGAGCGCTTTTCCGGTGATATCGAACACGGGCCACCTGCGATTTTTTCTAAAGAGCTCTTTACAGAAATCTATTTCGGCTATCACATGATTTAAATTCGCATAGTCTCGGCTTGGATCTTCACCCATTTTAACTAATCTCTCTCTACGAATTCGAACTAAAGTATCTGGATCGATCAAGAGCCCAATAATTTTTCTTTGATCAGTTTTAAAAAGCTCTTCGGGAGGCTCAATATCTTTCACCAAGGGAACATTTGCCACTTTCCAACCTTTATAGGACAGATACACGCTAAGCGGAGTTTTCGAAGTGCGAGACAATCCAACTAAAATAATATCAGCGCGGTCTAAACTATCCGCGTATTTCCCATCGTCATGCTTCACAGTAAACTCTATGGCCTCAATTCGTTTAAAATAGTTTTCATTCACTTGATGGAAGAGACCAGGTTGGGATTCTGGATTTTTTCTTAAATATCTCGATAACTTTTCAAGTAAAGGGCCTAGGAGGTCCACCGTCGGAACGCCCGTTTGTTGGCTGGTCGAATCTATAAATTTTCTCAAGTTATCGGAAACAACTGTATAAACCACCACCGCATTGGCGGCGTGAGCCTCCTCAAAAATTGATCTGACTTGAATTTCAGTGCGAATATTTTTGTAACGAATGATTTTTAATCCTTCGCGAACATACTGCAGCAGAGCTGCTTTGATCATTTGATCAGCGGTTTCTCCAGTGCCATCAGAAATAACATAAATTTGCAGACCTATTTCGCTCATAACGTGTACTCATACAAAAGCTTTTGGTTAGATGCAAAACGCATCGCTTCTTGAATGCAGGTATTCGCCATTTGTTCTCGAGCCCACTGGCTCGCCGAACCGATATGAGGCAAACAGATAACATTCGGCAAATCGATAAGCCCATCAACGACTTTGGGCTCCTGTTCAAACACGTCAAGCCCAGCAAAAAAATTCGGGTTTCCCAGAAGATGCTCTTGAAGAGCTTTTTCATCGATAATTGGACCTCTCGCTGTATTAACCAGCACAGCATTCGATTTCATAAGCTTTAGCGAGTTTCTACAAAACATGTGGCGGGTCGAGGAACTTAACGGGCAATGAATACTGATGACATCGGAAGTAGCTAATAGCTCATTAAAGGATACTGACTTCCCCTCAGTGTCTTTGGAAGGAGTGCGAGTGTAATACTGAACTTTCATTCCAAAAGATTCTCCTCGTTTTGCAACAGCTCGACCGATTTTACCCATCCCAACAATTCCCAATGTACAACGCTCAAGCGGCAGCCCTAGATAAAGGCTTGGGGCGAACCCATTAAATTTCCCCTCTCTCATAAAAGTCTCTGCCATTTTGAGGCGCCTTGAACAAGAAAGAATCAATGCCCACGCCAAATTTGCGGTTGCATCGGTGAGCACTCCTGGCGTGTGCGACAAACGAATTCCTCGTTTTTTAATCGCGTTGAGGTCCAAATGGTCGACTCCCACCGAGAAAGTCGCAATGTGCTTTAATCTTTTTGCATGAGACAACAATGAATCTGAAATAGCATCGGTGAGCTGACAAATTAAGACATCGAGGTCTTTAACAAAATCCTTAAGTTCGTCCACAGTCATGGGACGACCTTTTTCTTCCACTTGAATCACATCAAAATAAGGGGCTAACAATGATTGGCAATCAAGAGGAAGCTCGCGAGTTACGCCTAATTTCATGATGCTTTAGGATCCTCGACCAACCGCAACCAGCTTGCTGTGGAGCGCATAATTCTTATTTTAAATTTTGCGCCTTCTTCGAGATACTCTTTTTCAAGCACTTTAGAATACTCGTGTATTTGTGATTGTAGCCAAGTGTTTCCGTATGGGACAATCACTTCGAGTTCCATCATGTCGCGTTCAAAATATCCAAAAATAGCATTTCTTAATCGCTTCATGTCCTCTGGATTGAATGAGGAAACTACTAAGCTATCGATGTATTTTCGCTCTAAAATCTTAGGAAGAAATATTTCTTTAACTAAATCTGCTTTATTAAAAACCAACATACTAGGTTTTGAACCTGCACCAATATCATCTAAAACTTTTCTAGTGACATCTAGATGATGCGGATAAATTTCAGAGGAGAGATCTACAACATGCAACAAAAGATCAGCCTCCAACACTTCAGCCAATGTAGATCTAAACGAAGCTACTAAACTATGGGGTAGTTTATCAATAAACCCAACAGTGTCGCTTAAGAGAATCGGCGGGCGTGTTTTAGGATCGATGACTTTCACTGTAGAATCGAGCGTCGCAAACAAACGATCATCGACGTACACTTGGCTTGTCGTCAGATGATTCATCAACGTAGACTTTCCCGCATTGGTGTAACCCACAATAGCAACTCTAAGAAATTTATCACCTCGGTGCGCTCTTTGGATTTGCCTTTCAGACGCCGTGTGGGCCATTTCCTCTTTAAGCCTAGAGATACGATTGCGAATCAAACGCCTATCCAATTCGATTTGTCTCTCCCCAACACCTTTGAGACCGATCCCCCCTTTTTGACGTTCGAGATGGGTCCACCGGCGGGTAAGATGGGTTGCAAGATACTCAAGGCTTGCCAATTCTACTTGGTTTTTTGCTTCTTTGGTTCTCGCATGTTTCGAAAAGATCTCTAAAATGATGCCAGTCCTGTCAACCACTCTGCAACTCAACACTTTTTCAAGATTCTTTTGTTGAGTCCCAGTCAGTTCATTATCAAACGCGACAATAGAACATTCATATTCTTTGACCAAACCACTTATTTCTTCTGCTTTTCCAGTTCCAACATACATCGCTGGATGGGGCTTTTCCTTTTTTTGGATGATAGAATGAACGACTTGGGCTCCCAAAGTATCTATAAGCCGGTTCAGTTCAGCAAGGCTATTTTCAACTTCGTGAGTGGTTTCGCCAGGAAACTGCATTCCCACAACTAATACTTTCTGTTTTTGCTCCAGCGATATAGTGGAGCGATTTTTATGACTCGAGCTCAAATGGGATTCCCCCCTATTTGAGACACAGCATCGCAGACATAGATCGAATCCAAATCGGTTGTTCCCCATTGGACCCAATCCTCAGGCACCGAACCAAAATCTGCAACGATCGCTAGGGATTTCAAGGAAAGATTTCTACAATTTTCTTCAAGGTTTCTTTTTTCCGACATTGGAAAACATAATATCACATATTGCGAGGTGATTTTCCCCATCGATGGGACGAAGATGGGTAAATCTTTGAGCTTATCTTTGGCTCGTCGTAACTGATGTCCAAGAGACCAATCGAGGCATCTTATCCCCTCATTGAGCCAATCGATTTGTTTTCTGATGTTGGTAATTACAATCACTGCGTCAACCGCCAGCGAAGTGAGCGCATTGGGGTTTTGATCTAAATTTATCTTTTTAACCTCAGCCATTCACGCTCCAAAGCGATTTCAAGTTTACTTTGCTTTCTTTGGATTGGGATTGAGTTGCCGAATCTTATCTAGAATACCATTAATAAAGCTGGGACTACTTTCTGAACCGAACTGCTTTGCAAGCTCGATCATTTCATTAATTGATACAGTCGCGGGAATGTCATCGCAAAAAAGAATCTCATAAACCCCCAAACGAAGAGCATTTCGGTCGACTGCGGCCATGCGATCAGGGCGCCAATTTTCAGATGCCTGTTTGAGAACCTGGTCTATTTCAACTAACTTTTCGGTAACTCCCATCACCAAACGATGAGTGAAGTCGTCAATTTGCTTTTTGTCTTGAGCATAAAAATCTTCGAAGTGTTTTAACGCCTTCTGGGTGGATAGATCCTGATTCAGGTCCAACTGAAATAATACCTGAAGGGCTTCAATACGATTTTTTCTGCGCGCTGATTTCATAAATCCTTGTATATAGGAAAGCGACGGCACAACTCCACCACTTCTCCCTTAACCTGCTTTACAGTTTCTTCACTGTAATCTGAAACAACTCGTGATATCGATTTCGCCAACCACGCCATTTCGGTCTCTTTCAGACCTCTCGTGGTTATTGCTGGTGTGCCAATTCGAATACCGCTAGTCACAAAAGCACTGGCCGTTTCAAATGGAACCGTGTTTTTGTTCGCGGTTAGACCCACACGGTCTAATCGCTCCTCGGCCTCTTTACCTGTGATCCCTTTGTTTCGCAAGTCTATCAAAACAAGGTGGTTATCGGTCCCACCGCTAACAAGCGTGAACCCCTCTTCAAGTAAATAACCCGCAAGGGCTTTACAGTTTTTAATAACCTGAGCTTGATAGGTTTTAAATTCCGGAGTCATTGCCTCTTTGAACGCGACAGCTTTGGCTGCAATGACATGCATCAAGGGTCCGCCTTGAATACCTGGGAAAATTCGTGAGTTGATCTTGGCTCTCTGCGCCTCTTTAAAAAGGATAATCCCCCCTCGAGGGCCTCTTAAAGTCTTGTGAGTTGTGCTCGTCACGATATCCGCGTGACCTACCGGAGTAGGATGCAGTTTAGCAGCGACAAGACCCGCAATATGGGCCATATCCACCAAGAAAAAGGCCCCTACTTCACGTGCAATTTGACCGAACCTCTCAAAATCGATAATGCGAGGATAGGCGCTGGCCCCCGCAATAATTAATTTGGGTTTATGTTTGTGCGCCAAATCCCTCACTTCGTCATAGTCGATTAATTGGTTATCTTGGCGGACTCCATAGGAAACCACTTTGAACAGCAGGCCAGAAAAATTGACCGGATGACCATGAGTTAAATGACCTCCGTGGGACAAGTTCATTCCAAGAATCGTGTCACCTGGAGAGAGTACTGCCAAATAGGATGCCATATTGGCTTGGCTACCTGAGTGAGGCTGTACATTCGCAAAATCCGCTCCGAACAACTGACAAGCCCGCTCAATCGCAACGCTTTCAACTTTATCTACGAACTCGCATCCACCATAATATCTTTTTCCGGGATACCCCTCGGCATATTTGTTGGTAAGAACCGTGCCCTGAGCCTCCATCACTGCCCGAGAAGCTGTATTTTCACTCGGAATAAGCTCGAGAGAATTTTGCTGTCGATTAAGCTCTTCTTGAATAAATCCTGCGACCGCTGGATCTACGTCTCTAAGATGCCCCATATTTTTTCTCCAGTGATGTAATGAGATCGATGCGTTTTTGATGTCTCCCACCTGCAAACTCTGTGTTTAACCAACTTGTAACTGCAGCAAGAGCAGTATCTAAAGTGATAAGCCTTGCCCCCATTGCGATAATATTTGTATTGTTGTGCTCTTTTGACAAAGATGCCGACTTTGCATCCCAAATAGTAGCAGCTCTGATGCCTGGAACCTTATTAGCTGCAATAGCGACCCCGATGCCTGATCCACAAATTAAAATTCCCCTTGCTGACTGTTTAACCACAGCGTCAGCGACTTTTGCGGCAAATTCAGGATAATCACAGGACTCTTCACTGTGACATCCAAGATCTGCCCAGATAAAGTTAGGAAAATGCTTTTTCAATTGCTCCAATAAAGAAACTTTAAAAGCATAGCCCGCGTGATCGGAACCTACGTAGATTTCATTGTTCATGCTTTTACTCAAATCTTCTTAAAGATGAGTGTAGCGTTTGTTCCGCCAAAGCCAAAGGAATTTGACATGGCATATTCAATTTTCATCTGCTGCGCAGTGTGAGGGACATAGTTTAAATCACACTCGGGACTTGGGTTATCTAAGTTTATCGTAGGAGGAGCGACTTGTGCCTCAATAGCTTTGACTGAATAAACGGCTTCAATAGCTCCAGCGGCCCCTAACAGATGTCCTGTCATGGATTTTGTAGAACTCACAGCAACTTTTTTGGAGTGATCTTTGAAAACATTTTTAACAGCTATGGTTTCGTTGATATCTCCGATGGGGGTCGAAGTTCCATGAGCATTGATATAGTCAATTGAGGCTGGGTTTAGTTTGGCATCATTCAGCGCAAGATGCATACATCGACCGGCACCCTCTCCTTCAGGAGCTGGCTGAGTAATATGGTAAGCATCACAATTAAGACCGTACCCAACGACTTCGGCTAGGATATGAGCATTACGTTTTTTAGCCCGTTCATACTCTTCCAAAACCATAATTGCCGAGCCCTCTGCGATAACAAAACCATCTCGGTCTTTATCAAAAGGGCGCGAAGCTTTCGCGGGCTCATCATTTCGGGTTGAGAGAGCTCTTAACGCACAAAATCCTCCCACTCCAAGTTCACAAACCACTGCTTCGGCACCACCAGCGAACATGACATCGGCAGTTCCATTTTGAATATATCTAAAGGACTCGCCAATAGCATGCGCACTTGAGGAGCAAGCTGTTGTAATACAGGTGTTGGGACCTTTAAGACCATATTTTAAGGATAGTTGTCCTGCAGCTAGGTTGCCAATCACAGCCGGAATGAAAAAAGGGCTCACTCGACGTGGCCCTTTTTCTAATAATTCTTTGTATTGAGCTTGAATCTCAGCCAGTCCGCCAATCCCAACTCCGACTATTGATCCGACCCTCTCCAGATTCTCTTTGCTCAGATCGAGGCCACAATTTGCCATGGCCTCAGTACCTGCGACCAGACAGAACTGTATGAAGCGATCCATCTTCTTCAGGTCCTTGACCTGAAAATGCTTATCGGCTTGGTATTGGATGACCTCCCCAGCTATTCGCGAGGAATACTGAGAAGCATCGAAAAGAGTAATAGGACGAATACCCGACTTTGACTGCGTCAGAGACTCCCAGTTTTCTCCCACTGTGAGCCCTATGGGACTCAGGGCCCCAAGGCCTGTGACGACTACTCGCCTCATATTAGTCTTAGTTCACTTTTGTTTTGATGTAACTGATGACGTCGTTGACCGTTTTGATCTTTTCCGCATCTTCGTCAGGAATTTCTAAATCAAATTCCTCTTCCATGGTCATAACCAATTCCACGATGTCTAGAGAATCGGCTCCAAGATCATCAATAAAAGAGGCTTCTGGAGTTACAGTCTCCATATCGACCCCTAGTTGCTCAACAATAATACTCTTAACTTTTTCTTCTACAGACATTGCGATTATCCTCCGCTGTAAATTCTGTACTTTTCACATACTACTGATTCGGGGGGCACACTAGCAGTGAAATTAGCACCTTGCAAGTATTCCTTCCCTTGTCCAAACCATGAAAATAGTTCATGAAAAGACATGACCTGGAAAAGTCTAACTCAAAAAATCACCAAATGCGAGCGATGTCCCCGGCTTCGCCAATACTGCCGTGCCATAGCGGAGAAAAAAAGGCGCCAATATTTACGCGAATCCTATTGGGGAAGGCCCGTTCCTGGCTTTGGAGATCCTAGGGCTCCTATTTGGATTATTGGTCTCGCCCCCGGAGCTCATGGAGCAAACCGAACCGGCCGTATGTTCACAGGAGATAGCAGTGGGGACTGGCTTTACGGGGCTCTTTACCAATTTGGATTTGCCAGCCAGCCATCCTCCACAGACAGAAATGACGGAATGAAACTGCATGGAGTTTACATTTCTGCCGCAGCGCGCTGTGCCCCACCCGACAACAAACCGTCTCTTTTAGAACTCCGCAATTGTTCCCAATTTCTGGATCAAGAATTCTTACTTCTCGATCGCACTAGAATTTTTTTGGGACTTGGCAAAATTGGTTTTGAATCGATTCTTCATGTGCTTAAACGTCAAGGCGTTGCAATCCCAACTCCAACGCCAAAATTTAGCCACGGAGCTACTTATTATATTGGAGATTACACTTTACTGGCGTCTTATCATCCAAGTCGACAGAACACCCAAACAGGGCGACTCACTCAACCGATGTGGCTTGAAATTTTTAAAAACCTTAAGACACTTAATGAAGCCTAAACCACTCTCCAATAGGCTTTAACTCCGGCTTAAAAATCATGAGAACAAAGATGGCAATCAGTGGAAACAAACTAAAAATATTGACGCCTAAACGGAACCATAGCAGCCCCATAACCTGACTTGGTAAAACATCGTTTTTTTCGTCGAGGCCTTTAAATAATCTGTTCACTCGATATTGAGTTGGGATATCCAAGACCACCCAGACCAGTCCGGAGAAAAGAAACATCACAAAAGCGACACTAAGCCAACCAATCGTCCATACACCTCCAAGGTTGGTGGCCATCAGAACACCCGAAACAACAGCAATCAGAATAAGAGGAGCGGTTAAAACAGAATCAAGCCAAGTCACGGTTTGATAGGTGTAACGAATGACAGGAGCCTTTCTCGACAAGAGACCTCGGGTTTCCCAGAGAGTCCCAATCAAAGCATTAGCAAAGACGGTGGTCACTGAAAGCACATGAAAAAACTTCGCATAAAGATGAACTTCAGGGTGGGAAAATAGGTTCTTGAAAGTGGTCGGGAAAATAAGACCAAACAAAATCAAACTTGCCATCGCACACAGAGATATTTTCAGAGACAAAGAGGCTTTAGCCATTGACTTGCCTCTCAGTTAAACAACGATTCATCGAGTTAACTAAGTAAGCAATCTCTCCTCGGTGGGCTAGAATAACATCTGGTTTCCGCGCAAACAATCGACTTTCCATCGTAAGCTGGTATTGAGGCTCTTTACAATCTAATGGTACAGAGAAAAACCGAGCCTCGATGAAAGAACTATTTACGTTCACAAAATCTAAGCTTTTACCCTGATTGAAAAAGGAAATATCGTTGTAATTTAAATAATCGCTCGAAAGTTGAATAGAAGGCTTATGTTCTTGTTCTGGCACAGGTAAGTCTAGATTAACTTTTTGGTTCTTCGCATACATTGAAACTCTGAGTCGCTCTGCTAAATGGTAATCAAGCCCAATCAATTGCCCGCAGCCGTAGATCTTAGTGACAAGCCATTCGGCAAAATCGCAAACCCGCCCGATTAAACTCTTTACGCTCTCCCTGGAAACAAAAGGAGAATCACAAAAAACCAAAATACCTTTTCTTCCCTGTGAATCCTCAACGAAGGTATTGATTTCCAAACGTGACTTTTTGATTCCGGCTAATTTTGGAGAGGGGTACTTAAGCTGATAAAAATTATAACTTACCCAATACGAACTTATTTCTTCGTCTTCAGTAAATCGAATGGGTTTAAGTACAAATCCCGGCGGCAACAAAGCTTTCACACTCTCAATCTCAGCAGGTGAAAGCTTGAAATTCACAAAGATGGGGTCTTTGGTCTCAAGACTAAAACAAGTTCGAAGCCCCAGACCCAACTCCATCAACTTAAAAATAACTTTTTTGAGAAAAAACATGGCGTTTCTACCCCAATTTGAGAGCTAATTTGTAGAGTGCACCTATGATTGGAATGACCCCAATGGACTCCATGGGATCGTAATATTCCCGCTGACGAACAATTTTTTCACCTTCGAGCTCAGCATGAACAAGCCCGTGAATAGTAAAGCGAAACGGAGTGTAGCGAATCTTCATGTTTAAAACCCAACGCCAAATCACGCAGTTGTTTCCATCATGCACAAGAGAAAACTCAAAGGGTTCATTTTTTAAGCGTGGGACGTACTTTCGAAGCATTTCAACCACTGCACTTTTTCCTCTGAGTTCGTGCACGGGGTCGATGTAGTGGATGTTTTCGGCGAAAACACTCGACATGCAATGTAAATAGGCTTCAAGGTCATCGCCTTTCAAGAGAACTTGCGAGGCATATTGCACTCTTTGCCCAACTGAAGAACCGTTGGATATGGATATCGTTTCTTGCATCAATTTAAATCAGTTTTAAAACATCATCCCTCTTGTGAATGCGAGTTGGTCTGTCCCTTTAAGTCGAATAGCGTCGATAACCCAACCCGAATCGGTTTTTTTCAACTGAACCTCCCGCTCATTGGTTTCTTTTGTCGTTTCGGTACCCTGATTATTTTCCACAATGACCCGATAGTGAATAAGGGCGCTATCATTCTGAATGTCGGTCTTAATTATTTCCAGTTTTTCAACCCTGAGCTGGCCGCTCAAGTAGATGAGCTTAAATTCTTCATCAGACATTCTTTCAAAAGCTCTTTTCAACTCCCCCCCACAGGAGACCAATAATTTTTTCTTGTCCTCCGGAGTTTTAGATGCCGCCGATAGCTCTACAAAAGTCCTTACAACATCGGTAGGATTCGCAGCCACTGAGGCTGTTTCCACTTGGTTTTTTTTGATGCAGCCAAAGGAGAAAATTAAAAGTGTGATTAAGAGTGTTTTCATAGGACTCTATTGTAAACGACAACCCAAAAACATGGCAAAAAAACTTTTTGAGGGACTTTCAGGAACCCTTTTTTTCCGATAGACTGCGCCCATGAAAGTAAATGGTGTCATCGTTGGAGCAGGAATTGTCGGTAGTGCAATTGCCTATGAGCTATCCCGCAAGGGGGTATCCGACATCCATGTTCTAGACCCGGACCTAGAAGGACTCCTTAGTAGCACCGAACGTAATGCAGGCGGAGTACGGCATCTGTGGCAGCAGCCCATCAATCGTGAGCTATCGCGTTATTCCATTGCTTTATTTGAAACCATCAAAAGTGAGATCGGATTTAATCAAACAGGATATCTCTGGCTATTTGGCAAAGGAGAAGAATCTTCGGGTGAAGACATGCTTTCTAGGACTCGAAGTCACCAACTTGACTATGAAAAGCTTTCAATCAGTGACATCAGGTCCCGATATCCCTTCGTAGATAAAACTGACGACTTGGCCTTTGCGATTTTTGGTTCGAAAGATGGACTCATTAACTCGAATAGTCTCAAACAATATTTTCGCGAAGAGGCAAAAAAACGGGGGGTCACGTTTCATGACCGACATGTGGTTCAGTCCATGACTGAGAAACAAAGAAAGGCAGAAATTTCAGTCACCACACTCACATCCGACATAGCTGCTCAAGACTATCTTAAAAATCCGAAGGCTCTAACCAATGACCAAGCAACAACAGTTTGGTCTGCCGATTTTGTTATTTTGGCAGCGGGGGCTTGGTCACGCGATTTGCTGATTCCTCTTATCCCCAACCCCTTGATTGAACCTATTCGGCGTCAGATTATTCTTTTCAAAGCCGAGAATTTTAACATGAATGATTACGGCATGATCGTAGATACATCTAGAGTCTACTTTCACCCAGAAGGCGGGAACATTCTGGCGGGATTGGTTCTAAAAAATGAAAAACCAGGTTACAAGTTCGATGTCGACTCCAATTTCTTTGAAGAGCACATTTGGCCGGCACTTTATGAAAGATCAAGTTCTCTTGAGAGGTTGAAGCCCATTACTGGATGGGGCGGATTGTACAGCTACACTCCGGACACGTCCGGTATTCTCGGCAAAATCCCCGGAACCCAAACACTTTATGAGTGCCACAGTTTTACGGGCCGGGGAGTCATGCAAAGCTACGGCGCTGCCATTGCGATGTCAGAACTCATTATGACACAGAAATTCCACACCATTGACGCTTCGTGCTTAAGCCGAGAACGTTTTTCAATGGGGGATTCCTCAAAACTTTTGCCCGAAGGGCTACACATCTAAGCAAATTTCCTTAATATTTTTTTCATATTCTTCCGATAGGAAAGCATCTGGAGGAAGAATCATGGGCAAAAAACCAGCCGCAAAAAGTGAAGAAGTTGCAAAATCAAAAAAAGTAAAATCTTCAACCCCTACGGAAGCTAAATCAGCTGAAAAAGTTGCTAAAAAAGTTTCAGCACAACCCAATACTTCGGAGAAAGCTTGCCAAGTAGCCTCTTGCAAACGTGAATATCGTGCCAAGGGTTATTGTAATGCTCATTACCGAAAGTGGAGACAGGGTGCATTTGGCCTTGCAAGATATAAAACTTGCGGAGCCATGGACTGTCGAAAGCCGATGGTCATGAATCGCCACGGCTATTGCGAAGATCACTATCAAAATTATTATGTAAAAGGGTTGGAAGTTGCAAGAGCAGCTCCCGCCGCAAAACCTGCAGCTGAGAAACAGGAAGCTGCCGGATAAACTCATATTTAACTCATTGAGATTTGAGGGCCTCTTGGCAACAAGGGGCCCTTTTTCTTTTCAATACCTATCTTTTGTTATACTTTCCCCGTTATGGGCATTCTCAATACCAAATTGCTCGCGGGTCAAAAAGTAATCACCGCTGAAATCACTCCTCCCAAAGGTTCGGGAATAAAAAAACTAGTAAAAAATGCGCTCACTTTAAAACCTTGGGTAGACGCTCTCAATATCACTGACTGCCAGCGAGCCCTAGTCAAGATGTCTAGCCTTGCAGCCTGTCGGATCTTGTTGGATCAAGGAATAGAGCCGGTGTTTCAATTGACTTGTCGAGATCGAAATCGCATTGCTCTCCAAGCTGATATTTTCGGAGCAGGCGCTTTAGGTATCCCCAATATGCTTTGTTTGACGGGAGATCCCGTCAAAGTGGGTGATTGCCCCGAAGCTAAGCCTGTCTTCGAATTGGAATCGGTGAGACTGTTACAGTTAGCGAAGCGCCTTCAAAGTGGAGCCGATGATAGCGGCCACAAGCTCAACGCATCACCTAAATTATTTTTGGGATCAGCCATCAACCCGACGCTCAAAAACAACACCAATCAACTTTCTCGCATGGCAAAAAAAATCGAGGCAGGGGCCTCCTTTTTTCAGACGCAAGCCAATTACGACATGGAAGACTTGTGCCGTTTTGTCGAGGAGGCTAATCGCTTCAATTCGAAAATTCTCGTGGGAATTTTAATACTTCACTCCTACGAATCCGCTCAGTACATCCATGAGAACATTCCTGGGATTCAAATCCCCGATGCGATTTTAGAGCGTTTTAAAAACTCGAAAACTCCTGATTTAACAGGAGTTGAGCTAGCCCTTGAAATGATGAATGGGCTAAAAAATATCGTCGATGGATTTCACGTCATGTCAGTCCGACAAGAGGAACTCATCGCTCAAGTTCTGGAGAACTACCATGGAAACAACCACACTCAAAACCACTCCGCTACATGAGACTCACATAGCTCTCGGGGCTAAGATGGTGCCGTTTGCAGGTTACGATATGCCTGTGCAATATCCAACCGGCGTACTTGAGGAAACGAAGGCTTGTCGGCAGCACATCGGACTCTTTGATGTTAGCCATATGGGGCAATTTTCAATCAAAGGGACAAATGCTCTCCTAGAAGTTCAAAAACTTGTCACCAATGATCTTTCCAAGCTCGAAATCGGCCAAGCTCAATACAATATGCTATGCAACGAAAAGGGCGGTGTTATTGACGATCTTGTCATTTATCGTCGAGCGCTGGACCACATCTATATTTGTGTCAACGCTGCTAATCGAGAAGCCGACTTCTCATGGATGAGCAAACGCTTGAGCCACGAAGTCATTTTCAATGACGAAAGTGACTCAACTGCACTCATTGCTGTTCAAGGCCCAAAGTCTGAAGCACTTCTAAGTCAACTCACCCAATCACGTTCGGCAACTCAACTAAAATACTATTGGGCTCAAGAGGATACCATCGATGGAATTCCTGTTTACTTATCTCGTACGGGATACACGGGAGAGGATGGATTTGAAATTTACTTACCCTCGAAAGACACTGTGAAGCTATGGAACAAACTTATGAGCGCTGGAAAAGAGTTTCTCATCACACCTTGCGGCTTAGGAGCGAGAGATACTCTTCGCCTAGAGATGGGATACCCTCTCCACGGACATGAACTAAGCGATGCAATCAACCCACTTCAAGCGGGTCTTTCATGGGTTGTAAAACTTAAAAAAGAGACCGCCTTTGTCGGCCAATCGACACTCGTTCTAGAAGCAGCCCAAGGACCAAACACAGTATTGAGAGCCTATCGAGTCAACGATCGCAGAATAGCTCGTCAGGGTTACAGTGTGTTTGATGCGGTTGACAAGAAAGTGGGCTATATCACTAGCGGGACATTTAGTCCTCACTTAGAAGGTCCGATTGCTTTAGCAATGGTTGACAGCCGAGCGGCCGATAGCGATAAGCTTTGGGTCGAAATACGAAATTCGAAAATCGAAATAACAAAAGTAAAGCTCCCATTTGTGCCTTCTCGAACTAAAAAATCTTAAAAACGGTTGAGCTCATATTTGACAGTGTCACTCTGTAGGGTGGCACGAACAAAAAACAGATCGCGAACCGGCTCCATTCTGCGGCCTCCTCCGCCTCCGGCCACAATATAATTCACATTATCAATCCTTTGCTTCACATAACTATGATAATGCCCACCCAACCAGGCTTCGACGCCAAAACGACTCATCATCTTCATTAAATCTACCGCCTCACTCTCGTTCGCAAGCTTGAGATAGGTTCTTTGTCCCGGAACAACGGGCATATAATGGCTAAGAACAAAAGTATGTTGACTGGAGTTACTCTGCTTTAACTGGTCCTCCATCCAATCCTTCTGTTTTTCACCCACTATTCCATCGGCCGAATCCAGAATGATAAACTTGCAATTCCCAACACTGATGGCGTAATGAGAAGGCCCCAATAGTTCTCGAAAGGAAGACCAACCATCTTCAAAAATATCGTGATTCCCCAAAACATAAATCACTTTTTCAGAAAAACCGTGAGCGCTCACTGTGGCTTTAAAGGTTTCAAAATCTGACCGAGCCCCTTTTTCAATGAGATCCCCCAAAAAAACGATGAACGAATCGCCATGGTCTTGCGCAGCTTGAAGAACCGTATCTAATCGATAAGTATTAGAACCAGTTAGATGCACATCGCCGACAAATATGAAAGAAAACGAACCATCCTCGGTGCCGGAAATATTAAATGAAGGGACGTTCAAACTCGCGCTCTCTCGAAATCGCAGATCGTGTCCGGACTTTGCAACACACGCAGACAACAAAACAACGACACACAATACCGCTGATAACGAAACAAACCTATTTCTTAAACTTTTCATGAAAATGGATAGATGTATGAAAACTATCATCATTTACTCGGTAACTGTCAAAGAAAGTTTTCCTAACATGGTGACGAAACCGGTCTCCCTCAGCTGAAATTATCTGTGGGGTCAGCTCATTTCTTCTTTCAAGATTTTTAAGCATAGCTCGAATTTCAGTGGCCTCCTCGATGGTTCGAGCTCCAGTAGGGTCAACCCTGTAGACCGGAGATTTTTTCCCTTCATTTAAAAAAAGAATAATAGCACTCAGGGCTAGTCGATTATACTCTGCTAAATGGTGAGAATTAACTTTCCCAAGAGAAACAACATCTGTTTTTTTGACTATCGCTTGCCATTTTTTGAGCCTTTGAATCGCTAACATGCTACTGAAAAGAATCTTATTGGTTTTAAATGAAAAAATAGTGTCTTTAAGAGCCCCATCTAAAAGCTGGTCGTGTCCATGAGTTCTGGGATTTTCAATGACTTCTTCAATCCCCTGCCA
>DDPO01000160.1:0-2284 GCA_002342225.1 Bdellovibrionaceae bacterium UBA2466 | reverse complement strand
TCCCTCGCCCCGAGATTTGAGAAATATTCTGATACGGTACAAAGTAATTATGAGACACAGTGTCTGCAGCTAGATGAGAAAGATACCCATAAACAAAGGACCGCTCGGCGGGTGTTTTTGCGTGCTTAAGTAGCCCCATACCCACATCAAAATTATGACAGTTATGAAGATATTCTACGAAGGCCTTGCCAATGGTTATATCTGCTGCAATGCAACCATAAAGAAAATCGGCTCTAAACTCTAGAATAAGATTCGCCAATGAGCTTGGTAAAAGGGGTGCAAAAGAGAAAATCTCTTTTGCATAAAAGAGATGGGTCGCTGGAGCCCAACCAAAAGCATCCCCAGAGACCAGACAAGCTAAAGATATCAACCCAAGCCACTTCATTTCCTGATGATACTTTTTTTTATCTCTTTTCACCATCTCTTGTTGCCGAATCCCTATCTCTTTTTTATGATTCGGCCCTGATGGAAGCACCTAGTACAATGACTCAAGAGGAATACATGGCACTGTGGGAAGAGCACGGCATCGATACAGCGACAATGTCAAAAAAGAAGGCTTCAAAACCTTTATCTCAACGAAAACTGAAAAGCCTGAACTACAAAACGTTAGAAGAAATCCAAGCTGACTTAACTAATTGTCAGAGATGTGGGTTGTGCGAAGGCAGAAATAAAATAGTTTTTGGTGAAGGGAATAAGAAAACTAAGATCATGTTTGTGGGTGAAGGCCCTGGGGCCAATGAAGACAAAACGGGACTTCCTTTTGTGGGCCGTGCGGGTGAGCTTCTTAATAAAATCATCGAAGCAATGTCACTCTCTCGCGAACAAGTATACATAGCGAATATCGTCAAATGTAGGCCTCCGAGCAATCGAGTCCCTCGGCCCGAGGAAATTGAAGAATGCTTACCATTTTTGAAAGCTCAAATAGACATTATCAATCCGGATATTATTGTAGCACTTGGGCTCACGGCATCTTCAACTTTAAGTGGCGAGGATTGTACAATGGGAGAGCTCAGAGGAAAATTTCATCCTCTTTTTTGGAATAACAAACTTTCGGTGATGGCCACCTATCATCCGGCCTACCTGCTCAGAAATCCGGCTGCAAAAAAAGTGGTGTGGGAAGACATGAAACTTGTATTGAAGAAAACAGGAGCTAAACGTAAATGAACAACTGGAAGAAATGGATCTTCCTCCTCATTTTCACGGTTAAATTGTTTGGGGCCACGTCAGCACCCCTTCTTCAAATAAACGACACTATCAATCCGGGAACTGAAAACTATATTACTAGTCAAATAAAACTAGCCTCTACTTCGGGAGCAGATTTTTTAGTCATACAACTAGATACGCCGGGCGGACTGCTCAACTCGACACGAAAAATTGTTCAGTCCATGCTTAATAGCCCAATACCCATTGTCGTCTGGATAGGCCCTAAGGGGGCACAAGCTGGAAGTGCAGGGGCATTGATCACTTACGCTGCTGATGTGGCCGCAATGGCGAGTGGAACAAACATTGGAGCGGCTCATCCCGTAGACAGTTCAGGGAAATCACTCGACAAAACGGCCAACGATAAAATCACCAATGACACTGCTGCTTTTGCCGAAAGTCTAAGCAAGGCCAAAGGACGAAATTCGGAGTGGGTCAAAGAATCCGTTTTTTCCAGCAAGTCCATCACTGCAGAAGATGCCGTTTCATTAAAAGTGGTGGACTTTAAAGCTGATGATCAATTTGAACTCGAAGAAAAACTTCGGGGATTCAATCTTCGTTCAAAGAAAGGCTTAGTCACTGCATTACCTAATTCGCCCCATCAACTGGAATTAAAACCTGCGACCGTCAAACAAAAAGTGGTT
Organism: Bdellovibrionaceae bacterium UBA2466; assembly: GCA_002342225.1. Taxonomy (GTDB): domain Bacteria; phylum Bdellovibrionota; class FAC87; order UBA2466; family UBA2466; genus UBA2466. The sequence goes on along the minus strand of DDPO01000160.1, from coordinate 440 downwards.
TCTTTTTTTGCCAACCCCAGCCTTGCTTATCTCATACTTAGTCTGGGTGGTCTTTGCGTTTGGATTGAGCTATCACACCCAGGCCTTATCTTTCCTGGAGTCGTAGGAGGACTATCTATCCTTATAAGCTTAGTCTCTTTTCAACTTCTCCCAATCCGAATGGGGGCACTTGGAATGATTCTTCTAGGGATAGCTCTTCTCATTGCGGAAATGTACATTACTTCGTATGGGGTCCTCGGCATCGGAGGAATTTTAGCCTTCATTTTGGGATCATTATACTTAATGGATACCAACGTCCCGGAGTTTCAAATATCTCTTTCTATCATTATTCCTGTTGCAACATGCTTAGCCTTTTTCGTTTTCATTCTAGGTTATTTTATTGTTAAAAGCCGTAGAAGATCGATTCAGGACGGTTATCAGAGCCTGATAGGCCTTACGAC
>DDPO01000188.1 GCA_002342225.1 Bdellovibrionaceae bacterium UBA2466 | reverse complement strand
GGGCTTGAAGCTTCAGCTGTAAGCAACATCTTTGCTGGATATCGATATATTTGGAGACCCGAAAAGTTTTCGATGTGGCCCTTTTTTGGGGCCGGAGTAGGGACTGAAATAAGTTCAGTTCGACTGTCTCAAGGTCCGAGTGAGGCTGAGAGTTATGGCCGTTTAGGTGGAATGAAACAAATGGGCTTCGGTACTTTGGGTGTTTTAATTCCTGTCGTGGAAGTTGGTATCAAAGCCGAGGTAAGAGCAAATTTCTACGGTTTTGATCGGATGGTATTAACGCAGGGTCTTGGGCTTATCATCTTCATCTAAAACATCACTAAAACTCCAGGTAAAATTGCAAATACATAGCGGCTACTTGCCCGGTATGGGATGAATAGTTGTGCTTCTGCTTTTAAATAGACGTGAGAGATCGGTAGCATTGCTGAGATACTAGGAACAATATAATAGTTCTGTTGCAATCCACCATTAGTTTGATCCCAATTTAAAACTTGTCGGTCATATAGGAAGTAGCTGCCACCAATTCCAGCCATTAGGCGAAAAGATTTGTTTCGATCGTAAAACAGATATTTTAGCGATCCAGTAATGGCATTGTAAGCAAACATATTGAGAGAACCTTCGAGATAAAGTTTGTCATAAATTCTCACCGCGATTTGTCCTGAGATCAAATTGGAATTCCAAAACTTCCCCTCTTTTCCGCGCGAAATTGCAGCGCCGAGGCCTGCAGATAAATAAAAGTTGCTATCTGCTTCTCTGTTTACCACTTCAAGAGATGCGGCACTCGCAATGTATCTCGGTATTTCAGACTGTAAAATTGGAGGAGAGTCATCTCTAGGCATCTCATAATAGAGATTTTTAATGTATCGGTACATGGTTCTTCGGATCAAAAGCTTCGTATAGTAATTTGCAGCCTCGGTCGTAAGGTCATATCTTGCGGCACTTGAAAGAGGTTCTGTATGTGCGTAGATTTGCGTTGGGGTTCGTTTATCGTAAAGATACATTTCAAAGTTGCTTGCGTTTAGAATCTCAACAATGATGATTTCTGTGTTTAGTTTAGCCACGGCTAAGCGGAATGATTCTAGTGTCAGACTAGGAAGAGTTTGGTCTGTCTTTGAGACACTGATAGATGGGTCATACTTTTCAATAGATGATTGGATCGTATTTCGAAGGGGTTCTATCGACTTGAGGTCAGTGTAGTTGATCGGTCTCAAAACATGAATTTTGGCATTGCCACCGTCGGGCATGCTCAGTTTATTCATTAAAATTCTTTTTGCGGACTGTTTAAATTTGTCTAGTTTGACTGCTTCTGCCGAATTGGCATTGAACTCCCCTAAACCTGTATCTTGCAAATCATCAGCGGCTACTAAAAAGGAACTGGCTGCAACGAACAAAGAGATTACAGATACGAGAAAGAAATTTAAATTTTTTACATTTTTAATCAAACAAATACTCTCGAATAAATTAGGTTTCATTAGTTTATTCGGCAAAAATTCAAAGAGACTTAAACACTTATCGTTGTTGGCAAGACTAAAAAGAATAGTTAAACTCTTACTTAAATGGCCATGAATCACAACGCAGTAAATAAAGTTTCGGGAATTGAATTGTTTTTATTTCCTTTTGAAGATTGTGATGCATCAAGTCTAGAATCGATCGGAAGTAAGATCATTCCTCCAAGTTTGCCTAAACGAGTTGGTAAAAGCTCAAGTCGTATGCGTTCCTATTGGGCTGGACGAGCGGCTGTGGCAGTTGCTTTTAAAAGGTTGGGTATTCAGGGATTTATTCGGCCAGAGCCAAATTATGGTTATCTTCAGGTTGTAGAGGCTTCTGGGGAAATCATTTCAGACCTTTATGTAAATCTCTCTCATACTGAAAATATAGTAGCTGTCGTTTTATCTCCCTGTCCCGTTGGAGTCGATATTGAATTGGCTTCTAGAGATGCTTCCCGAGTGATGAGTCGAGTAGCTAGTGAATTTGAAAGAAATTTGGCTAATCAGGGGGTTTACGCGACCAACGGAAAATCTTTGGATCCCAACATCGCTCTTTGGAGCGCAAAAGAAGCAGCCGCAAAAGCTGTAGGACTCGGTATGAAGTTTGGATTGAATTGCTTCGAGATACAATTTAAGAAAGATGATGTCTATCGAGTGAAATCAACTAAATCAGGACCGTTAAAGCTAAAAAGCCCGACGTTGGTCATAGAGTCTTTCGATCCTTATATTATCTCTGTTTGTTCTGAGCTTGAAGTGATGCCCTCAGGAAGGATTGGTCGGAGTCTGGTAAGTTCCTTCGACCTCAATTGAAGATTCCCGTTTCTTCTGTTGCTTAATTTTTTCCGATCTATCAAAAGCCTCTTTGATCACTCGAGCCAATTCAATCCATGAGAAAATCGCTGTGCTGGTTGAACAGATAAAAACAGCAGTTACGAACAGAACTCCGTAAAAATTCACACTTGGAGCCACCCCAGATATTTTCAGAATTACAACTAGAGTGAGGAAGCTAAGTAGAGTGCCCCAAAGCGCCGAGGCCAAACGGACATAATGGTTTTTAGTAAAGCGTAGTAAAAGCAAGCTCAATGGAACCCCAAAGGCCCTAACAATAGTCAGCCACAATGTAAGGGGGCCCGAGCTGAGAGATGTTTCTAAATTGAATAAGCTCGGTGAAAGAACTGAGACCGCCACCCCTGCTAGAACAGTCATAAATAGTGAAATAAATACAATCATTTATGGTTTTTCCTGTTAACTTTAGAAGGGCTTATGCCGGCCCTAAACTAAATATTTCGGCACGAAGAGTTAGATTGAAGTGCCCTTTCTCTCATGTTATCGGTAAGATCTTGTACTTTTTAAAGTAAACCGGTTTTCGGGTTCTTAAAGTGAAGTGGATAAATGAGGATTCATGAGTAAACAGATTTTGGTTAATTTTAGCCACTACGAGACGAGAGTGGCCACCTTAGAAAATGGAGAAATTCGAAGTCTCCACATTGAACGGGAAGAAGATAAAAACGTAGTAGGAAATATTTATCTAGGCGTTGTTAAACGTGTTTTACCCGGCATGCAAGCAGCTTTCCTAGAATTGGGTCTTGAAAGAACAGCCTTCCTTTATGTGGATGATATTATTGATCAGCCTTTTGGCGGAGATTTTGACCTTCTTGAAGAAGATTCCAGTGGAGGATCAGAATCTGAGAGTGCTGTCGAGTTGGGTGCTGATGATGATGGAGAGCCCCTTAAAGAGAGCTATGATGAAGAGATTGAATCTGAAGGTGGGAGACAAAAGTGGGAGCGTGATGTCACTGAAATCTCTTTAAAAAGTTCTGAACCCGCAGAGATACCTGCCGAGGGTGGAGCCCCAGTTACTGAAGAAGCTGAAGAATTCTTTGAAAAATCTCCTGAAGAGCGTGCAGAGGAACTTGTTGCGACGACCGAAGAGGATGATGATGAAGAAGATGATGAAGA
>DDPO01000064.1 GCA_002342225.1 Bdellovibrionaceae bacterium UBA2466 | reverse complement strand
ATCGAGTTGGGGATTGTGGCAGTATATTCTGGCCTCGGATTCAAATGTTGAATCAGCGGAGATGTCGCCCAGTGGTCCGTCTCCTTGAACTCGAATACAGACCTGTTGTTTTTCTGCTAGCCCGCTTGCCATGAGAAGAACTCCCGTGATGAGTCGTCCCATGGCTATAGTCGCTATAGGAAAAGATTGATGGATTTGTTGAACCTGTTTTACCAGATCGGTGGTAATCACCGCGGAAGCTCTTATTGCTAAATCTTCAGAGTGAAATTTCGAGATGTAAATGGGTGTTGTCATTGTGAGTTAAGCCTTTTGGATTGAAACGAAGTAGCCTTGACTACCTCCGGGGTGCAACGTGTTTTCAAAAATAGTCTCCGAAAGGGAAAGAATCTTCCATGACTGAGAAAATGTCTTCTCAATTTCATTTTTGGAAATTCTGCGAGGGCCCCCCTCCCTGAGCTCTTTGTCACTGAAACAGAGGAAAAAATAAGAACCCTGAGGAGTCAAAACATTGTACAATTGCTCAACAAAAATTGATCTTTCAGTATCCGTAAAACAGTGAAAAAGACCGCAGTCCAAAGCAACATCAAAGACCCCTCCAAGCTGGTCAAGTTTTAGAGCGTCGTGAGTTTTGAAAGTTGCTTTCAGGTTTCTCTCTGTACACTTCTGGTGTGCTTTTTTAATAGCTGTCGAAGATAGATCTATACCGTAAAGTTCATAGCCTTTTTGAGCCAAGAAAAGGGCGTTTTCTCCGGTGCCACATCCGACATCCAAGATTTTTCCTTTGAGTTTATTTTGTTTTTCTAATTCAATGAAGACTCGTTGAGGACGACCAATGTCCCAAGGGGGAACTGTTTGATACCATTCTTCAAAATCAGTTTTTTTGTTGGGGGCTGCGTTTTGCGAAGAACGATTGCTCATGAAAACCTCTCGGGAAATAGATTATAAAACTCCGTATACAGTCGTCAAACTTTACTCGCATGGGACGTTTTTTGCATTCTTAAAGCTAAATTCCAAAGGAGGTTTATGAAGTACTTTTTAATTCTTTTGATGGCGTTGACTTTGTTACCTAAGGAGACGCGTGCTGAAAGCTCGATTTTCGCTGTGGATAAAGCAGCACACTTTGGCTTGTCTTTTATAGCTACTGAGACTGGATATGCGATCGGACGAAAATTAAAGCGAGGGAAGTTAGAGTCTTGGATTGTTTCGACGCTCGTTGTGAATGCTGCGGGAGTTATTAAGGAAACGGCGATTGATAAGAGGGTAGATTCCAAGGATTTATTAGCCAATGCCTTAGGTAGCGTGTCTGCCGGTGTTTTTGTCTGGACCTTTGATTTTTAAGAGATGTCCATAATGTTTACAACCCTAGTAAAAGTTAAACACTTTGTAAGATGTCGAAATCAAAGGACTTGTGCCTTGTCTGGACTGCAAAAATGGTCACAGGCCTTTTTAATCGGTGTGGGTTTGTGCGTAGAAGTACTGGGCCAGTGCATTGGCTCGATGGTTGCACCGCTCAGTAGGCGGAGCACTTGGTCCAAGTCTACTTGTACCATTGCGCTCTGATTAAAAGTTTGAAGTTAATGTTGTAGTTGAGTTCTAACAAGCGGAGTTGAAAGAGATGAAAAAGTTAACTGTTGATAAGGGCTTTGTAAAAGTCACTTTGTCCGTAGCCCTCTTATTGAGCCAATCGGGTTTTTCAGATGAGTATTCCGATTATAAGAGCTCATTTAATTCCGATATCGCAAAAGCTGAATCAGCTATTACTGGAGTTACTTCAAAAAGTGCTTCTGGAGCAGATTCACTCGCCGACCAGCTAAAAGCAACTATTGAGCGAAATGAAAAATTGGTTGCTCAAGATAAAGAAGAATTTGAAAGCAGAGTTAAATTAAAAAACTGGGTTAAAAAGAATGACGAACTGAAAAATCTAAAAGGCTTACCTGATGTTATTTTGGAAAAGGCTTTAAAGAAAAGACAATTGGGACTGGAAAAAGCAGAGCAATTTGCAGCTCAATTGGGTGAAAACACAGTTACAAATAGCTCAAGTTTTAATGTGTCTAGTTTGCCAAAGGCCTGTCAAAAGAACGTAGATTTCACTCAGGTCAGAGGTTTGTTAGATCAATTAAGCACAGAGCCTGGTCAGTATTTAAAAAGAGCTGCTCAGGGCTTGTTGAAAGAAAAGAAAGAAGATTTGAAGAAGAAGCAGGTGCAAAAAATTGCTGACGTCATGAAGTACTTTAAAGAGCTCAGTCAGAAAGACGAGTCGGTAGAAGCTCTCGCCAGTGAAGATATCAAAGGAGATATTGGAGTTGAGAAGCGAATCGCAGAGCTTAAATCGAAAAACAAATCTCAAAAAGAATTGAATAAAGAGCTAAAAAGCGACTTAGTAGATGTTTTCTCGAAGTTTGTCGGTCAACTAGGCGAAATTAAAGATAACGACAAAAGAGTCTCCCAGTTAGGCGGTGAGTTTACAAAAATGATTCAGAACATTCGCCGTCAAGCTAGCGAAGCAGCTCAAGAACAAACCTCACAATTGTTATCCAATTGTGAAAATGAGCTCCGACTTTTAAATAACGATATTATTATGACAACCGACTGGATGGTCCGCTGGGGTGTTAGAGCTGACGTAGCTCAGTTAGATACTCAAGCACAACTACAAAGAGCTCAGGAGCTGGTTTGCGAAGATGTAGGAGACAGTGTTCAGTCGATTATCCAAGGAGCTGCAGGAACAAGTATCAACGCTCGGATTAACAATATCAATGCTGCGAAGGATCCAGCAGTTCTTATGAGCGAAGCAGTAGCAGCTATGCAAGACGTAGCTAATATGCAAGCTTCGATTTCAGATGCTTTACAGCCTCTGATGGCAAGTTGCGAAGATGCAGCTAATGCGAGAGAAGCTGTTCAACAAAGAGCCCAACCTATTGTTCAAGCTGTAACTAATAACAGCGGAAATCCTCGGTCTGGTTCAAGTTCCCGAACAGATGGGTTACAACAGAGCAATGGAGCTCAGCTTGGATTCCCTCCAAGTCCAGTCAATAACTCAACTCACATCGGAACACCTGGTTCGACTGGTTTCCGACGCTAGTTGCTAAAGAACGAGTTTGAAAGCCTCTTTCCTCTAAAAGGAAAGAGGCTTTTTGTTTTTCTAGGTTGTTCGGTCTCGGTTTGACTCATCCCCCATCCCTAGGTATTTTTATCCGAGATATTTGTTTATTTTTGGGGGACTTATGCAAATCACTTCAATTGGAGTTGTAGGTTCAGGCAGCATGGGCAACGGGATAGCCCAAGTGGCTGCTCAGGCTGGGTACGAGGTAACTGTTTTTGACATCAGTGAATCCCAGTTGGAAAAAGCCCTCAATACTATTCAAAAAAGCCTCGCGAAGCTCGAGGAGAAGGGTAAGTTAAAGGAATCCCCCAAAGACATTCTTGCGCGCTTCAAAAAAACGACTCGGTTGGAAGATTTAAAGGGGTGCCAGTTTGTTGTTGAAGCGGCTTCAGAGAATAGGGATATCAAATTCAAACTTTTTAAAGAACTAGATTCGATTTTGTCACCCGGGGTAATTATTGCAACCAATACGTCTTCAATTTCGGTGACTGAAATTGCATCCAAAACTAAAAGGCCCGAGCTTGTGGCAGGAATGCATTTCATGAATCCGGTGCCTCTGATGACTCTGGTGGAAGGAATAAGGGGGCTACAAACGAGTGAGCAATGCTTTAAAACCGTTCGTCAGGTTGCTGAAACGATGGGAAAAGTTTTTGTTGAAGCAAAAGATGCTCCTGGTTTTGTTGTTAACCGGATTTTAATGCCAATGATTAACGAAGGGTTCTTCGCTCTGGCAGAAGGATTAGCTTCAGCGAAAGACATAGACACAGGGTTGAAACTAGGTTGTAATTTCCCTATGGGCCCTTTGGAGCTCGCCGATTTCGTAGGCATTGATATCTGCCTAGCGGTTTGCGAAGTGCTTCACAAGGATTTGGGCGACTCTAAATACCGACCCGCTCCGCTTATGAGAAAGTACGTTGAGGCGGGATGGCTGGGAAGAAAAACAGGAAGGGGTGTCTATGTCTATTGAATCGGTGCCTGAAATAAATGTTGATAACTTGCAAGGATTGTCAGAGGCCATTGGCTCTTTCTCGTCCGGAGAAAAAGGGGATAAACTTTTAGTTAATGTTACAGGCTCGGTTCAATCGTGGGAGAAAATCAAAGATACTCTGTGTGATCTTAGAGCTGCTAATTTATCACCAGTGTTACACATCAAAGGAGGAATTCCCCTTGATGATGATGAGATTATTTTCTTGTTCTCCTTCATGAGAGATTGGGACCAACTTTTTCTTCATAATTTTTTAGAGCTGTGTGGCGAATGGGTTCCTAAAGAGTTTCAATCGGTTTTAATGAGTGAGTCGAAGATTGAAATGAAATGGATTTCAGAGTGGCTAACCGCCAATTCCGACCAGCGCATTTATAAATATCCAAGTCTCCCATGGAGAAGTTTTATAAGAAAAATAATCGGAGAAAACTTTAATTTTGCTGTTGCGTTCTTGGCATTAGCAGCTGCTCCAGCGACTGAAGACAACGTGAAGGCTATGCATGAACATATTAAAGCTTTTTTAGAAATCAAAAAGAAAGTTGTTTGTGTGTTTCCTAAAAAATGGGGAAAGCTGCAGTGAGCGAAAAACGCACGCGAGTTTTAGTCGCAAAGCCTGGCCTTGATGGACATGATCGCGGAGCCAAAGTTTTAGCATCTGCTTTACGAGATGCTGGCATGGAAGTCATTTATACCGGACTACATCAAACTCCAGAGATGATTGTGAGCTCGGCTATTCAAGAAGATGTGGATGTGATTTGCGTGAGTATTCTTTCGGGAGCTCATCAGCGAGTTTTTTCTGAAGTGATGAGACTTCTAAAAGAAAAAAAGGCTAATGATATTCCGGTTCTCGGTGGGGGTATTATTCCGGAGACGGATATTGAAGAGCTCAAGAAGATGGGAGTGAAGGCCGTCTTCACTGCTGCCAACTCCCTTATGGACATCACCCAATATATTCAAAATATCACTAAAAGTAGTTAACGATGGTAAGCACTTAAACGGGCTTTTCGTCTTTCTTCTGCCTGTTTTTTACGCGATTTCTCTTCAGGGGTCTTGGGTTCATAACGGGGCACTGTCCTCGGTTTGCCATTTTGATCGACAGCTACAAAAGTTAAGTAGGCTCTAGTTGCCGGTCGACAATCACCTGTTATTCCGTTTTCTGCTTCAACGTTCACTTCTATTTCCATAGAGGTTCTACCCACGTAACTCACTTGTGCGAGTATCTTAACGGTGTAACCTACTTTGATAGGGTTAATAAAATGGAGATAGTCTATTGAAACCGTTACCACTGGGGATCGAGCGTATCGTTGGGCAGCAATGGCAGCAGCAATGTCGATCCATCCCACGACAACTCCCCCGAAAATTGTTCCCAAAGCGTTTGTATGTGAGGGGAGAACAAGCTCAGTCATTACTACGGGAGAAAGGTCACTTGTCACAACAGATTTAGTTTTTGCCATTTTTCTTTTGCACTTTCCCTAGGGCTTTTCCTTTATTAGGAACAACTTGATTTGCGGTCACTTGTCTTGTGTGTTGTCCATAAGTTTGAGAAAAAATATGATTTCCACCTGTGCCAGCAACAAAGAACAAATAATCGGTTTGTGCGGGGGCAAGGGCAGCATTGATGGCAGCAAGACCGGGGCTGGCGATGGGGCCCGGTGGCAGACCTGGTATCGTATAGGTGTTGTACGGGTGATACCTTAGAAGATCGGATTTCGTGATGTTTCCTTTGAAATTAGGAATGGCGTAGATTGTAGTTGGATCGCTTTGTAGCCGCATTCCTTTTTTTAGTCGGTTGTGAAAGACCGACGCAACGATGGGTCTCTCCTCTGGGTTGGCAGTTTCTTTTTCGATGATAGATGCAAGGGTCACAACACCCTCAAGATTCATTCCGATTTTCTGAGCGGATTCACGCAGAGTGTTTCCTCCAGTTTTTTTTATGAAATTCTGAACCATTTGATCGATGATTTTGTCCTCCCCATCAACTCTCGAGAAAGTGTAAGTGTCGGGGAATAAAAAACCTTCCAGCGATGGGCTTTGTAAATTATATTTCTGAGCATAGTCCGCAGACATTACTTTTTTAAGGAAGCTGGACTCATCAACAAGTTTAGAGTTTTCGAGGATTTCAGCAATCTGTCTCGCAGAAAATCCCTCAGGGATAGTGATAGGATGAACGATGGGTTCGTTGTAGTAGAGTGCTTTTAGAGCATCCATAGCGCTCATTCGAGAGTGAAATCGAAACTCCCCCGCGCGGACTCTTTTTTCACCTTTTGTAACTCGGAGAAGAGCTTTAAAAAGTTTAGGATGGGTAATAATATTGTTGTCTTGGAGAGTTCGAGTGACCTGTGCGATTGAGGAACCTCGCTGAATAATGAGCTCTTTTTGTTCGCCATAGGGAGCTCCTTGATAGAGCATGTAGATAGTCACGGCCAACGCCATAAACCCAAAACCGGCGAGGGTGAATAGCGTCGATATTAAAAAGTGAGGGCGGTTTACTTGTCGTGCCACGGTTCTGGTGACTCCCTTTTAAATTGTAAATGATCCAAGTAGCTTTGGAGCATTATGCAAGCTGCAATTTTATCGACTACTTGTTTCCTGTTTTTTCTAGAAACGTTCGCAGATATTAAATATCTTTCCGCTTGCACAGTCGTAAAACGCTCGTCCCATTCTATCACAGGGAAACTTGTCTTCTCTCGCAGCAGTGCAATATATTGTCGGATTCTGTCCGCATCCTGTCCTTCCTCTCCTTCATGATTCAAAGGGAGTCCGACCACAATTTGTTCAATTTCGTATTGTTCTAAAAACGACAAAACCTTTTTTATCCAGTCATTTTTACTAGTCACTTCGATGTGGGTCACCGGTGAGGCTAGCGTCATGGATTCGTCTGCCAACGCAATACCAGTTCGTTTTGTTCCTATATCGAATCCTAGCGTCCTTTTGGGGGTCTGAAACACAAGAAGGGTATAATGTAACGCGTTAATATTTGCAAGTTTTCAGGCCCACCTGGAAAAGTGCCACAACATTTCAATATAAGAGGGGTACCGGTTGAAAATTCCCCTGCGGATAATTTTATCTTTGGGTGATACGCGACTAAACCACCGTAGGTGATCTCCTCCACTTAAAAAACCTAGCGATGGGATGCCCAGAGATAGACTAAAGTGCAAGGGGCCAGAGTCGACAGCTACGACTTGGTCACATCTTTTTAAGTAAGCTCCCAGAGCTCTAAAACTCGAAGGAATTGAGATGTAGAGTCTCTCAGGACAGTTTAGTTTTTGGGCTATTTCATGAAGAGTTTCTGAGTCGCTGGGAGCTCCGAAAACAATACATTTTTTGTATTTTGAATAAGTAAGGATTTTAGCGATAAATTTTATCCATTTCTTTGTGGAGTGGGTCCTGTTTGCAGTTCCAGCGAAGGGGCAAATACCCAACCAAAAACCCTCTTTGAAACCGAGATTAATTTCGGCCTCAGAAAAATCCTCTACACCTAATTTGGGTGAGGTGTCTTTGAAAGCTATACTGTTGAGAATCTCTACTTCTAGAGCTCGCTCTAAGAGTTCTCCGATGTTTAAGGTTTCATCTCGATTTTCAGGGGTTCCTTTTTGTAAAGAGAGAGGCCAAACTCCCACAGGAAGACTCTCAGATATGACCGAGAATTTATCTTGAGCTGGACTTAAATTCAGAAGCCGTTCCACATCAGCAAATGGATCACATAGCAGGTTGATTGCGGAATCAAAATAAGCGTTATGGGTAATTTCTTTGATAATACTTTTTAACTTTTCATCGGTTTTTTCGGCCCAATTGTTGGGTAAAACAGAATATGTGATAGCTGGCTCAAATTTTAAAATTGAATGATTAGCCTGAGAGGTCATAACATGTACTTCAAAGTTAGAACCCATGCTATTAAGGGCCCTTATTGCAGGAAGACTCTTGATCAGATCTCCGGCTTTGTCTGGTCGTAGCAGCAAAATGGATTTCATGAATCGAGACGGGGCAATTCTTTGATAAGGTTGGCAGGCTCAAAAGGAGTTTGGTCCTCTAAACAAGTCATCATTTGAGTGCATTGAATACCCGAAAAACTTCCCATGGGGTGTTCATTACCGCTTTTGTTGATTCCGCCCAGCGGTAAGCGGAAAGACAAGGAAGTTGATGGACGGTTCCAGTGCGTGATTCCTGTCTGAATATCATCGGCTAAGCGATAGAAATTCTCTCGAGCACCTGTGTAAATAGAAGTGACCAATCCCCATTGTGGTTGATTGATGATTTCAGCAGTTTCATCCATGTCTTTTACTTTGAATAATGCGACATTGGGACCGTGAATTTCACTTTTCTGATAAATACTTTTGGCATCTATTTTTTCAACCACATGAATGGAGGGTGAGACGTAGAAGCCCTTTTTATCTCGTTCAAGGTTTTTTCCTCGCATGATTTCTTGGGCGCCCTCACGGACAGCAATACCCTGAAATCGAAGATAGTCCTCTACGGCTCTTTCGCTCATAAGGGGACCCATGAAGGGACTTGAACTTTCCGATAATCCAAAACCAATGGAGCATTTTTTAGCTAGCAAATGGAAGTCCTTCACAAAACGGTCAAACAAAGTATCATGGACCAAAATGCGACTAGTGCTCGCGCATCGCTGTCCCGAGGTCAGAAAACAGGCATAAATCGCATCGTATAATGCTCGCAAATAGTCACAGTCACTCCAGATAACTTGAGCATTTTTGCCCCCGGTCTCAATGACCGCCAACTTCCAAAAGTCTGATAAGAGTTGTTTTTTGACTTTGGCAGCTGTTTCGAAGGGGCCATGATAAAAGACTGCATTAACTGCCGGATGAATCACGAGTCTTCTTGAACTTTCGGAATCTCCATGAATGAAGTTAAGCACCCCTGCAGCCATTCCAGACTCGTGGGCGATTTCCGCCATGGTTTGTCCAAGAGTAGGGGTTTGGCTACAAATTTTCACAACGGCCGTATTTCCGTTCATCAAAGCAGGGATCAAGTAAGAATGAGGTAAAAGAATGGGTTGAGAAGCTGGGGTGATAATGGAGCAAACACCTCGAGAAAAATACCGTGTTACCGAGAGCCCATCATTTGTCGTTTGTTTTTGCTCAATGCTGGTTTGGCTACCCATATCAATAAAGTAATCTATGAGTGAAATTGTCTCGTCGACTTCTAAACGGGATTCCCAGAGTGGCTTACCGGTTTCGAAAGATGCCCAATAACTAAGTTCTTCTTTTTTAGCTTTTAGGACTTCTCGATATTTGACGAGAGCTTCCGCTCTATTCCTGACAGTTTGTCGACGCCAAGTTGTAAAACTTCTTTTGGCGGCACTCACGGCATCGTGAATGTGTTCGTATGAGAAAGGAAAAGTTAGAACTGAAGCATCGAGATCGCCTGGATTTTTGCTCCAAATTTCTCCATTGGGATCATCGATTTTACAAAAATGCCCCTGAATATAGTCACCTTTGCACTCCCTGTTTTTTAATTTCATGATAAGAGCCCTCAGATAGGCTTATGGTACTCATGGGAAACAAAAGGGTCAATTTTACGAATGACTATTAGCGTCTTGGAGTGATTTGAGTTGCCGAGTCTGGCGAATGTGATAAATCTCAAAAATGACCCAACAAGGTAAAGCTAAAGCTTCTCAACAAAGCCGCTACGAAATCGTCGATAGGTTGGCCACGGTTTTGCCTCAGCGAAACTTATATGAATTAGCAGAAGAATTTCAAATACCGACCCATCATCAAGGGAAAAAAAACAAGGGATGGGTAGGGCAAGTGATAGAGTTAGCTGCTGGTTTGTCTCTGAATAATCGTCAGTCCCCAGATGGAATCGACTATGAACTTAAAACCACGACCCTTCTTGAAAAAGAGGGCCGTTGGGTACCTAAAGAAACGATAAAAATTACTCAATTAAACCCCGAAAGAATTCTTAGTGAGACCTTTGAGAACTCAATTGTTTGGAAAAAACTTTCTCGGCTGGTGTTTGTTGGCGTCGATCACAAATCTTCAACCCAGTGTTATGCAGTAAGGCTGGGAGTGATGGATCTCAATGCGCCTCAGTTGGTTGAACCTATTCGGCAGTTTTGGGAAGACGTTCAGCACAATATTTTATCGGGCGACATGCTCAACTTTTACAATTTGGGAAACTCAGAGAACCTGATCCAGTTGAGACCCGTAGGCGATGGTAAGCTGTGGAGTCTTTGTCCAATTACAGGAGAGAAGTTTCCTGCGCGTGCATTCTATGCAACGAAGGTTCTAATTGAGAGAATGATGGCATCAAGCGAGCTCGCGAAGTTGTTTTAGCAGAATCTTCGGCCGATAAATCAAGAGGCATTGCAAACACTTGAGCAGGAGTTTTTAGCCCCAAAGTCTCTATCGTACTCCGAGGAAGTAAGACGGTGCCACGGAAAAATTCATAAGGACTTTGAATGCAAATAAACTCATCATTTGTAATGCAGCCTATGAGGGCCTTAGACTTCGAACGCCCTTTGAGAGCTTCTTTATTGAGCGATACTTTTTTTGATTGCTGAATGATGGATAGTTTGTCGGTGTCAGCCCAGTAATGGGGCCCTCCGTCGAAAGGATCAATGTGTCCTTTCCAACGAAATCCGATTTTTTCTAACATGTATTTCACGGGTTCAGTTGCCTTACCCACTCTTCCAATAGCATCTCTCGCTTCTCCAGGTAATAGAACAGTGTAAATGTCACCTTTCGGGAAAAGTGAGGTTATAAACTCTTTATTTTTCCGAGATAACAGGTCGGCATCTTGGTACGAGAGGTTGGTAAATTTCCTGCCTAGGTTTTCCCAAAGAATGCTCTCTCCACTCTCAGTCAATGGGGGCATCAGCTCTGATAAAATGCGATCTTTAAACCATCTTCTTCTCATTTTGATGAACAGAAAACGAGCAAAAGAAAGTTGTCTTCCGAGTTTGCCTGCGTGACCCCGATAGGCCGGATCCATGACCAATCCGCCAATCTCGGTGGGTCCGTCCGAATCAAATTTTAATCGAAGCACTTTGTGAATAAATCCAGTGTGAATGGTTTCACTATACTTTTGTACTTCATTGAGTTCGAGGTACATGTGGGGTTCTTCAGGTGAGCCGTGACGAGCAATAATCATGGATGTGCCAATAATTTTTTGCTCCTTTGTATCTTCGATTACAAAAATATATTCTCGTTTGAACTTGTCCTCAATGTTTCCATTGAATGAGTTCATAGATTTATCAATTTTTCGTTTCAGAATCTCTCGATCATTTGGCAAGTTAATGAAGTAAACGAGCCGGCTCAATCGGAGAAGGTCATCCAGATCAGATTCTCTTACGCTGCGAATTAGAAATTGACTCATGCGGTACCTCCAGCAGGTAATCGCAACATCTGAGTGTAAAAAGCAGTGGCTAAGGACAATTGCTCTAGTGAGTTGTGTTCGTTCGGACGATGTACATTGCCCACCGAAATTCCGGGACCGAAAACAATGGCTTCAGCACCGTGAAGTTGGTAAATAGCGGCCTCGGTGGAGGATGCTTTGGTCTTTTTAACTGCTTTTACACCGCACAGTTTAAGGCTTTTTGATGCTTGGTTGATAAGAGCCCCATTTTTGCTGCCCTTCATGGCAGAGTCCACTGACCAAAAGGTCATTTTAAATCTGTTTTTGGTGCTTATTTCTTCAATTCTTTGCCGCAGTTTATTGGGAATCATTGAAGGCAATAAGCGGATATCGAAGGTCAAATGCAGTTTTCTATTTTCTGTAATGGCCTGGTTCAATGAAATTTGGCTGGATGCTGGATTAAAACGATTATCTTTGAGCTTTTTCAGTTCTTTCGAAACCTCATCAAGTTCGGTTAAGAGAGCTAAAAGATCTTGAGTCGCGCGGTTTTTCTCATCGACCAGAATCGCTGTACAAAGGTCCGGTATTCGATTGGAATCGGTTCCACCCTCGATTGAAACGAGACCTAGACCTCTTTTAAAAATGTCAGTTAGCCCTTTTCTAATAGCATTGTCCCCTAGGTCGGGGGTGGAGCTATGAGCAGATTTGCCCTTCCACGATTTTTTAAACTCTTTAGATTTTCGCGAATTCGTTGGGAGTTCAGTTGAAAGCGAGAAAATGAGATGGCCTTTGTGAGCGTAAATGAGCTCAAGATTAGAGGGCTCTCCAACAAGCGCATATTTGGGTTTAAAAGTCTTGATTTTGAATAAGTGAGTCACACCAACGAGGCCACGTTCTTCGCCAAAAGTACCGACAACCGCAAAGGGTCTTTTCCACGGTTTGGCTAATCGCGCCGCCCAAATTTTGCATAGAAAATCCAACTTCACATCGGCAGTGCCTAAACCATAAAGCCGATTTTTAACCCGTGTTAACTTAAAAGGGTTGCCCTGAGTTTTTGTCCAAGCCGAGTGGTCACCCCCTGAAACAGTATCTAAGTGAGTGTTAAGGACTAAAAGGTTGGGAGACGAAAGGCTGTGACTGTAGGCAATTAAATTGTAAAAAGTTTGCCCGTTCTCCTTTACTTCTTGAGTGTGAACTTTTAATCCGGTCTCTTTAAGGAGAGGAATAAGAAATCGAACGATTTCTTCATTGCTCTGATGAGTGACCGAACTGATAGCGATCGCTTTTTCTAGCCATTCTATTGGGGGTGTACGCATATTTGTTATCTTAAAAACCTTGAGGACTCTACTCTTTCTGAAGCTAAAAAGTCAATCAACGCGACCCAAAAAATGCTTTAGGTTTCATTTATAAGTAATTGAAATTATTATATAAAAATTAAAACGTTTGATTCTCGGGAGGGGCTTGTGTTAGAAGCTCATTCGGTTCGTGACCCTTAGATTATAGCTTGCAGTTTGGGTGCTCAACAGTTTGTTGAGGGCCCGCCATAATCCAAAGGTCATAGATAGTAGTAAGGAGTCTATGGAGTCTTTGGATTCAAATCGCCCGAACATCGGGCTCTTAGCAGAACTTCAAGAAGCGGTTCTTAAGCTTAGCCAATCGAAATTGGGACATTCATTCAAAGATGAGGAATTATTGCTTCAGGCTTTGACCCATTCTTCCTTTTTCAATGAAAAAATAGGACAAAGAACACAGGTCGGCTCAGATAATGAGCGTCTAGAATTTTTAGGAGATGCAGTCATTGGGCTTGTCATTGCTCAGTGTTTGATGCAGCGATTTCCCAGTGCATCTGAGGGGAAATTATCTCGATGGCGAAGTAGTTTGGTGAGTCGAAAAACTTTAGCTGAAATTGCGCTATCACATGGAATGAATGATTGGATTCTTTTGGGGCGTGGTGAACGCCGAGCGGGTGGGGCGGTTAAAGTGTCTATTTTAGCGGGAGTTTTTGAAGCTGTTGTTGGTGCCCTATATTTGGATGCTGGTTTAAATAAGACGTCTGAGTTTTTAAAGGACTCTTATCTGCCATGGCTAACGGCTTTGACTGAACTCAAAGAGAGCGAAGCACGTAAGCTATTTGATATGAAAACTCATCTTCAAGAAAAAACCCAAGAGATGTATCGGACCGTTCCTACTTACAAGCTCATTGATACTTGGGGACCTGAACACGAAAAAACTTTTAAAGTAGAAATTGAAATTGTTGGAAAATCGGTTGCTCACGGAGAGGGCCGAAGCAAAAAAGAGGCAGAGCAAAGAGCGGCGCAACTGGCTTTAGAAATCTTGGGGTTTTAAAAATGAAAAATACAGAATTTAAAAGTGGTTTTGTTGGCATTGTCGGACCGACCAATTCAGGAAAATCAACTCTTATGAATGCATTAATGGGGAAAAAAATAAGTATTGTTTCTCCGAGGGTTCAAACTACCTATCATGGTGTTCGTGGTATTTTGAATAAGAAAAATGCTCAAGTTATTTTCACGGATACCCCAGGGTACCAACAACATCCTGATAGAGTGGCGAAACTTTTAAACCGAGTCGCTGACAAGAATGCTTCGGAATGTGAAGTGCTCGTTTGGACTTTTGATGCATCCAATCCCAGAGTGATGCACCAGATTCACAAATTAAAGAAAAAAATTTCCCAGTTTAAGTCGAAAGAATATTCCATTTGTGTTCTTAATAAAGTTGATCTTATCCCGAAGCTTTCTCTGCTGCCGATGATGGATGAAGTTATTAAAATGGATCTTTTCAAACATGTCATTCCGATGTCGGCACGAAAGAGTGATGGGGTTGATTCGTTGCTTTCGGTTATTAATGAGCCCCTTCCTGAAGGGCCCCAGTTGTATCCGACTGAGCAAGTGACTGATAGGCCTCAATCTTTTTTGATGTCTGAGTTTATAAGAGAAAAAATTTATAGGGCCACTCGTCAGGAGTTACCCTATTCGGTCTGGATTGAAATGGAAGAGTGGCAGGATCCGGATGAGCTTGAGAACAAAAAGAAAGTTCCTACTTATCGGGCTGTTATTCATGTGGATTCCGATTCGAGAAAAGCAATTTTGATTGGAAAAGGCGGAGAAATGCTGAAGCGAATTGGAACTGAGGCGAGAAAAGAAATAGAGACAATGTTAGGCCATCAGGTGTGCTTGAAACTCTTTGTCGACGTTCAAAAAGATTGGAAGGAAAATAGCCGCCAACTTAACTCTTATTTGGAGCTGGAGTAATTATGTTAAAAGTTGCTTTGGTGGGACGTCCTAACGTCGGAAAGTCTTCACTGTTTAATGTTCTGTTGGGCTATCGAAGAACGATTGTTTTAGACGAGCCAGGCACGACCCTAGATCTCATTCAAGAAAAAGTAGATTGGGCAAACCTCGCTCTTTTGGATTCTCAAGGGATCTACGGCGAGGGAGATAGCAAAGTCCTTCACCAAATTCTTGAAGCGGCCGATGTTTGTCTTTTTATGGTAGATGCCATCGCGGGTCTCACCCCTTTTGATGAGTGGATAGGTCAAATTATTCGTGCAAGTCGAAAACCGGTTTTGTTGGTTATAAATAAGTGTGAATCAAAACAAGCCTACGATGAAACTGAATTTTCGAAACTCAGGTTTGAAGAGGTGGTCACGACTTCTGTATCACACAGAACCAACGTAGATTTCATAAAAGAGTGGTGTGTCAATAAGGCTGGCGTTGCAGAGGCATCTCAAGAGCCGTTCATCAAGTTGACTTTGGTGGGTAGGCCCAACACTGGGAAATCAACATTGATGAACCGTCTTTGCAAAAAAGAGGTATCCAGAGTAAGCCCGATTGCTTTAACAACTAGGGACCCTGTCAGCCATGAATTTGAAACTGAGGATGGGTTAGTCCGCATCGTAGATACAGCAGGTATGAGACGACCTCGGGCAAAAAAGGGGACTATCGAAACTTTTTCAATTCAAGCGACGACCAGAACTATTCGAGAAAGCGATGTTGTATTTCTTCTTATCAACTGTACTGAACAGATTACCGATCAAGATATGAGACTTTTGGGTTTGTTAGAGCGAGAGGGAAGACCAGCTGCAGTTCTTCTTAATTTCTGGGATGCGCTGACTGCCCAAGATCGAAGAGATTATATCGAGAATTCGGATTTCAGAAACTACTTGAGCCACTTTGTAACTTTGCCATTGAGCGGAAAGACTGGGTTTAAAGTTGAGGAACTATTACCTTTGGCTAAGAAACTGGTAAAACAAGCCAATAAAAGAATCAAAACATCAAAACTGAACGAAGTTGTAGAAAAAATTATTAGTCGAAATCCACCACCCAACGCAGGACGCGGTAACTTCAATATACTTTATGCTTCTCAAGTTCGAGTCGATCCTCCTACGTTCGTATTCTTTATGAACCGAAAACGAAATTTGCCGGAGAGTTATCAGAAATATATTGGTGGAGCTCTTCGAGATAGCCTTGGCCTTAAAAAACAAACTATTCGTGTCTTCTTTCGAGGAAATGAGCGAGACTAAGCTTAAAAGTCCAAGGAATTGCCATATTTAAAAACGAGTGTTAGTAGTGAAACATGCAATCAGCGTCGCTTTCCTTATTAATTCCTTTCTACAATGAGGAAGATAATTTAACCGCACTTCTTGATAGTGTGATTACAGTGAAGTGGTCTTGGCCCGTCGAGCTAGTTCTCGTCGATGATTGCTCCAAAGATAGGTCGTGGGAATTACTTCAAAATTGGTTAAATGAAAAGAGCAACGAACTTAAAAGCCGAGCTATTGAAGTGGTCACTTTTCGTCATGAGGAGAATCGAGGAAAGGGAGTCGCCATTCAAAAAGCAGTCGCGATGGCGAATGGGGCCGTTCTCATTGTGCAAGACGCAGATGGTGAATATTCCCCTTCAGAAATCCCTTCGCTTGTGAACCCGATTTTAGAAAATAAAGCTGATGTTGTTTTTGGAAGCCGTTTTCGACAAAACGTTTCCCAAGCGCATCGAACCTATCACTACCTTGTAAATCGGGTGCTGACTTTGTTAAGCAACTTAGCAAGCGGCTTGCATCTTACAGACATGGAGACTTGTTACAAAGCTTTTCGGGGAGATATCATTCGAAATATCAAGCTCAAAAGCGAACGATTTGGTTTTGAACCTGAAGTGACTGCGCACTTAGCACGGCTGAGAATCATCGTTTGGGAGCTTCCTATTAGTTACTACCCACGAAGCTACATCGAAGGCAAAAAAATCACATGGAAAGATGGAGTAGCAGCTTTGTGGCATATTCTATACTTCAATTTGTTGTGTCCCAAAGATCAGCGCTTTCTCTCCAGTATGCCAAAAAAATACTTGCTCCGTAAATGGCAGGCTGAGTAGCTAGAAATCCTTACCGTATTGTAAGTTGACCCAGGAATTAATTTCTATCAATAGTGCTCGTATGAGCAGGTTTGTTTTGGGTGTCTTGATTGTCCTGAATTTCTTCGGTAAGTCCTGGGCAGTAGATTTTCCGGTAAGTTATCCGAATCCATATGTCGATCTCTATCTGCAGCGACTCCACGAAAGTGAATCTGACTTGAAAAAGTCGGAAGCTATTCTTCAGCTAGAGCTTGTGAAAATGCAGATTGCAAAACGAACCTTTGAAAAAAAAGCTATCACTTTTGAGGAATACCAAGAGCATGAAGCTTCGGTAAAAGTGGCTGAGGCCGATGTTAATCAAAAGCACGCTTCGATAGGAGCAGCGGAAGCGCTCTACAAATTGGCTATTTCAAGAACGGAGGCCGGGCAGGATATGCCAATCTGCACGAATTAATATGAGAAATAAAAATATCTATTTTTGTAGTCTATTCATGATTGTTTGTATCGGTCTCTGGGCTGGGTATCGAAGTGATGTAGATGTCAATGAGATAGAGCAAATAAAGCTACGCCCGCTACCGCAAAAAATATTTGGGATTACTCTTGATTCAGTAGATGAAACTTCTGTCATTTTGGATGCTGTTGGAAACTTAAGTAAAATGCCGATGAGTCGTATTGTTTTTGATGAGTGGAGACCCGCTCGGGAATATCGGTTTCCCCTCGAACAACTCTTTTCAAAGAGTTATGTCATGGGAGAATTACTGGATTCCTATTATTTTTCTCATTATAACTTGAGCCAATATAAAGCAAGGACCAGAGATTATTTGAAAGTGCTCGCTACCAAAGTTGATTTGTGGGAAGTGGGAAATGAGATAAATGGAGAATGGCTCGGAAAGACATCGGATGTCGTGGCTAAAATGACAGCCGCTTTTGATATCGTAAAAGCCCGTGGCGGAAGAACAGCTCTCACTCTCTATTACAACCCGAACTGTTGGGCGAAACCCGGAAACGAGATGTTCAAATGGACAAAAACTAACATACCGGAGCGCATGAAAACCGGTCTAGATTATGTGTTTGTGAGTTATTACGAAGAGGACTGTAATAATTTTCAACCCGACTGGCAGAGTGTTATGAATCAGGTTAGTGACATGTTCCCGAACTCCAAAGTAGGTATTGGCGAGTGCGGTACGAGAGATTTAAGTAAGAAAGAGGCACTTTTAAAACAGTATTACTCAATGAAGCTGACCACCCCTTCTTTCGTTGGAGGCTACTTCTGGTGGTACTTCAATCAGGATATGGTTCCAAGGACCAAACCCTTGTGGGATGTTTTGAACCAGTTAATGTCCTCTGAGCCTCAGTGAAAAACAGAGAACGCTAAAAGTCCCAGATATTCTTTTAACGCTAAAGAAAAATCTACCAGCCCTTCCGGACTGAGAAAAACTGATTTCCATTTAAATGCGCTTTCACTTTTAAAGTCAGTGGGAAATGGAGTGATTTTTACTCCGATTCTGTTAAACCATTTCATGGCCCGCGGCATATGATATGCGCTGGTCACAAGGATAATTTTTCGTAAGTTCAGAGTTTTGAGTATTTGCGCTGTGTAGAGGGCATTTTCTTCTGTGTTTCTAGATTTGCTTTCTTCAATGATTTGGGTTTTCGGAATCTGAAAATTGGTTAAATATTCTTTCATCGACATCGATTCGGGCTGAGGTTTCTTTTCCAGAAAGGGAAATGCAGTGCCTCCCGACACAATGATGAGTGAACTTTTTTTAAAAAGAAATAGTTGCGCCGCTCGGGATAACCTTTCTCCATGGGGTTCTTCGGGTTGCTCACGCGGTTTTTTTGCTGGGACCACCGTTCCACCCAATACGACAATGGCATCGGCTGGTTCTGGGGCAGTGACTGCGAGGGCTGGAAATTGTGTTTCAAGTTTTAAAAGCAAAGAATTGCTCAATGCTGGTGAGCTAAACAAAAAAAGAAAAAGTACAGCGAGGGTTAAAAAGCAGAGGGCGCATTTAGCCTTTTTTCTCGCCAATTGGAAAAGCGAAAACAATAAAAAAACTAAAACAATATTGAATGGTCGGGATATCTCCAGCAAAAATTTAAAGATTAAAAAACGCATCTAGCTCTTCAGCTCAGTCCACATTCGATTCATTGTTGGCAACACTGTGCCTAAATCCTCAAGGAAAAAGAGCTTCTTGAAGATCTCTGGGGGCGGGTAGATGTTAGGATCCCCTTTTTCCTCAATGGTAAGCAATTCTCTGACTGTCTTGTTGGGCGTTGCCAGATGGCTTTGCCTTACTGTGATTAAAGCATTTTCGGGAGAAAGAAAATAGTTGATAAAGGCATGAGCTTGAAGTTTGTGTTTGCTTGAGGCAGGAATCGCAAAGTTATCCGTCCAGATAACTCCACCTTCTTTTGGAATGAAAAATTGGATCTTCGAGTTTTGAGCATGCGCCTGGATAGCATCACTCGAATAACTATGAGCAATAATGACCTCTTCTCTTAAAAGCAGAGGTTTAGGTTCAGAACTAAACATGAGTACTCGATCTTTGATTTGGAAAATCTGTTTTTTAGCCAATTCCAAAGAATTTATCTCGCGAGCATTAGGAGATAGGCTGTTTGCAAGGAGTACGCTCGCAAAAACTTCCCGCATATCATCTAGAAGTGAGGTTTGTCTGGGATACTTTGAGTTGAAAAGCATATTCCAACTCACACCATCTTTGGGTACTTCTACTTGGGCGGTATTAATTGCGATACCAGATGTTCCCCAAGTAAATGGAACTGAGACTTCATTTCCGGGATCGTAAGACAAACTGCGATAATAATCATCCAAGTGAGACAGGT
The DNA here is from genome assembly GCA_002342225.1 of Bdellovibrionaceae bacterium UBA2466. Lineage (GTDB taxonomy): Bacteria > Bdellovibrionota > FAC87 > UBA2466 > UBA2466 > UBA2466. The sequence continues at coordinate 8,571 of DDPO01000064.1, read as the reverse complement.
TGGGTAAGAGGGATGGATCGAGCTTTGACAGCATTGAGAGCGATTTCATTTGCCGAACCATGTAGTCTGAAGGTTGTACTATATCGAAGCCAGTGGCTCCCGCCTTTAGCTTTGCAAATAGCTCTTCATTACTTGAAACGTAGGATAGCTCGACACGGATTCCAGTTTTTGCCGTGAAATCCTGAATAACACTTTCTGGGAAGTAATTACTCCAAGTGGACACTCGAAGTCTTGGAGGGGTTGTGTTTCGACTTCTCAGATAAATAAGGCCACTCGTAGCTAGCCCTAGAACAACGGCTAAAATGACTATCCTCTTAAGACCCATTTGCGACTTTGCTCCTTAGAAACCAATAAAAGAACTAGAAAGGTTGAAATGCAAATCATAAGAAATGATAGACCATTCAGCTCAGGAGTAACCCCAATTCTCATGAGAGAATAAATTTTCAAGGGTAGAGTTGTGAGTCCTGCCCCACTTGTAAAGAAGGATATTAGGAAATCATCAAAGGAAAGAGTGAACGCTAATAGCCACCCACCCATTAATCCAGGAATAATGTTAGGTAAAGTCACTTTCCAAAAAATTTGATGGGGCTTTGCTCCTAGATCTTGAGCCGCTTCTGCCATTTGGGGGTCCAACTTTTTGAGTTGTTCTAACATGATGAAATACACGAAACTGGCACTGAAACTCGCATGAGCTATGACCACGGTGGCAAATCCTAACTCAACCCTAAGCAAAAGGAAAAATAGGAGGAGAGAAAGTCCAGTGATGACCTCTGGCAGCATGATAGGCAACATGATGAGCGATTGAATAGGGGGGGGTAGAAACGAGGCAAATTCGACTAAACCTACAGCTCCTAAAGTGCCTACAGTGACCGCGAGGGAGGCTGAAAGTATTCCGATCTCAAGACTTGTTATGAGAGGTTCCCAGAGAGATGGGCTTTGAAAAAGTTTAATCAACCAACTCAAAGTGAAACCACTCTTAAGGTTATTGGGATTAACCAAAAAAGTTTGAAGAATGAGATAAAGTAAGGGCGTGTAAAGGAGGAGGATCGCTATGTAAAAAATTGTTGTGACAAAGGGGTTAGACCTACGCATTCAGGCTCCCACCGCGGAGTCCGCTGGTTTTGGACCAGCGAGTTTGAATCCAAAGTGTCATAAGCATCAGTGCTGAAAGGAGTCCCGCCATGGCAGAGCCGAAAGGCCAGTCTTGCATGACAAAGAATTGACTCACCATAACGTTGCCGAGGAAAGCTTCCTTAGCTCCTCCCAACAAATCGGGAATCACATATTCTCCCAACATGGGAATAAACACGAAGAGACTACCCACAAACAATCCTTCTTTAATATTGGGAATAACAACTCTCCAAAAAACCTGAAAGCGATTTGCACCTAAGTCAAATCCAGCCTCTCTTAAGGAAGGGTCCAGCTTTTCAAGAGCTGAAAAAATGGGGACCACTAGAAAAGGCAAATAATTGTAAAGTAAGCCCACGTAGACCCCAGTGCGGGTGTAGAGAATTTCTAGTGGGCTCGTAATGATTCCTAGACTTAAAAGAATTTGGTTGATGAGACCATGGTTTCCCAAAAGGGATACCAGTCCATAAATTCTTAAAATAAAATTGGTCCAAAAGGGTATAAAAAGAAGAACTAAACCTAATTGTTTCATCCAGCCTTTGCTTCGAGCCAAGTGGTATGCCACAGGAAAACCTACGGCTAAACAACTTAGAGTGGCGATTAAAGCTAACCATACCGTTTTAAAAAGCACTTTGAGATAAATGTACTGAAAGCTTCGAGCGTAGTTATTGAAGTTAAAATGAAAAGAGATGGTCCCCAGTGGGGTTCTCTCAAGGAAACTCATCCCCAGAATAATGAGAAAGGGGAGAAAGGTCATGAGAAACAGCCAGCCAATGAAGACCAAAGCCGTTACTGGAATCTGTTTAGATGTGGTTGCTTTGGAGTCCAAGGTAGTTGCAGTTCCTTACGAGTTGGGTGAATTCAGTAAAATGGCGTCTTCAGTTCGCCAGGTGAGATACACATTATCTCCCACATTGAGCTTTCGTTTTTTAAGACGTTCGAGTTCCTGTTCAAAAACTTTGAATGTCGCGTCTTTGACTTTAACCGTATATTCGGTCCGAGAACCTAAATAGGTCAGGTCACAGATACTTCCCTCAATAAGGTTTTCTTGAACCTGAGACCGTTGCCGTAACAGTCTCATTTTCTCTGGGCGGAGAATTAAATTGAGTCGTTTGTTCAAAGGATGCCCATTTTTCTTAATGCGAAAATTTCCTAAAGACGATTGCAGAAAATATGTTTCGGGCGAGTCTCCAAACAAATCTCCGGTGATTTCATTCACTTGGCCAATAAAACGAGCTACAAAGGGGTCTACAGGATCCTCATAGATGGTTTTTGAGGTTCCGACTTGCAAACATTGCCCATCTCTCATGACGGCCATGCGATCTGAAAGTTGAAGAGCCTCTTCTTGGTCATGAGTGACCATAATGAAAGTGAGGCCCACTTTTTTACATAATGCCTTCAACTCTTCTCTCATTTTTACCCGAAGTTCAGGGTCTAGTGCTGACAGAGGTTCATCGAGAAGCAAAACCTCTGGCCGATCAACCAAGGCTCTTGCTAGCGCAACTCGTTGCGCTTGTCCTCCGCTGATCTGATCGGTTCGGCGATCTCTTAAATCCTCAATTTGAACAAGTTTGAGTGCCTCTGACACGCGTTCTTCAATTTCGCTCCGTCCCAGTTTTTTCAGCCGTAAACTGAAGGCCACATTTTCAAAAATTGAAAGGTGAGGAAATAAGGCGTAGCGTTGAAAAACGGTGTGGAGATTCCGTTTATGGGGCGGAAGCTGGGTGATATCTTTTCCGTTTAAGAGAATTTTTCCGGAAGTCGGGGTTTCAAAGCCCCCAATCAGTCTTAAAACCGTTGTTTTGCCGCAACCGCTGGGCCCTAAAAGGCAAAAAAACTCACCCGTTTCTATGGTCAAATCGATGGGCAGCAAACGAAAACCGCTCCCATCCTTACTATAGGTTTTTGTGAGTCCACTTAGCTCTAATGGCATGATCGTTTTAATAAAAGAAACTGCGGTTCTCTACAAGGGAAAAAACCGGTTTTCATCAGAATTTGAAGTGGGTTACACTACGCTTTATGAATATTTCAGCTCTTGACAGATTGAGACTTTTCTTAAGACCGCCCGGGCGAGGTTTGCACACCAATTCCACGGGAGGCGGTTATGCAGTTCCAGTTTTAAAAAAGCTCTATGGAACTGAATCAGTGAAAGAGATAGGGGATGCTTGGGAAGAGAGTTTGCAGCGCATTCGAAGAGTAGAAGGTGTTGTTTTTGGAATTCCTTCTGATACGGGTGCTGGAATATTAAGAGGTGCTAATTTTGGGCCCATCGGAGTGAGAGAAGCTTACTTTGAGCGGTATAAAACTTATCCAAAAGGAATCATAGACATTGGAGATATTATCGTCGTCCCCCAACTGTTGCATGATCACATGTTGAGCGACATTCAGCTGAAGAGCACGAGGGCTGAGCTTTATCCAGGACGGGCCGAGAACTTGCCAGTGTCGCCTCTATCAATAGCAGAGGCCCTTTACGAAGCTCTGATGGAGCTTAATCCTGAGCTAAAGGTTTTTATGATTGGTGGGGATCATAGTGTGACTTGGCCCGCGATGGTTCATTGTAACAAACGATTCCAACAAGATTTTGGGGTTCTACATTTTGATGCTCATAGTGATCTCATGGAGAATCGTTTAGGTGTAAAATATTGTTTCGCAACTTGGGCTAGCCATGCCACAAAACTCATGGGGCCTCACCAAATGGCTCAAGTAGGTATCAGAACCTCTTCAAAAACCAAGCAGTACTGGATGGACAAATATCCTCTACTTCAGGTTTGGGCAAACGAGGTTTCCGGTAAAGAGATTGAAATTATCACTCAAGTTCTACAGTACTTTATTAAAAGTGGAGTCAAAAAAATTTATATCACCAATGATATTGACGGAACTGATCCATCGAGTGCTCCCGCAACGGGAACCCCTGAGCCCAATGGGCTTTCCCCACAATTTGTTCTGGGACTCATATCAGCTGTTCGACAAAAGTTCGAACTGATTGGGGGAGATGTGGTTGAAGTGGCTCCTCCTCTGTCGGGAGGAAGAGAGTACTCTCATGAGAAAACATGCCAAGTAGCTGCTGACTATTTGCATGCCCTTTTTTAGATTTGGGCCTATAATAAAAAAAAGGAACCAAGTCATCAGTGAAAATTGCATTTGTTTTTAACAAAAAAACCAACTCATCCCTCGAACAAGCTGAGTTTGACACTCCAGAAACTATCTTAGCTATTCATAGTGCTTTGGTTTCGGGCGGACATGAAGTGATCGATGTTGATATGTCCGGAGATGATCTGGCGGCATCGATTTCAAAATTAAAGTCTTCAAAGCCCGACATTATCTTTAATACCGCCGAGGGTTATTACGGAGTGGGAAGAGAGAGTTTAGGGCCCACCATTTTTGAACAGCTTCAAATTCCTTACGTGGGTTCGGGTCCATACGGATGTTTTTTAACGCTCGATAAGTTTTTGACTAAGCAGATGGTTGCAAGTCGAAAAATCCCAGTTGTCGAGGGATACTTTGTGAATTCTATCGATGAACTTAATAGCATCCGGAAGGAAGTCGCTTATCCGGCGTTCGTAAAACCGAATTACGAAGGTTCGAGTAAAGGGATTACTAACCGTTCGGTTTGCAAAGATGCAGAAGAATTGATGGCCTATGGAAGTGAATGTTTAAAACTTTTTCCAAATGGTATTCTAATCGAGCGTTATATTCCTGGACGTGATATTTCTGTGCCTTTTATTTCGGGGCTTGGAGACTCTGGAGTTTTGGAGCCTTTGGAGTACGCAGTCCAGACACTGAAAGAGGGCACAGAATTTATTTATGATTATGATCTAAAAAACTTTTATGATGATGCCGTATCAGTTAAGTGTCCCGCAGGGATTGAATCTCTTACTCGTCTTGCTCTGACTGAAATGATGAAGCGAATTGTCCCGGCTCTCGGAGTCGTGGATTTTGCAAGAGCAGATTTTCGTATTACTCCGGAGGGGGAAATTTACTTTCTAGAATTGAATGCTTTACCAAGTCTTCAGCCTGGAGCTGGAGTGTTTGAGGCTAGTAAATGCTTAGGCCTGGACTACAATCAAACTATTCTAAAGATTTTAGAAGCGGCCCGAAGTCGTTTAAAACTCACAGGAAAAGGAAGTCGGAGTCCTAAACGGTTACGGACCCTAAAAAATCCAAAAGTTGCCCTGGTTTACAATTTACGACGAAAAGACATGGGAGATCCTGATTACGAACACGAAGCTGAATTTGATTCTCAAAGAACTGTAGATGCATTACGGAAAACCTTGGAGGGTTTTGGGCTCGCAGTATCTCTCATTGAAGCCAATAAGCAGCTCATGGAGAACTTGAAAGAGTCGAATGTTGACGTAGTTTTTAATATAGCTGAGGGATCAAATAAGAGAGCTCGAGAAGCTCAAGTTCCAGCTATTTGCGATCTTTTGGGAATCGAGCACACAGCAAGTGATGCCACTTGTCTTGCGATCACTTTGGACAAAGCGATTACAAAAAAACTTTTGAGCCAAGATGGAATTTTGACTCCTCAATACCGCCTTTATCAAGGAAGTAATCGTGGGGTAGAGCCTGGTTTACGGTTTCCAGTGATCTGTAAGCCCAATCATGAAGGAACTTCAAAAGGAATCGGTGATACTTGTGTTGTGAGCTCGCAAGAAGAGTTAGATCAAGAGGCTAGTCGCCAGTGGAAAAAGTTTCGGGAACCTATACTGTGTGAGGAATATATTGAGGGACGGGAGTTTACGATCGGAGTCATAGGCAATAATACTTTAAAAGTCTTAGGTCCCATGGAGATTGTTTTCAATTCTCAAGGCGGAAAATATCCGGTTTACTCATTCGAAGCCAAACATGTTGAGCCAACGGATAACCCGATCTTTTCTCTGCAGTGTCCGGTGAGTTTGGGCCGAGAAATGGATCGGAAAATCGTTTCTTTCACAAAAAAATGTTTTACCTCGTTGGGATGCAGAGATGTAGCTCGTATCGACTTTAGAGTCGATCATCGAGGGAATATTTTCTTTATTGAAATTAATCCTTTGCCTGGACTAGCTCCTGGTTTTAGTGATCTGGTGATTTTGGCTGAAAAAACCGGATTATCTTATGAGAGTTTGATACGGAGAATTCTAACTCCTGCGATTCAACGGTGGAGAAATGTGGAGCGGATGAAACCTTGGTGACAGTGAATGAGCAATCTATTTGAAAAATATCAAAGTGAGGGACTGCATAGGTCTCGCCTGAGGGATTTGGGAATAACCATTGGAGAGTTTCCCACTGGGCCACTCAATGCCATTACCGACGTTCCGGGTGTTAAAGTAGGGCACTCGACTGTCATTGAGGGGTCCGGTCGAAGACGGCCTGGAAATGGGCCTGTCCGCACTGGAGTCACAGTCGTTCTACCCAACGAGGATATTTACAACCGCAAGTTAGTAAGTGGGAGTTTTACATTGAGCGGTGCTGGAGAGGTTTCTGGGTTAACTCAAGTGATGGAGTGGGGTGTTATTGAAACACCCATCGCTCTAACAAATACGCTGTCCGTAGGAAGAGTCAGTGATTGTGTCGTCAAATGGATGGCTGATAAGTACCCCGAGATTCGCGAACAACAGGAAGTCATTATCCCAGTGGTAGGGGAGTGTGATGACAGTTTTTTAAACGATGCAGTAGGGCTTCATATCAAACCTCAGCACGTATTCTCGGCTCTTGATAATGCAAAAGCAGATTTGCCCCTTGAAGGTGCCGTCGGTGCAGGTACAGGTATGATCTGCTGTGATTTTAAAGCGGGAGTCGGAACTTCAAGTCGATTGTTGAAGTTTGGAAATCAGCAATATTCACTAGGTGTTCTTGTGGTAAGCAATTTCGGTTTTATGGAGCATTTAAGAGTGGATGGATATCCTGTCGGCCGGAGTTTAGCAATTTCACAAGGAAAATATTCACGAAGAGTGAATAACTATGGCTCTATTATTGTTGTTGTAGGTACCGATATTCCGCTTACACACATGCAGGTCAATCGTGTTTGTCGCAGAGCTGCTTTGGGACTCGGACGAGTGGGTAGTTATGGTGCCCACAGTAGTGGAGAAATCATCGTGGGGTTTTCTACCGCCAATGAAGTCGCGCGACTAGCAGCCGAACCACAAATGCAATTGAAAGCTATTCGAGATACGGCTTTAGATCCTGTTTACAAAGCCGTGATAGAGGCTACGGAAGAGGCGATTTTGAATTCATTGACTCGAGCGGTAAATATGGATGGGGTTAATAATAATCGCATTCCATCTATCGATCTTGAGCTTTTAAAACAACTGTATCATCGATACAATTCTGTCACTCTTTAAATTTATGGAAATTTCTCAGGCTATCATTTTAGGAATGCTTCAAGGGCTCACTGAGTTTATCCCTGTGAGTTCTTCAGCTCATTTGATCCTTTTTCCGTGGTTTTTCGACTGGAAAGATCCGGGATTGGCATTTGATGTTTTTCTTCACTTGGGAACCCTTTGTGCTTTGATGGTTTATTTTTTTCGTGAACTTTGGGAAATCGCTTCAGGCGGAATACAAAGTCTTGTTCAAAGAAGAATTGGATTTGAACCTGATCGGCAATTGTTTTGGATGCTCATTTTTGGATCGATACCCGCTGCCATTGCAGGTGTGCTGTTCCATCATTTGGCAGAAGAGACATTTCGTGCCCCCTTGCTTATTGCCACGATGTTGTCTTTCGTAGGATTTGTCGTGCTTTGGGTGGATGGACATTACCCCGCACTCAAGCGATTTGAGGAGTTGAATTTCGGAAGTGCTTTTTTAATTGGGATAGCTCAAGCATTTGCAATCATTCCTGGAGTTTCTCGCTCGGGCGCCACCATGGCAATGGGTCGAAGGCTCGGGTTTAGCCGAGATTCTGCTGCAAAGTTTTCATTTCTTCTTTGTATTCCTATTATTTTAGGGGCTGTAGTTATGAAAATTCCCGAACTTACTCATCAGGTTGGAAATGAAATCTCGTGGAGTTATGTTTTGAGTGGGTTTGGTTCGGCCTTTTTTTTCGGAATGATCAGTATTCACTTCATGTTGGGTTACTTAAGAAACGCTGATTTGGCCCTCTTCACGTGGTACCGATTGGGCCTGTCTATATTCGTCGTGGTTTGGAGTCTATTTTTTAAGGTTTAAATAAGAGCTTGTTTTTCAATTACGGAGGGCCTGAAGTCAGCGACCGGACCGCATTTAAGCAGTTCGTAGCCCCACTGATTTGCGAAGCATATTGTCCGAGCAACCCAAAAGCGCCACTGCATGAGCTTATCATCGAGTTCAATTGAGCCACCAAAGTGTTGCAAGAAGATTGGGGCGTTATTTGTGAAAAGGCTCTTACACAGTTCGGTGAATATTGAGAGTAGTCCTCTTCATAGTAGTAAACTATGTTCTGACAGAGATTAATGGCATTCTCTGTTTTGGAAGTGTACTGAGAACATG
>DDPO01000113.1 GCA_002342225.1 Bdellovibrionaceae bacterium UBA2466 | reverse complement strand
ACTCAAAGGGTGCAGGTAATAAATTTCCTTAACCTGAGATTTGGGATTTTCCAAGGCAACATAAAACTATCTCAATTCTTTGGATGATGTTTAACATTCCATGAAGGATTCCCAGAGGGTGGATCATGCTATTTTTCTTCTTTTTTAGTTGGAGAAATCTGAATCCGAGATAAACCTCTGTCTGGAGAGCCTTTGGTGTTGTTTTCTGCACCGAATAATAACCACCCGCTTTCCTTCGATATCTTTTGACGACTTCGGATATTGAATTTACTACGGGGTGAGTAATACAGGCTTGAGCAGAGTAAAAAAACTTTCCCCCTTTCTCTCGAGCACGATATCCCCATTCAACATCGCCACTTGCCAGGAGCCCTGAGTTGAAGGGGCCCACTTCCACAAAAAAATCGCGGTATACTAGCAGGTTAGCGGTAGCAGCAAACTGACCTGAAATTACATTTTTTCGTTGATTCAATGTGAAAATCTTTTCATGTTTTTCTATTAAATTTAATTTCTCTCCCCTTCCAACTTTTTTTATTCTGCCCCCAACCACAGCTCTGGGTCCCCCCTTTTGGAGCATTTCCAATCCTGCTTTCAACCAACCGGGCACTGGAATACAATCGCTATCAAGGAAAGCGAGAATTTTTCCATGGGCAAGTGCTGCCCCGTAATTTCTAGCTGCGTAAGAGCCTTTTTGGACTTCGTGCAAAATCCGGAGATTCAATTGGTCTTTAAACTCAAGAAGTCCCTTATCCCAAAGATCTTTTTCAGCCGCCCTATTATTTACCACGAAGACTTCAAAACATTCCTTATTTAACGTTTGGTGACTCAGAGCGTTCAAGCATCTTTTTAAAAGTATTGATCGTTGCCGGTAGCAATGGGTCGGGATTATGATAGAGGCTAAATAATCACTATGAATAATTCGACTCATATATCTAGTAGATTTCCCACCCCTCCACACCTCATGGTACGGCCCTCTATTCTCATTGTGGGACCCTTCATAAGAAATAAGAGAAGAACAAAGCTTATATTGGAGCTTATTAGAGACTTACAAATTCTACAACAGACGATCCACCACCTCCATTTGATTTTAGCGGGCCCAGGGGCCACGGATTGTTTTAAAGAACAATCCAAAACTTCGTTAATTCTTGAGGATAGTGAAGAAAACATCGAAAGCTATGTTTTTTACTCTAATGCCCTTATTCACTTGAGAGCCAATTCTGTTTTGCAAACATTAGCAATTCATTACGCTAACCGAATTAATTGTCCGGTGATTAAATATCCACTTTTCCGCTGGGGAAGAAACGAGAATGAGTTCTTGGATACGGTTACCAGCACAATCCTCTCCCCTTCCAACTTGCTCACAGAACGAATGCGATGCTCATCCCAATTAAATACCTAGAGATCCATGTTGCACATACCTGCAACCTTTCTTGCGTGGCGTGTGGCCACTACAGCCAACATCATGTAGGAGGAACGGTATCTGTTTCACAGGCGATTGCATGGTCTAAGAAGTGGAATAATCGCATTGAGCCAAAGAGTCTGGGCTTGCTGGGGGGAGAACCAACTCTTCATCCAGAGCTTACTGACTTCATAAAAGCTATGAAAAGAGCCTGGCCCCACAGTCAACTGACCCTAAAGACTAATGGTTTTTTTCTACATAGACACCCAGCGCTCAGAGAAACCCTTTTGAGCACACAGACCGAATTAGAAATCAACTGTCACTCAGAAAAACCCGACTACCTATTTCATTATCAAAAGATCTTGGAACATATTCAGGACTGGCATGACATCAAGATTATCCTTAAAAACAGTACAGATGAGGAGAAAGCGAGATCTTGGACGAGAAAATATTATGGCTTTGGAAACTCTCTACTGCCTTTTGAGGACCAAAACCCCAGGAAAAGTTGGCAACTGTGCAACGCGAAATATTGTTTAACTCTATATGAGGAAAGATTGTGGAAGTGCCCCCCAATAGCTTATTTAAAACTCATTGAAAGAAACTATCAGTTATCTCAGTCTTGGAAACCTTATTTAGATTACCAAGGACTTTCAGATGACTGCTCTGATGAGGAGCTAAGAAGTTTTGTGTTTAAAGAGGAAGAAGCCATTTGCGGAATGTGTCCAGCCAGAGAAATTAGAGTCAAGAAGGGAGATCCTATGAAGAAAGAGCTTCTTTCTGACCCAAATAATTCTTCACGTTCTGTAACTGATACTGAAGAGGGAGTGACTCTCTGACAGGGCATGTTCTACACTCAGACATGAGCTCACCTGTCAAAAGCCCCTTTCGATAGAGTTTGGCTTTGTCACCATTAAGAATCGTCTCCAGGTTTTCAGATTTTAGATTACCCAAGCTTTTCATCCAGCAACAGAAAGTAACATTTTGATTGTGCTTGATTTGGAACATTGTCCAGGGCAGCAAACAATTGCGGGTTTGATTAGATGTGAGAAGCTCGTTGAATGTCTGCTTGGGTACTGCCTCAAAAGGACTACAAGCCTCTGGGTCTGGATTGTCGTAAGAAATAATCTGAGGGTTTGTGCCAGATTTCAATAGTTCAATGCACTTATCTAAATCATGCACTACTTTAACGCCATCCAGACTTTTCTGGGCCTTGCCCAAAATGATTAGCGCCTCATCTACGTTCTCTTGAGGCAGAGCCAATATATGATTCGTGTCAAAAGATGATTTAAAATTCATCATTTTTTGGAGGTGACCAAAATAGAACTCTGTCACTCCTAATTTAAGCCCTAAATTAATCAAATCCAAAACTCCTGAATAAGTGACGTCACATAAAATCGTCCGCCAACCGAAGGGCTTTGAAATATTCAACTCTTTTTTTCTTAATTGAATCCGTCTCACATTCTCAAGCACTCGTTCCAGCCTGGCTCCAAGCCGAAGTTTCTTAAATAGTTCAGGGTCCACAGTATCTATGCTCAAATAGACAGTCATGTTAGCGAGCACGTTGATTTCTTCATCTGAAAACGATTTTGCAAGATTGCTCGTAATACTCACTTCAAAACTAGCCTCAAGAAGTTTTTCAGCTGCTTTTTCCCAGCCATTGATAATCGTTGTTTCACCGTGGTTATTAATCTCTATCCGGTTAACTCTTCTTTCCTTCAGTTTGGGAATAAGTTCCTCGACCTCCAATGAATTGTCCCCACCCCGATAATCAGGATGGCTTACAGTACAAAATGGACACTTTAAGTTGCATCGAGAGGTAAATTCGATCAAAACTTTGTCCGTATGACTCACCTGAAGTAAGGACTCGAAGTCTTTAGTAACGCCAATTCTCTTTTTATCATGCCTTCTAAGCAACCCAATAAAACCTAAGAATTTTTCCATAACTTAACCTCGAGAGAAATATTTTAAGTCTATTTCAAAGTGTTAATGTTTCCATTTTTTTTGAAAAAAGCCTGATTAATCTCTTGAGCCACGACAAGATTTCCCTGATTAGTCATATGAGTTCCGAGAAAAAATAATGATTGGTATCTATTGCTGTCCTCATAAAAAATCCCTTCCAAACTTGAATCGAAATTAAGATGCGGAACAGACAGGTTCGAGGCACATTTCAAAAAAGCTTCTATATCTTTATCCCTTGCGTATCTTTGACCATGGGGATTCCAGTACGCCTGACCAACCACAACCAGGCGAACTCCGCTCTTCTCAGTAAACCTCAATATTTTCTTTAAAAGCAAACACGAAATCTCGAGATAATCCTGTTGAGTTCTTAAATTCATTGGATAGTCAGATTCTCTGGGAACACAATTCCAGTATCGTCTAAACCAGGAGTTAAAAAAGCTATCCAAAATCACACTATGCCCGAAAATTGTTCGAATGGGATCAAGCTTCCTCTCTGCTATTCTTTCCTGTATGACACCTCTTTCCAACCGAAGTTCACTCCCTGCCTTAACAAAAAAGGGCTTTTCACGCGTGTCACAAAAAGGAGATGAGATCTTATGAGTAAGAGTTGTGCGTTTCAAAGTGTTGCCCATGACACTTAAAATAACAACTTTGGGTTGAACTAATGGCAAATCTCTTTGAATCTTAATAAATATTTGATCGAGCCCAAATGAACTCACCCCTCCGTTGACTACCCTAACTTTCTTGATGGCCTGTAGATGGGTGGACCATGTTTCATCGTCGCTTACTTCATCACCGAAAGTAAATGAGTCTCCTTCAGCAAGAATCAGTCCCGAAGAAGGTTCCAGATTTACACTCCACACGTTCGGACTACTTCGAAAACCATATTCATCGGTAGTAAGGGTGAAATATTGCCTCACATTTTGAAAGCCTAGGGGGCGCTCTTTAAAATCTGAAAGTCTCAGGTTTTCCTGATTGGACCAACCCAAGTCTTTATCAAATCGATACACAGAACCTTTATGTTCATACACCCGTTCTGTTATAAAGTTCGTTCCTAACCCAAAAGACTTATTAGTCAGCTTTCGAAGCAGCAATTCAGAAAAAACCAAACCTACACTAACAGAAAAAATAAACAAACTAATTTGCTTGACTTTTCTCATAGATTCAATATCAATTGATCAAAACACTTCGCAAACACCCGATTACCCGATAAACTCAGAGTCCCGACCTCAGAACCTTGTACCTTAAATAAATCATCTGGATTTCCCAACTCTTCAAAGCACTTCTCAATATCAATAACAGGTATCGATAACTCCGCGTACTTTAATTTTAACATTGCGTTCGCATCTCTTTTCCATTTACGCTCCCACTTTGCATAAGGAGTAGTCAGCCCAATCAATCCTATATCCCGTTGTCTAAGAACTGTTTTTACTTGAGAAACGCTCTCAAATGCTAGATTGAATCGCTTTTTTATATCTTCTCCACTCCATCTCGGTTCAATATTTTTAATTATGGGGGCAGATTCTTGTGAGGGTCTTCGAAACTGACAAAAGGGGGATGTCCAGTAGAAACATAGAAACTCAAAAAATGTGTGAGACGCTGCTGGTTTTCCCCAAACCCAATAGGGACTCAGGTCAAAACTTCTATGTTTAGGCCAGCTTTCTTTTTCCAAATCCGCTCCGAAGAAAACCCATTTGCCAATACCGTCGCCTAAAAATACATGCTTAGGCTTAAAAGGAATCTCAATAAGTAGCTTTGAAATCTGGTCTTTTAACTGAAAAAAATTAAATAATGGAAATCCAAAGTTGAGATTGGTCAGTTGAATTAAACTTGGCCACCTTTTTTCCTTGGAAACGGTGAGATTAGCAGTGCGAATATCTCCAAAGATCCAGGCCAATTGCCCCGAGGAGCTTCTAGCCCCTTTGAGTGCACCATATTGATCAGTTACAAAAAAGTGGTATTCCAAGTCATTTTGCTCGCTGTAAGGATTCGGTATTTTGAAATCCATATCTCTGGGCCAACTTCGTAGTTCTTTACCAGAAAAAGAACTTGGTTTTTTCCAAAATAAGTCAATAAGCCGATCGCTTGCTTTTAATACGACGATAGCAATGGACACCAGCGATACCAAAACCAAAATCAAACTCTTATTAGCCTTCATAGCTGCTCATTTTTGGTCGTTTAGGGAGCGGGTTCCCCTTGCTAAAGTCAATTCGTTTAGAGGGGCACATTCCGCAGATTTCTTCGTCTTCTCTTAAAGAAAAGTCCAAAAGTTCCTTGTCTGTGCAATCTGGACCAATCCCTTGGTATTTCATGTAAGGCTCCCATGCCGGATCTTGTCGAACTTCGGGCTTAAGCAACCGAAGATACGTGATCATGGGGCACTTCCAAATTCTGCCATCATGCAACTGCATACTAAATTTAGACGGACATTTTTCCCAGCTAGATCGGGGATTCTTGTCTTCAAAGGGAACCACCTTTCCCTCTGTCTCGTGATACCTCTTCGTCCATTTTTCCTCTCGAAATTCAATTCCATCAATATTCTTCCCGGAGCCATTATAGACCAAAAAGGAAACACCCTCCCATCTCTTGCATTCCTCTATTATGGGCAAGATTCTAGAAAGATAATGGGGCTCATCAGAATGAACGGTTAATCTTAATTCGAATTGGCAATCTCGTAGAACTTTTTCCAAACCAGAATGATTTTTCAGATAGAACCCATTGGTAAAAAGAACCTTTTGAGTGCTTTTTTTCGGGAAGAATCGATAAACTGTTCGGATTAAATCAATTAATTCGGGGTTGAGAGTTGGCTCTCCCCCTAAAAGGCAGATCTTCTCAAGGTGAACTCTGGGCTCCCACTTTTTTAGCCATGTGCTGAGAGTGTCTGCGTCCAATGAACCTTTTATCTTAAATTGGCTAAAAGCATTGCAACTGCTGCAGCTCAAATTACATAGATGAGTTGCGTGTATCTGTAGACTTTTTAGAACTATTTTTTGCTTTTTAAGCCTTCGCAACATGGGTGAAGTTTAGAATCTTTTATTATTCCGTTCATGAGGACGCATATCAGCATCAGAACTGGTAAAAACAGTAACATTTTTATTCCTAAATGGCGAAGAAAAACCCAGCTCAGCAGCACGACAAATGCCGTAATAAAATATAGGCTCGATTTGGAACTAACAAGCCCGCCTCTAACTCGCTGCCACTTGTCCTCATTAAAGAACAACGGCGTAAAGCAACTAGCAATCCAAGTATAGTCAGGAATTCTTTTTACTAAAACTAGGAACAAGATAAATAGTAGAAAAAACAGACTGATAAATGATTCAACTTGTTCCGTCTTCAATAAAAGAAAAAAGATAAAAGATATTTCAATAACGATCGAAATAATAGCGACCGTCTGTATCAGGCCAGCTGGGGCAGTGAATTTAAGGTTTAAAATGAGGGCCAAATGACGAAACAACAAAACAACGGTGTTATTTTCATCGGCGGGATCCAAGTAGGCAGCATTCAATTTATGAAATCCAGCACAAAAAAAGGCAATCCCCAACATTAACGAGGAAGTTTTTTTAAATGCATCACAGTGGCCGGATAGATTTGTTCTTTCGAATGAGAACCAAATCAATTGATTCAAAAGAACAAAGACCAACAATGTATAGTGGTTCATGATGCGCATGGGGAAAGTTAAATAATCCAGGATGATGAGAACAGTTAGAAAGTAACTTTTTCCCTGAGTTGGGTAAAACAGGTTCCAAAATATAAGGATCATCAAACTTAATTGCGTGAAAACAAACCAGCTATTTGGAAGAAATTGATGCCATCCAGGGAATACAAAATACTTAGAGTTTAATCCGGGAATGAATCTTTCGAAGGTACGCAAGTGCAAAATATGGATCGCCACACCGAGATAAACCCATCTATTAAAAAATCTAACACAAGGACTCACAAATTTTCTCGATTGAGACCGGGTTCAATCAGCTTTAATTCATAACCATCATTGGGTGGATAAAGTTGAATCGGGATCAACCAATGAGGCGTCACATAACTCGTTGCTTCGCAAAGATTATTTATTCTTTGGTAAGTCAACAAATCCTGAGTCACAGAAGCAGAGATGATTTCAGCACGGTTACATATACTTTTCAAAATCCAACGCAATGCTTCTGTATTTACCCATCTCGCCTTTTTCAAAAACAATTCTTTTTCCTCCTCAATTCGAGAAGGGGGGCTACTCCAGATAATACTAAGCTCTTTTAAGTTAAGATAGGTCCCCAAGTCCGAAATCCTAAATTGCCCAGTAACCAAGTGATTGTTTAATTGCCCATTGGGGGACAGGCGCAAATTTGAAAACATTGTTTGGCATGACTCAAAGCGCAATCCGACGTAAGGCAGTAAATTGTGAATGAAAAATACACCGATCAATAAAAAGCATAAAGAGGCTCTTTTTTTTGACTTCATCTTTCTTGCCCAATCGAGAAAACCGAGAACACCTATTTATATTAAAGGAGACAAATGGTCGGTGATATAAAAAAGTGATTAACATCGCTATTCAGCAGTCCCTTTTTATTCTAAAATCCAAACGTTATGATCCCTCTTTCCTCTGCACAACTTCGTCCCACTAATGCTTGCCAACTGGATTGCTTGGGTTGCTGGTATTACGGACAAAATGTAGAGGGGAAGCCGGTTGAATGGAAAAAACAAAGTATTTCGCTTGAAAAGTCCCAAGAGCTGTTTCAGGACCTTTCTCTCGTTGGCTTTAAAGAGCTGGTCATTGCAGGAGGCGGAGACCCTCTAGCCCACCCACAGATTTACTCTATTTTAAGAAATGCAAGCCGTTACTTTTCTGTCAGATTGCTTACCAATCTACTCCTCTGTAAAGATCCGATGGCTTTGAAGACCTCTGGTGTGAGCGAACTGGTGGTTAATACTTCTGCCGCCACTGAAGAAACCTTCCTCACTTTTCATCCTAATCAGAGAGGAAAAAGACATGGCGGCCTATCTTCATTTGAGCACCTTTTAGCTTTAATCGGCTCTGTAAAATCTGATATTCGAGTAAAATTGAATTTTGTTATCGGAAAAATTAATCTCAAAGAGATTTCTCTTTTTTTAAAGCTCGTTCAAAAGCTAGGAGTTGAAGCCTCTTTTAAAAACCTTCGCGATGAAGCTTTTGGCTTGGATCACAACGAGCAGCTTTTTCTCAATGAGGAATTACCTCGATTACTGGAGGAAGCTAAACGCTTAGGAGTAAAAACTAATCTGGATAGTTTTAATCCCTGGGACGGGGCTCCTCCTTTCCAAAACGTTTCTTGTTACGCGGGATACTACACAACTGTGATTGAAGCCGATGGGTCCGTTTGTATCTGTTGCATGCCCGGAGCTGATAGTATGCCCATTGATAATATAAACCGGCAGAGATTTACGGAAATTTGGCATTCGCGACGTTATAAGGAATTTAGAGAAAAATTTCGCAACAAAAGGTTTGAACATTTTTGTAAGGGGTGTGTTTACTTTCATCGAAACAAAATGATTCAAAATAGGGTTAATGATGCGAAGGAGCAAGAGTTAGGTCTATGATTGATTCTAACTTTCATAACAACCTCTCGCTTCCGCGTCCTCCGGCACCGGTTCGTTTTATCAGAGGAAGAATCGAGAATATTCAGACCTTGTCGCAGAGAGCTTCCTTTTGGCATCTTAAAACTCGGAGAGTTTTAATCCGGTACAAACAACTTTGTTTAGCTTTTATTGCTGGCCATTTCCCCCTTTTGATAAAGCCAGTTTCCTTAGAAACTAAAAAAGCGAAGCTCCTGCGACTTCTCCATTTTGCTAAAGAAAATATACCGCATTATCAGGAGACTTTAGGCGGCATCACTTCAAAATCCCCTGAAAGCTTAGAAACTCTTTTTGCCAGTATTACGATCCTCACCAAGGCTACAATTAGAGCCAATTTTCCCGATCGCCTGCTAACACCCAACAAAACATTCTCCCCCGGTCTTCTTGCGAGAACTTCTGGGTCGACCGCTCAAAGCATTCAACATGTTCGTCCTGATAATGCCGATACGAGGACCCTCATTAATTCGGTCATCCATTACGAAAAAGGACTTTTAACTAGTCCTGTTTTTGTACTTTCTACCCCCCATTGCTCTGGGCTCAACTGCGCCATTTCCCAACGAGGCAATTCAGACAATCTTCCTTTTTTTTCGCGCACCTTTTTCACGAGGCATTTGGGAGAGATGGTTCCCTTAGCTGCGGAAAAAAATATTTTAGAGTCAGATTTTGAGACTTTTCACTCCATTCGAAAGACGCTTCTAAAACACCAGCCATCTATTCTGGTAGGGGATCCGGTTTATCTTTCTTCTTTTGCTTGGTATCTAATCGAGAATAATCTTTCCGCACCGAAAGTGAGATTTATTCTGACCAGCTATGAACTCTTAACTCCTTCGCAGAGATCTTTGCTCACGGAGGTTTTTCAATGTGTTGTTCACTCACAATACGGTGGGTCAGAGGTGTTAGGGGTGGCTCGAACCTGCCGATACGGATTTTTTCACGAGGATGAGCGCCTTGTTTGGGTTGAAGTTTTAAAACAAGGACGCCCGGCCTTACCGGGAGAAATTGGCGAAATTTTTCTGACTGATTTAAGCAATTTTAATATGCCTTTTATTCGCTATCAGATAGGCGATGCTGTTGAGCGCATCTCGGGAGCATGCCCCTGCGGTTCCACGGCAAGTCGTCTAGGACTGATTCATGGCAGAACGGGTGATTTGATTATGTCCTCACATGAGACGCCTCAAATAGTTAGTCCGCTTCGTATCGACAGTATTTTCTATGGAATGAGGGGAGTTAAGTTTTACCGGCTTGTACATCAGAAAGATTGTACTTATGAGCTCTCCTATATTCCCTCCCTATTTTTTAAAGAAGCTGATTTAGACTTGATAATTAAGAAGGCCCAAATGCTTCTTGGAGAACGAGCTCAGATCACGATTAAAAAGGAAGGCTTTTTTAGGCCTGAGCCCTCCATGAAATTTCGATTTTCTTTTTCAGAATGTGGGAGCAAGCTAATTTGATGGATCACTTTCGCTCACACTTTCCAGCGCTTAGTCGCCAACAAAACGGGAAAGCGATTATTTTTGCCGATAATGCTTCTACTACCCTTAAGCCCCAATCAGTGATTAATTCGGTTAACTATTTCTACACTCATCTATGCAGCAACGTTCATCGTGGCGAAAATACGCTGACACAAGAGGCCAGCGAGCTTTATGAAAAGGTACGCATTCGATTAGCCGATTTTCTTAATGCCTCTCCGGATGAAATTATTTTTGTAAAGAATGCGACTGAAGGAATTAACCTCGCTGCTCATTTAGCTGGGCTTACACAAGACTCCCATGTGCTTAATTCGATTTTCGAACACCACTCCAATTTCTTGCCCTGGTTTCAAAGAGCTAAAGTAGAATTGGTAAACCCTTTGAGAAATGGAGATTTTCATCCTGATACTTTCCAAGAGAAAATCAACTCGCAGACTAAGCTTCTTGCAATTTCTCATGTTTCAAATATTACGGGAGAACTATTTCCGGTTGATTCTTTGATCCAACTGGCCAAAAAGAACAACCTTTTGACTTTGGTAGATGCATCCCAATCAATTTCTCACTTTCCGATTAACGTGAAGGAGCTTGGATGTGATTTTCTTGTTTTTTCAGGACACAAGATTTTTGGACCTAGTGGGGTTGGGGTTCTTTTTGCGAGAAAAGAGGTACTGGAAAGAGCAACTCCATGGATGGTTGGGGGTGGGATGGTGGATTGGGTTGAGGAATCTGGCTTTGCCCCCCGATCAGGCCCTGCAAAGTTTGAAGCTGGAACTCCGAATATTGAAGGTGTTCTGGGGTTGGGAAGTGCTCTTGCTTTTGTTCAAGAAGTTGGTTGGAGCGCCATCCAAGAGCACAATGAAAAGTTAGCTCTTCATTTTTGGGAATTACTTAGGAAAAATTCTTTTATCTCTATCCACCGTCTCAGAAAAGATTGTCCGACCAATCCTATTTTTTCGATTACTTTAAACGGTCTCTCAGGCAATGAAGTTGTGACTCTTTTATGCAATCGCCATAACATTATGGCTCGCTACGGAGCCCATTGTGCTGAGCCGTTGATGCGGTATTGGAAGCTTCCAGGAACAGTGAGATTTTCAATGCAAGTTTACAATACGGTAGAGGAAGTAAGCCTCATTGCAGACGCATTGGAATCAATGACAAGGTTTTTTCTTTAAAAAAACAAAACTGCCACTAAATAAAACAAGAAAAAGCCCTGTCAGGAAAAAGTTATTACCTGCACCCTTTGAGTG
>DDPO01000156.1:8019-11377 GCA_002342225.1 Bdellovibrionaceae bacterium UBA2466 | reverse complement strand
TCTCAGGTGCCACTTACGTTGAGAACATGAGGACTCCGCTTCTAGGCACAGTGGGGCTTGGGGCGTTTGTGAAGTCGTGGCTCTGGTTAGGGGCAAGATATGAAAATTGGTTTTCTCATCGTGATTTTTCCATCTCTGGAGTGTCTCAAGAGGACAAACTCTATTTGCAACAGGCAGGCCCTGAAATTGGGTATGTCAGAGGGAATCCTCGAGTGTCCTATTTATTTGTGGTAGGAGCTTTGTACCCCTTCGAGCAGAGAGTTGTATCGACCGCCAATGGTTCTTTTAGCCGAGGAACTCGATTTTGGAACTACTATGCAAGAGCATCGATGGAACTTCGACTGACTTCGAGACTAGACTTTCATTTGGAGTCTGGCTACCGGTGGGTGAATTTAAAAGACTTAAAAGCTCACGGGGCTTCGTTTTTGCCCGGAGGGAGTGATCTCAACTTATCGGGCCCTTTTATCGGCGCAGGGTTAGGCCTTCGCTTTTAAAGGACTTCTTTTAATTTTTTCTCGTCAAACAAAGCAGAAAAGGCCAAAATTAACTGGCATGGTTATTGGGTCAAAGTGTGCTTTGGTATTTGTGTTAATGGGGCTGCTCTGTGCTGTTCCCATCAGTGCGGAGAGTGGGGTCCCGAAACTTAAGCGAAACAGAGCGTTACCTAAACGACGGGTGCGAACTCCAAAGCTCGAATTACCCGATATTGAAGGCAACGCTGTTGCAAGGCCCGATGATTTTATCGAAGATGCCCCTCTTAAAAATCCTCCAAAAACGCCAGGCATGGGTAAGGAGCTGAAACTTTTTGGGGAAGAAGTAGCTTCTAGAATCGACAAAGTGGTTAGCCGTAAGGGGTTTAATATGTGGGGCGATCCTTGGACCATTCAAGGGATTCCCCTCATCTTCCCCAGCCCAACGAATGGCTTTCACTTGGGATTACATGCCAAGTTGGTAGATATTGTTCGTCAAGACCCCCATAAAGTTGAATTTATGGGACAGGTGTTAGCGAGTGATAAGGGGCGATACAAACATTTTTTTCAAGCCGATTACCCTTATGCGTTTGGTGGGCTGTGGCGTTTCACGGGGAGAATTGCCTACAATCGTGATATCACCCAAAGGTATTTTGGATTAGGAAATGATACCCAAGTCAACCCCGAAGGGCTCGAGCCTGAAAATCCCCTCTATGCAAACCAGCGGGCTTTCCCCGCTGTGAATATTCAGTTTTTAAGATACCTTGGAAGAAAATTTAGAAGTGGGCCTGTATTGGGCTTAAAGTGGATGAATATCTCGGCTCCAGCTGAAAGCTTATTAGTTCAAGAGAAGCCCTTAGGGATTAATGGCGGAAGAACACACTATTTAGGTTGGGCCTTTATCAGAGACACTTTGGATTTCGAACCGTATCCTTCTCGGGGAACCTTTAATGAACTCTATTTGCAGTGGTATTCCAAATATACTGGAAGTAACTATGATTTCTTTCGAACGACTTACACATTTAGATATTATTATCCATTGAATTCCAAACTCATATTTGCGCATCGTTCGTTTTTCGAAGTATTGTCAGGGGATGTCCCTTTTTACGAACTTTCTGCAGCTGGTGGCTCGGATTCAACAGTTGGTTTCGGAGGCGATAGGTTTATGAGGGGGTATCAAGGGAATCGATTTGTCGACCATATTCGCTCCGCTGTCGGATTTGAGCTTAGATGGGACCCTATTGGTTTTGGTTTTGCCGATCAAGAGATTGAATTGGGATTTGTTCCCTTTGTGGATATCGGACGAGTGTGGAACAAATTGTTGCCTTTTAAATTAGGAAATTTGCATGCTTCGACAGGGTGGGGAACGAGGATCATTTGGGGAAAGCGTCTTATAGCCCGGGGAGATTTTGCCTTCACTCCTGAAGGTTCATCTTTCTATATCGAGCTTGGAAATTCTTTCTAAAAAACTAACCCCGTTTTAGGTAAGCCTCAATACGATCAAAGGCTTTCTTTAAATTGTCGATGCTAGTTGCGTAGCTTATCCGAATCGAATTTTCTTTTCCAAAAGACGAGCCGGGAACTACGCCCACATATTCACGATCGAGGAGTTCTTTGCAGAAATCGAGGTCAGACATTTTGTGGGGCACTAGCCATTTAGAAAGATTAATAAAGATATAGAAAGCCCCCGTTGGTCGAGTGTAGGTGAGATAATTTGAAAGTTTATCGAGTCGCTCCATGCAATATTTCCGACGATTATCGAACTCACTCACCATGGCAGCTCCAATTGTGGGATCGAGATTACATGCAGTGAGAGCGGCCCATTGAACGAAGCTTGTGACATGACTGTTGCTTTGGCTTTGCAGCGCTGCCATTTTTGAAACGAAAGATTTTTCAGCAATCGACCAACCGAGCCTCCAACCTGTCATCGCATAGCTTTTTGAAAAACCACTGATAGTAATGGTCGATTTCTTTGCTTCCGGCCCCAGTGCAGCAACACTTGTGTGAGTTAAGTTGTCGTAGAGGATTTTTTCATAGATTTCATCGGAGATGATCCACAAATTGCGTTGAAGAGCCCATCCGGTGAGCTTCACAAGCTCTTCTCGACTGTAAACGACCCCAGTAGGATTGTTGGGACTGTTAATGATCATTCCCTTTGCGTTGGGCGGTATCGCCATTCCTTTCCATCGATCCACGTTAGGGCGATAGCCATCCTCTTCGTATAAAGGGAGAGGAATAACCGAAGCCCCAGCGAGTTCGATCATGGGGCGATAGCTGACCCAAGCTGGAGTAGGTATAAGCACGGCTTCTCCCGGATCCACCAAACACTGGAGTGCCAAATAGAGCCCGTGTTTTGCTCCGCTTGTGATTAAGACTTCTTCAGGTTCAACCGGAAACCCATTCTCATGTGTTACCATTTTTGCAACGGCTTCTCTTAAGACCTGAAATCCAGGGGCAGGGCTGTACTTGGTAATTCCTTCTTTCATAGCCACTGTTGCAGCAGCTTGAATGGCTTCTGGGGTGTTGAAGTCGGGTTCTCCGGCAGCGAGGCTTATTACTTCATGACCCTGAACTTTGAGTTGAGCCGCTTTTGCGGAAATCTCCATGATGCTGCTTGATTTGAGTGAACTCACTCGGTTCGCTATTTTTAACATAGTTTATCCTTAAGGCTTTTTTCGACATGTGGAGGGACTAAGCTTGAAATGTCTCCTCCATGTGAAATCACCTCTTTCACTAAAGTTGAGTTTACAAAAAAGTTATTTTCGGAGGCCATTAAGAAAAAAGTTTCAAGTTTTGGATGCAGCCGTTTATTCATGGTCGCCATTTGAAACTCGTATTCAAAGTCTGAAATAGCACGTAGTCCCCTTAAAATAATACTCACTCCCACT
>DDPO01000156.1:5136-7967 GCA_002342225.1 Bdellovibrionaceae bacterium UBA2466 | reverse complement strand
CTCTCTTTTGGGGTGAATATCGGTTTTTTGCTGGAATGAGCGATCAATACGATGATTTCATCAAAACTCGCAAGTGATCGAGTAATGAGGTCAACGTGACCATTCGTAATAGGATCAAAAGTTCCGGGGTATATAGCCCGTCTTAAGTGGGGAGTCGTAGCCGGTTTGTCCTTACTTACTTTCATATTCAAAGTAGACGAGTTTAGATTCGCCGAAGCTGGAAGTTTTTATAGTTTTAAGCATTTCCAACTCGGTCGAGAGTACCATTCGCGAAGGACATTTCACAAGAAAAATAGATTCTGGTTTTAGGACTCTTAGAACACTCGAGAATAACATGGATTCAAAGGATTCAATCCACAGCGGAAAAGGTGGATCTGCAAAAACGATATCAAATTGGTTCGAAGTCGATCGAAGAAAATGAAATACATCTTGACACAGAATGCTAGGTTTTACGCCTTTTGGGAATTGCTTACTTGCGCAAAATGATTTTAGTTCGGTAGCTGTTCTCTGACTTTTCTCAACGAAAGTGACTTCACGGATCCCTTCATCGGAGGCAGTGATCCCGAATCTCCCCTGACCTGCGAATAGATCAAGCACAGAGGCTTCAAGGAGATAGGGGCGCAAAGTGTCGATAGCACTTTTTAAAGCTCGAGCTCCGATAGGTCTTACTTCATCGGCTGAATTCCCGTTGGTCAGGCGAGTTTTACGCATTTCACAGGGGTCCCTGTTAATAATATCCTCGAACCGTCGGGGGTAAATGACCAGCGAACTGAAACTACCCCGTTCGCTCCAAGATTCTCTGAGCGTTGGGCAAGGAGCTGGTAGGAAGTTTTTAAGGGGTCGTCCGAATCGGTGTTGGCTGCGCACCAAATAGAAATGGGGGACATGAAAGTCTCTATGGAATACCCGACAATCTGATCGCCTGCCGTTATCGGAAGATGTAAAGAATTGTTCTGAACCACGGGCGCCAGAGGCAAGGCAGGGGATGGAACCGGATTGGGATTCAGATTTTCAGTGGGCGCAGCAACAGGGGTGAGAGGTGCATCAGGTAAGGATTCAGTAGCGTTAAGGGTTTCACCAAAAGTTCTTAATTCAGCAAAAGCTGCTTCACTTTCCGCAAACTCACTTTCTCTGTGCTCTTCGATTCCTAAATCTTGGAGAATCGGGTTTTTTTCACCCATAGCAATCAGTGGCGAGCTATTATTCATTTCCATAATGGGCGAGACCGTCAGAAATGGGCTAAAGTTCTCTCCACATTCGCAAACAACGCTGTCACGATGGTCCTCGTGCAGAATTTGATTTAAACAGCTCGGACAAGTTGAAAGCACAAATCATCCTCCATGACATTTTTTGAATTTCTTACCACTTCCACAGGGGCAGGGATCATTTCTTCCAACTTTATCATCACCTCTGACAGTGGGTTGCAGTTGAGACTCCTCTTGAGTTCCATGAAAAAAATGCATTTCTTGCTCTTTTGGCTGAAGATCTTGGACCTCTTCTTCTCGGGTCACCTGCACTCGATAGAGTTTAGTGATGACGTCCATTTTTACTTGGTCGTCCATCAGCTTAAATAAAGTGAATCCTTCTTTCTTGTACTCTACTAAAGGATCTTTTTGACCATAACCGCGCAGTCCGACCCCTTCTTTCAGATGATCCATGTTCAGCAGATGATCCTTCCATAATTGGTCGATAGACCCTAAGTAGATCATTTGTTCGAGCTGTCGCATGACTTCTGGGGTCATTTGTTTTTCACGCAGATCATAAAGCTCCTGCGATCGCTTACAGATTTCATTAATCAATCCGTCTCTTCCGTCGAGAAGTTTAAGACTGTCATCGGTGAAACCCAAAACACTGTCAAAAGAGGTCGCTAAAAATTCAAGAATGGATTTTGTGTCCCACTCAGTGGAGGTTTTCGTTGAGGCATAAGCATTGCCCACACTCTCGACTTGTTCTCGTACAATGTCTGTGATCAAAGCTTTGGTATTCTCACCTTTTAAAATAAGGCGTCTTAACTCGTAAACAACCTCTCTTTGTTTGTTGAGCACGTCATCATATTCCAGAAGATGTTTTCGGATATCGTAATTATGCCCTTCCACTTTCTTTTGCGCGTTTTCAATAGCTCGAGAAATAAGCTTCGATTCAATAGGAATGTCCTCTTCCATTTTGAATCGGTCCATATAGCCTTTGATTTTGTCACCTTGGAAAATTCGTAGAAGGTCATCTTCGAGCGAGAGATAGAAACGACTCGATCCGGGATCTCCTTGTCTTCCAGCCCGTCCTCGCAGCTGATTATCGATACGGCGAGACTCATGTCTTTCAGTGCCAATGATGTGGAGTCCGCCCATTTCTTTGACCCCAGGCCCTAAGACAATGTCAGTTCCTCGGCCGGCCATATTGGTTGCGATTGTGATTGCGCTGGGTTGTCCTGCCTGAGCGACAATTTCTGCTTCTCGCTCGTGCTGTTTT
Organism: Bdellovibrionaceae bacterium UBA2466; assembly: GCA_002342225.1. Lineage (GTDB taxonomy): Bacteria > Bdellovibrionota > FAC87 > UBA2466 > UBA2466 > UBA2466. Next base: position 5,501 of record DDPO01000156.1, on the reverse strand, counting down.
GCGTTAAGAACATCGTGGGGAATTCCTCGCTTCTTAAGAAGTTGGCTTAGATACTCAGATTTCTCAATCGATATAGTCCCTACGAGGACTGGACGCTTTTGTTGGAACATCTCCTCGATCTCATTGCAAACGGCATGGTATTTGGCTTTGATCGTCTTGTAGACTACGTCTTGTCTGTCTTGCCGGATCATAGATCGATTTGTCGGAATCACACAAACTTCCAACTTATAAATGGCATTGAACTCGGTTGCTTCGGTGTCGGCGGTTCCGGTCATGCCGGCGAGCTTGTTGTACATTCTAAAGTAATTCTGGAATGTAACTGTAGCGAGTGTTTGATTTTCATTCTCAATATTCACTCCTTCTTT
>DDPO01000156.1:0-5118 GCA_002342225.1 Bdellovibrionaceae bacterium UBA2466 | reverse complement strand
ACAACGTAATCGACATCGCGTTTGAAGATAGCGTGAGCTTTTAGGGCTTGGTGAACGTGGTGAACGAGCTCCATGTGTTCAGGCGCGTAAAGATTTGAGACTCGCAGAGCTTTCTCGAGTTTGTTAACTCCCGATTCTGTGAGAGCAGCACTTCGAGATTTTTCATCGACAGTATAGTCTTCAATATTTTGCAGGATAGGTATGACTGAATTGATCAAATAGTATTTATCGGTGCTGTCGTCAGTAGGGCCGCTAATGATAAGAGGTGTTCTTGCTTCGTCGATAAGGATAGAGTCGACTTCGTCGACTATAGCAAAATTTAAATCGCGTTGAACATAATCTTCCAAACGAAATTTCATGTTGTCTCGAAGATAATCAAATCCAAATTCGTTGTTAGTACCGTAAGTGATATCTGCGTGATACGCCTCGCGTCTCTGCTGGTCATTTAGACCATGGACGATAGTTCCCACGCTGAGCCCTAAAAATTTATAGAGCTGTCCCATCCATTCAGAGTCTCGGCGCGCCAAATAATCGTTCACAGTGACTACATGGACCCCTTTTCCTGAGAGGGCGTTTAAATAAACGGGGAGAGTAGCTACCAAGGTTTTTCCTTCCCCAGTTCTCATTTCAGCCACTTTTCCACTATGGAGTACCATTCCACCAATCAACTGCACATCGAAGTGGCGCATATTGAGGGCTCTTTTCCCAGCTTCGCGAGTCACAGCGAAAGCTTCCGCCAGAATGTCATTTAACGTAGCTCCACGAGCCAATTTTTCTTTGAATTCGATCGTTTTATTTCGTAGTCCTTCATCAGAAAGTTGACTGATGCTGGCCTCAAGAGCGTTGATCTCCTCCACTTTGGGTAAGAGTCTTTTGAGTTCACGATCATTTGCACTTCCAAAAATCTTTTTAGCAATAGTTCCAATCATATATGAGCCTTATTTAAAAGGTTACTTTCTACCCTGAAAAACGAAAATTAGTATATGTCACAGGCTTGAATCTGACAAAAGGTTGGTAAATTATTTTATGAAATGACGTGGGGCGAAATGGAATTAAAGACCAAAAGCGTCATCTTCGATTGGAATTCGGCCGATCCAGTGGCGTAGCATCGGTAAAGCTTTGCCCTTGGAATCGTACTCGACTCGGACGTATGTCAGGCGGGATCTGCGCGCGAAGTTTTCGATGTCCATGCAAATAATATCGGTCCAGCTCCCTGTGTTCAAATACTGCTTCTCGTCGCCAATAGGAATTTGCTTGTACACGTGGGTGTGTCCAAAAACGACAGTATGAACTTCGGGGCTCCTTAAAATTCGTTTCGCAGATTCGCTTAAATCGGGGAAAACAGAAGCTTCTTTTAAAATTTTAAAAGTCATCATGAGGCTTGATTGGCGGTAGCGGACTTTGCTAAATCTCGTGGATATAAAATAAAACCCCAGTTTAAAACCCTGAATAATAGCCATCCAAGTGTCGTGGAAAATACTCCACCAAATAAAGTGTTTGAAAGGGCGGACTTTGTCCACTGCTGGGCGGATGAGCTTCAATCTGACGATGAATTGAATTGTAAAAAGGGTTCCCCATGGGAGATTAAGAATGGGTTCCGGGAGCCCGTCGGTAAGAAAAAGGCGAGTAGGGTCAACTCTATTCACCGATTCGTATTGATGCCCATGTTCAACGTGAATACCATCGGTTTGATAATAGGTGTTTTTCCAATTTACTTCGCGTCCAACAGCACTTTCGAAAAGTTGTCGAGTTCCAGACCAGAGCATTTCCTGATCATGATTTCCAATCACATAAGTCAGACTGCGTTTTGAGTGGTTTAGAAAGTCTTTTAAACAATTAAAAAATACGGGATGACCATCTATGATACTTTGTAATTTAGCCACTGAAACGGCTTCTGTGATAACAGTCGTGAAATGTCCCCGATAATCTACTTGTATTAGATTGAGAATGTCGCCATTTAGAACAAGTTCGATTTCGTAGTCTTCATAGGGGCTTTGTGAGTAGTGCTCGAGGAATTCTTTGAAACGATGGTCGTGGAAAAAATCCTCAAGCGGATTCATTGAACCGTTTTCAAGTTTCTTTCCTTTTCCAAGGTGAAAATCTGAACATATTAACTTCAATTTTGCCATGATGTTATGGCTCCGCAACAATCACTTGGTTTCTTCCACTCTTTTTACTGGAGTACATTGCATTGTCCGCCATCGTAATAATCGATGATTTATCTAGCCCATGTTCCGGAAAACGGGCGATGCCTATGGATAATGTGACTTTGATACTAAGCCCTGGAAATTGAAAAACTCGGTTTTCAGTCGCTTTTCTTAGTCGTTCAGCGATCTCTTTGGCTGCTGGAATTTTCGTGCCGTATAAAATAGCGATGAACTCATCTCCGCCATATCGAAACACGTGGTCACATTTTCTCAAACCTGTTTTTATCAATCTTCCAACATGGTTTAGCATTTGGCTTCCGACCAAGTGCCCGTGCTGATCGTTGACTTGTTTAAAACGGTCAATGTCAATGAAAAGAACGCAGAAACCCTCCTCTTTATTCTTTAAAGAATCAATAGCAATAGTTAATGCGTGATCGAGAAAGCGTGGGTTGTAGAGTCCGGTGAGGTCGTCAATGTAGGTCAATTGTTTTGCCTCAATAAACCGTCGGTGGTTTTCTAACGAAACCTCCAAGCTTCTAACGAGAAATTCAGTTCGAGCTTCCAGTGCCGCGGATACGGGTTTGGAGATTCCTGAAATCAAAATCCCCCCCATCGATGCATTTTTTAAAGGTATCCATGCTGAGTCTTCACGGAACCATCTCTCAGGATGAGATGTGAGGTGAGTTAAAAATGAATCTTTGATGAGCAGTGGGTATTGTTTCTGGAATGCTCTTAATTCAGCGTGGGCCTCTCTCGAGGAACCAAATCCCCAATGCTCGACTGCATATTTTACTTGATCGACGTTTTGATGCACAAAAACTCCCGAAGAGACCATTTTGTCAACGGGGCACAGCCACAGAGCTCCACGAGCATCAAATGTTTTTAGCATATGACCGATCGCTAACTCTCGCATTTTGGAATCGGTTTCAGCATTCCCAATATGGTGGGTGATACTAAACATTTCCAGATCGGCCTGCATAGATGGATCGTGGGGAGTTAAATTTTGCTGACTTACCATTTTTTCAACCGCACAAATTAGGGTTTCAGGATTTGTAGGCTTGAGATAATAGTCGGTTATTCCAGACTTAAAAGCAGAGATCGCTACATTGACATCGTCGGTATGGGAAAGGACGATGATTTTTGTAAGAGGTGAAAGACTTTTAATTTCTTGAATAGCTTGGGTTGGGTTTTCTGAAAAAAGTGCTAAATCTAAGATTAAAAAGAGTGGGCTTGTCTTTTTTAAAAGGAGTTTCCAGTTTTTAGGCTGTATCTCCCATTTCCAATGAAAGCTACAATGACTAAATTCTCTTGAATAAAGCTCTTTTAGAAAGGGGTCGTGGATCCAAACAGACACTTCTGGTGCGGAAGCAGTTTCACTGTGGACCATCGCTAGCTGATGTGCCTTCATAAATGTACGTTATCCTGTTTTTCGCTCTTGTTGGGCATCTGTTGAGGAATCAATTTGCTCCAAAAGCGATATCGCAAGCTTTAGGGTTTCAATGAGTCTACGTTTTTTGCCTTCGATGCTGTTGATAATGGCGTGTTCCGAACGCAATCGATCTTCAAGTGACTCTAATTCGAGTTCGAAAGCATCTATTTTTTTTCTGAGCTCTAAAATTTGTTGATCTTTGGAATCGAGAAGAGTTTCTGTGTCTCTTTTTAAAAGTTCGTAGCGATTCTCTAATTCTTTTTCTTTAATTTTTATCTTTTTTAGGTCTTCAGCAATTTTTTCTTTCCAGATATTTTTTTGGCGGTTGAGATCCTGAAGTTGCTCTTGGTAAGTTGTGCTTTGAACTTTCTGCTGATCAAAGTCGTTTTTTAAAATCGCAACTTCGTTTTCGTGTTTTTCACGAAGGTGCGCAATTTCTTTTTTAATGAGTTGCTCATTTGCCCTAGACGCTTCAAGTTCCTCCTGCAGGAGAAAGTTGCTGTGACTTAGTTCTGTTTGAGCACGCTTGAGTTTGATTAAAACGTTCTGGTACTGCTTTTGTTGCTCTTTTAGGTCACTGACTTCTTTTTCTTTTAATGTAATGTAGTTTCTCAGTGTTTCGAAACTCTTATCGTTGGGAACTTCAGGCTTGTTGGGTTCATTCAAGTCTGGCGGGTTTAGGGACTCTTCTTCAGATTGAGGGGTTTGTAAGGTAACCGAAGGCTCTTCGTAGATATCAAGGCCAATTTCTGATGGGGATGCCTCTGAAATCTGACTCGGTTTTGTGGCCACCACTTCTTGAGTATCGACTTTGGGGGCTTCGATATCTTTTGAATCTAACTCGAGTTGCATTGCTTGGGGTTCATTGACTAATCCTGAGTTGGTGACTTCGTGGCTTGGGGGGGCAGGATCGGGCTCTTTATTTCCCAGTTCGGTAGGCGAGTCTTGGAGCATATTGTCAGGCGAAACCGATGTGGGAATAGGTTCCAGCTCTGAATCGGGCAATTCTATTTCAGTTTTCTCAGTTTCAGTGAGTTCACCTTTAGAATTGATTCTAAAAAAGGTCTGCTTGCTATTTTTATTTTTTTTCTCGTCTGACATCAGAGACTCCCACCTAAGTTATCGGTAGGATTTGGGAAGCTCTTTAAAGGTAATAGTAAAAAAAATTCCTATATTTAAATCCACCAGTTAAACTTAATTATGCCTTTCCTGTTAGTCTCCATTGTTTTGTGGCTCGGCGCGCTGTTTGGCCTCGGTGTTTGGTTTAAAGTATTGGTTTTTCCTCATCAATCCGAAGCTCATCGGTCCACTAGTTTAAGTTTAGTCCTCTTTTTGGGGTTATTCGCAACTGGAATGATCTCAGTTTTGATCAATTATTTTACCCCCGTTTCCATCTGGATCTCAGGAGTTGTCCTCATGTTAGGGTGGGTACTGACGGCTCGGTATAGAGCCGATCTGTACTGCGTGATTAATTTAAATCGTTTTAAGTTATTGGGTCTCTTTGTTTTGATTGTGTCTCTGATTTCAGTGGTTTCCTTCTAC
>DDPO01000026.1:13642-14802 GCA_002342225.1 Bdellovibrionaceae bacterium UBA2466 | reverse complement strand
GTTATTTTAGTTTTGTTGTGGGTTTTTTATGTGCGAAATCGCTACTCGGGTCCCAAGTACCATGAAAGGTAGTTTTTAAAGAGTCCATAAGGAGAGAGCCATGAAGTCCTATCGTATGTATGTTAATGGAGAGTGGGTCGAATCAAAATCTCGATCCAAAAGAGAAATTTTTGATCCTGCAAATGCAGAACACTTAGCGACGGTCCAAGAGGCCAGCCGAGAAGATGTCATAGTTGCTATCAAAGCCGCAAGAGAGGCTTTCGATATGGGACCTTGGAGAACAACGACTGCTCTCGATCGTGGAAAATTTCTTTTTAAAATTTCGGAACTCATTAAACGCGAATCCAAAAGACTTGCCGAACTTGAAGTTCGAAATTGTGGAAAGCCGCTTGCTGAAGCTGAGTTTGATGTCGCAGATGCCGCCAATTGCTTTGAATTTTATGGGGGGCTCGCAACGAAGATTCACGGCGAAACCATGTCAGTCCCAGCCAATTCCATGAGTTTCGTAGTTAGAGAACCGGTAGGAGTTTGCGGACAAATCATTCCTTGGAACTACCCTTTTCTGATGTCGGCATGGAAACTGGCTCCAGCTTTGGCTGCAGGATGTACTGTTATTTTAAAACCCTCAGAGTTGACTCCGCTGACGGCTTTAGAGCTGGCCGAGCTAATTCATGAAGCAGGCTTACCCAAAGGTGTTGTCAATGTCGTCACGGGCCCAGGTGCTGGAGCAGGTGAAGAGCTCGCATCTAACAAGCTCTGTGACAAAGTTGCTTTCACGGGTGGAACTGTGACTGGTAGAAAAATCTTAGAAGGAGCTTCTTCAAACCTGAAGCGAGTTACTTTGGAGCTCGGAGGTAAAAACCCCAACATCGTTTTTGCAGATGCTGATCTTGAAGCTGCTATTGATGGATCTCTTTTTGCTGCTTTTGCAAATCAAGGAGAAGTTTGCTCCGCAGGATCACGATTACTCGTCGAAAAATCGATCCACAAAGCTTTGGTCGATGGAATGCTGTCAAAAATATCGCGCATAAAGCTCGGCCATGGTCTTACCCCAGGGGTAAAAATGGGGCCTCTCGTTTCAAAAGCTCATCTGGAGAAAGTTCAGAACTACATTCAAATCGGAATCCAAGAGGGCGCAAAACTCATCTGCGGAGGTAAAC
>DDPO01000026.1:12888-13504 GCA_002342225.1 Bdellovibrionaceae bacterium UBA2466 | reverse complement strand
AAAAATATTTTTCGAGCCATGAGAGTTATTCGTCAACTCAGAGCGGGTATCACTTGGATCAATACTTACCATCCCACTTTTAACGAAATGCCTTGGGGAGGGTATAAACAGAGCGGTTGGGGTCGAGAGCTTGGTCTCCACGGAATCGAAGGTTATCTTGAAACTAAACAAATCAATATCAACCTAGATGAGGCACCTCTCAACTGGTACTAACCATGATTGAACTAAAGACCCCGATACCGGGCCCCAAAAGTATATCTTTGATGGAAAGACGAAAAACGGCTGTCGCAAGAGGCCCTTTTCACACAACTCCCATTTTTGTAGAAAAAGCGGAAGGGGTTTGGGTCACAGATGTCGATGGCAACCGCCTTTTGGATTTCTCATCGGGCATTGGAGTGGTCAACGTAGGGCACGCTCCTCCTGCTGTCGTCAAAGCAGCTCAAGATCAATTGGGAAAATTTCTACATACTAGTTTTAATGTTGTTGCTTACGAGAGCTACGTCGCAGTTTGTGAGAAATTAAATACGGCAATGCCAGGTTCATTTGTTAAGAAAAGCTTTTTAGCTAATAGTGGAGCTGAAGCCGTGGAAAATGCGATTAAAATCGCAAGAGCCTA
>DDPO01000026.1:11429-12839 GCA_002342225.1 Bdellovibrionaceae bacterium UBA2466 | reverse complement strand
GGCTTTGCTCCTTTCAATTCCGAAGTCTATCGATCGCCCTTCCCCTACCCCTACCGTTGGCCCACCACAAGTCAGCCAGAGATTGTTGCCGATGAATGCTTCTTAGAATTTAAAACTCTTGTGAATTCTGAAATAGGATTATCTCAAGTAGCCGCAGTGATTATCGAACCTGTTCTCGGCGAGGGAGGATTCATCCCCGCTCCCAAACGTTTTCTTGAGCAATTGAGAAAATTCTGTGATGAAAACAAAATTGTTCTCATTTTCGATGAAGTTCAGTGCGGATTTGGACGAACAGGCACTCTTTTTGCCTGTGAACAGCTCGGAGTGACACCTGATCTTCTTGTTTCAGCCAAAGGAATTGCAGCAGGACTTCCTTTATCAGCTGTCACTGGAAAGAGTGAAATTATGGATGCTCCATCGGAGGGCGGAATCGGGGGAACCTACTGCGGTAACCCAGTCGCCTGTTCAGCGGCACTTTCAGTATTTGAAGAGTGGGAAAAGGGTTATTTAAAAACCAATACCCAAATCGTTGAAAAAGTCCTCAAGGATACAACAGAAAAATGGTTAAAAACTTTTCCCTTGATTGGAGATGCTCGGGGGTTAGGCCCTATGAGAGCCATTGAGTTTGTCATCGATAGAGACAGCAAAATACCTCACCCAGATGCCGTAAAAAAGATCATCAAAGGAGCTTACGAACGGGGGCTCATTCTCATGAGTGCCGGAACTTTTGGTAATGTGATTCGATTTTTGCCCCCTCTTTGTATCAACGAAAAAGAGCTTCAATTGGGTTTAGAAATCGTCGAAGAAGAGATAAGAAAAGTTTAGTTTAGAAAAAATTACCGACCAGAATAATCAAAAAACCAATACAACTACAGAGCCAAAAGAAGTTGATCTTTTCGATAGTCCTCTCGAAGTAAATTAGACTTGGATTCCTTTGGATTTCTCTTACGGCTCTCCATACAAAACCAACAGCAGCTCCCATGAGTAAATAAGCAGCTCCGGAAAGAGCGACAGCTGCATTGTCTAACGAGGTATTCATCAAAGCATCCCCGATGTAGGCCCAAATCCATAAAATTCCGATCCCAATAGAAATAAAAGTCAAACCGCGGGTTCTAGACAAATTTTTGTTTGCAAACCACTCGACATATTGAGTGATTGTTTTTTTTACAAGATCGAAACGATTTGCTCTTGATAGTGTCCATGAAAAAATGATTGTAATAAGCAACGCGGGGATTCCCAGAAAACTTTTAAGAATAAAATCTTGGTAGTCGATGCCGGCTAAATTTCGAACTAGATAAGCAATCAAAGGAGCTACCGAAAAAAACAGGGTCAACTGATAGGCACTCCAAAATCCCCCCATATAATTCAGGGCTTTTGCCAGAGGTTCATTGCTTTCCGATTTCACATAGA
>DDPO01000026.1:10923-11348 GCA_002342225.1 Bdellovibrionaceae bacterium UBA2466 | reverse complement strand
AATGAGATCACACCAAAAATAAGCTGCTGACATCCGATCGCAGTCGCAAGGTAAAAAAGAATTCGGGTCGGAAACACACTCCAAGCAATCAGACCATGAACCTCGTTTTCACGAGCCATAAGAGGGGAAATGTTTTTCGCCATGACACTATTGTAACCGTAATTGCTACTGGTTCAAAAACTGAATGAGTAAAGTGGGATCATCTGTTGTCAAGCCGGTAACACCAAGCGCAATGAGCCTCTGAAATTCCTGCACTGTATTAACTGTATATGGNNATTGCTTTCCGATTTCACATAGACATCAGACTCTTTTGAAAAAAGTGAGACTTGCCAAGCCATAAAGAAAAAAGCTGAAGACAAAGCAGTTTGCCAAGTCCCCATCAAAATGTTTTCACGTAATAAAAATGAGATCACACCAAAAATAAG
>DDPO01000026.1:0-10840 GCA_002342225.1 Bdellovibrionaceae bacterium UBA2466 | reverse complement strand
TCACGAGCCATAAGAGGGGAAATATTCTTCGCCATGACACTATTGTAACCGTAATTGCTACTGGTTCAAAAACTGAATGAGCAAAGTGGGATCGTCTGTTGTCAAACCAGTAACACCGAGCGCAATGAGCCTCTGAAATTCTTGCACTGTATTAACTGTATATGGAATGACTTCCAAACCTAAAGTCAGAGCCTGTTTTACATCCTCTGTAGAAAGATCTTTGTAATGAGGTGCCCATAATTTCGGTTTTAATTTCTGATGAATCTCAACAATAGATATCGGAGCTTGATAGGTTAAAACTCCTATCGAAATATCAGGGGCCTGTTTTTTTACTTCATCCAACACCGAGAAGTCGAAAGATCGGATCACCGTTTTATTGGGATCCCAATACTCCTTGATCTCAAAAATAACTTTCTCAACCATGATCTTCGCGCTAGGCGCTTTCTTTTCTATGAGATCTTGCCTCTTAATTTCTATATCGATCAGAGGAAGCTGACCATAAGTTGCTTCCCACTTTTTTAGAGCCTTAAACACCTGACGAAGAGTCGGTATTTTTCTTTCTTCCTCGCTTAAAGCTCGTTTATTCGCCAATCGGCGATCGATTCTAGTTTCGAACTCTTGAATTTCTTTCGATTCCAGATCCCAAATAGGCAATGATGCCGGAATCGGATTGCCCAAAGCATCTCGACACCATTCTGGCGTGACTTCGAAATCATGAAAAACAACCACTCGTTCATCTCGAGTCAGTTGGACATCTAACTCAATGCTATCAACTTTAAGCTCTACGGCTCGCTGAAAAGCGGGCAATGTGTTTTCAGCAAATTCTGAGCAAGCGCCTCGATGGGCTTGAACATGAATTTTTCTTGTGCCCATTGGCGACTCCTCAAAAAACGGTTAGTATCTTTCCAATATGAAAGACATTAAGTTACAGGCTCAAGATTGCAAAGTCCAAGTGTTAGTTTGCACAAATGAACGTCCCCCCGGCAAAAGTTGTTGTCACAAATTTGGAGGCCAAGATTTCTATCTTGCGTTAAAAAATCGACTCAAACAGGAAGGACTCTACGACACCCATTGGGTCACTCGGACAGGTTGCTTAGGATTTTGTAATGACGTAGGAACAACAGTGGCCATCTATAGGCAAGGAAAGCCCACTCAATGGTTCAGTGAAGTCACGATGGGAGACATAGATTCACTGTGGCAGGAGATTGTGAGAGAATAGACTCAATGAAACTTTCAATTCTATCGCAATGCGCAACATTTTTTCTCTTATCCATCGTTGCTTTTGCAGAGGTCTCGCAAGAATCTTCACCTCAACAGATTACTGATCTACTCTCAGTCACTCCTCACTCTGGCGAAGGCAGCTTAATATACACAGATGAAACTTCCAAAGAGACTATCACTTTTGGAATAGACACTGGCATCTACGCTTTAGGACTCGTTCTGAAAAGCGAATGGCTTCCAGAGCCCTACAAAAATGATCTCTCTAACTATTCAGTCATTCAGATTACGTTTGGAACAGTAAAATCAAAACTGGATGGCAAAGTTCCCCAGTTCGGTGTTTTTACTTTGTTGGCCCCGGAATTTCCAAAGGAAACGGTCGCATTTTTGTTACCGGAAGCAGGAAAATCTAAAACAAGTAAAACTCCACAAGTGCGCGGGTTGTTTATGTCCCCCAGAACTCTTTTGTCTCAAAGTGAAAAAGATAAAGTTGAGACAACACTTTTCGGCAACTCTGGGGGTGTCACACTCACTCCCGTTGGACAGGTAAAAAAAATAGCTATTCAAGGGAAAGACAACAAAACCTATTTCAACGCCCAAACTGTGAAGCTAGATTTTCAAATGCAAATGTCGACTCCCTTCAGCAATGAGAAAAAATCTTTATCAGGCTCCATCTCGTTCCCAGTCTACGCGCCCAGTGGCAAGACTGCGGAATCGCTTGCAATGAAGTTGGGCAACTCTCTTGAGGGGGTGACCACGGCTCCAAAACTAAGAAACAGTCCTGAGAGAACAGTCACCGGTTCTAAGTCAAATTCCCTGTCTGATTAGGGTTTTATCCCCCCCTTTAACTATCGATTCTTTGTAATCCACCAGAACACAGACATAAATAATTGAATTTGTTGAGCTTTAATCCAAATCCAAATTAGGCGTTTATTCCAGCATTTACCATTGTAATTCTTCAAGGAATTTCATAGGATGCGACCCTTATGAGTGTAGCCGTGGCCCACGAAGAAAATTTTAAGCTTCTCTCAGGTAGTGCAAACGTTGCGCTTTCAAAAGCTATTGCAGACCAGCTAGGGGTCCCTTTGTGCCAAGCGGAGGTCCGTCGGTTCTCGGATGGAGAGATATTTGTTGAAATTCAAGAGAGTGTGCGGGGTGCTGATACTTTTATCATTCAATCAACTTGCCATCCTGTGAATGATTCACTCATGGAACTTTTAATCATGGCTGACTCTTTAAAAAGGTCATCAGCAGCTTCCATCACTGCCGTTGTTCCCTATTATGGCTACGGTAGACAGGACAGAAAAGTACAACCTAGAGTTCCTATTACTGCGAAGCTTGTTGCCGATCTCCTCACTGCAGCTGGAATTACTCGAGTTATTTCGATGGATCTCCACGCAAGCCAAATTCAAGGTTTTTTCAATATTCCTTTTGATCATCTTTTTGCTAAGCCCGTGCTCACAAATTACATCAGCCAAAATTACAATCCGGAAAAATTGATCATGGTGAGCCCCGATGCCGGAGGTGTTGAGCGTGCACGCGCTTTTGCTAAGAGACTAGACGTTCCCTTGGCTATTATTGATAAACGAAGAGTCAAAGCCAATGAAGTGGGTGGAATGAGTCTTATTGGAGATGTGAAAGGTCGACATGCCATTATTGTAGACGACATGATCGACACAGCTGGAACTTTAATTCAAGCAACTAAAGTTCTTATCGACTACGGCGCAGAACAGGTCAGTGCCGTTTGTTCACACGGAGTTTTTTCAGGTTCGGCGTATGAGCGGATTCGCGACAGCCAATTAAAGGAAGTCATTTGTACCGACACGATCCCTCTTTCGCCAGCATTAGCCCAACTGTCCAAAGTGAAGTGCCTCTCGGTTGCACCTATATTGGCAGAAGCGATGCGAAGAGTTCAAACACGACAGTCGGTCAGTAGTCTTTTTGATTAACGAAAGTAGTAGGTAGAAACACATGGAACAACAATCTCTCTCAGTAGAAAGCAGAACAGGCACTGGTAAAAGTGTCACTCGTAAACTAAGAGCTGCAGGAAAACTTCCCGCAGTCATTTATGGACTTGGCAAAAGCCAACCCGTGACAGTGGAGCCCTCCATCATCACTAAGCTATTGCTCAGTGAAGGAGGAAGAAACCAAATTCTAAACCTCAAAGGTGCAGGTTTGGATGGCAAACATGCGCTCATCAAAGAATATGATGTCGATCCCGTAAGTCGCAAACTCGTTCATGTTGACCTTCTAGAAATCGATGTGACTAAGAAAATTGAAGTCACAGTTCCGCTAAATTTCGTTGGAAAAGCAGTAGGTGTGGGCGAAGGTGGAGTATTGAACTTCATCGAAAGAACTTTGCAAATCCGTTGCTTGCCCACAGCCATTCCACAACACATCGATGTGGATGTAAGCTCACTAGCTATCGGTCATTCTCTTCACGCGAATGACGTCAAGCTACCCGAGGGCATTGAAAAAGCTTCTCAGCTCAACTCAACTTTAGTCACTTGCGTTCCTCCGACCAAAGAGGAAGAAGCCGTGGCTTCGTTGGCTCCGACAGCTGAACCCGAAGTTATTACTGAGAAAAAACCTGCTGAAGGTGAAGCTGCAGGTGATGCCAAGAAAGAGGAGAAGAAGAAGTAAATTCTTCTTTCATCCGATTCTGTGGCGAATCCAATTGAGACGTTTCTTATTGTCGGCCTGGGTAATCCCGGGCCGAAATATGACAAAACTCGCCACAATATTGGTTTCGAAATCCTCGATACTCTGGCTGAAAAATGGCAGGCCCCTGCCTTCTCACCTAAGTTCCAAGGCCTCTTCGCTCAATTATCACAAAGCGGCCTGAAGGTTCTTCTCCTGAAACCCGAGACCTACATGAACTTATCCGGAAGAAGCGTTCAGGAAGCTATCCACTTTTTCAAACTAAACCCTAGTTCTCAACTTTTAGTTATTAGCGATGACTTAGATTTACCCGTAGCTCAACTGAGACTTAGACTTTCCGGCGGAGCCGGTGGGCATAACGGTCTAAAATCCATTATCGAGTGCATCGGAACTGAGAACTTTGCGAGGTTGAGGGTGGGTATCGGCAAGTCCGATAAAATACCTACCGAAAATTATGTTTTAGGAAAAATTCCCAAAGCGGAACAAGCTGCTTTTGAAGATGCGATTAAGCATGCTGCAGAGGGAATCGAAGCCATCTTAAAGGATGGACTCGCAAAAGCGATGAATGTTATCAATGTAAAAAGAGGTCCCCATGAGTCTTAAATGCGGAATTGTTGGTTTACCCAACGTAGGAAAATCCACTCTGTTCAATGCCCTAGGTTCAGCCAAAGCCGAAGCAGCCAATTACCCTTTCTGTACTATTGAGCCCAACATGGGGATAGTTGAAGTGCCCGATCCGAGACTCCATGAGCTCTCTAAAATCATGAGCTCTCAAAAAACCATCCCAGCAACTACTGAGATTGTAGATATTGCCGGTATTGTTAAAGGTGCAAGCAAAGGCGAGGGACTAGGAAATCAATTTCTATCTCACATACGACAAGTCGATGCCATTGTTCACTTAGTACGTTGTTTTACCAATGATGACATTGTCCATGTCGACGGAAGTGTAGATCCTGCAAGAGACATTGAAGTCATTAATACAGAGCTCTTGCTCGCCGACTTGCAAACATTAGAAAAGAGAATTGATAAAGACAGAAGACTTGCAAAATCAGGGGACAAAGAGGCTCGAAGAAATTCAGAAATCTTTGAAGGGCTTCTAAAACACATGAACGAAGGAAAACCCGTGAGGTCATTCCCTCTCGACCCAGCAGATCAACCTAGAATTGCTCCCCTCTTCTTTTTAACTGCAAAACCGGTTCTCTACGTTGCTAACTCAAGCGGTAAGCCTGAGGAGCAGCCCTACGTGAACACAGTGGCCGAAATCGCCAAAAAAGAGAATGCCAAGCACATTGTGATCGATTGCAGTTTAGAAAGTGAAATTGCTCAGCTACCGGAAAATGAGAAAAAAGAGATGCTCGAAACTATGGGACTCGAAGAGCCGGGACTTCACCGTTTTATCAGAGCTGCTTTTGAGTTAATGGGGCTTGCAACCTATTACACACTAGGGCCCAAAGAGGCCAGAGCTTGGACTATCAACAAAGGAATGAAAGCGCCACAGGCCGCAGGAGTCATTCATACCGATTTTGAACGCGGATTTATCTGTGCAGAAGCTTACAAAAGTGATGACTTAGTCAAACTTGGCAGTGAGCAAAAAATTAAAGAGGCTGGGCTTTATCGTCAAGAAGGCAAAGAATACGTAGTACAGACTGGAGACGTTCTTCTTTTCAGGTTTAACGTTTAATGAATAAAACTCAGACAATCAGTGGTTTTACGATAGTTCGAAATGCTTCTATTTTGGAATACCCCTTTCGGGAATCGGTGTTGTCTGTTCTTCCTCTATGCGATGAATTTATTATCAACTGTGGTGAATCGGATGACAACACAGCAGAAACAGTCCAACAACTGGCCCAAGAATTCCCTGATAAAATCAAACCCATTTTTACAAAATGGTCTCGGGAAAATCAGAGCGGCGGATTTCAACTAAAAAAGCAGTCCGACTTGGCACTTCAGATGGCTAAAGGCGATTGGTGTTTCTACATTCAAGCTGACGAGCTTATTCACGAAGCGGACCATGAATCCATCTTAAAAGCTATCGACCAAGCATCACTCAAGCCTGAAATCGACGGTATTTTGTTTGATTACTTACATTTTTACGGAAACTTTTCTTACCAAATCAAGGGTCGTAACTGGTACCGCAAAGAAGTAAGAGCCTTCAAAAATCACCGAGGAATTGAAGCTTTTCGAGATGCCCAAGGATTTAGAAAAAATGGAACCCGAGTTTCCGTTATTCCCAGTGGAGCGAGGGTTTTTCACTATGGCTATGTACGAACTTCCGAGTCTTTGAGAAAAAAAGCCCTACAAATGGCGCAATGGTGGGGAGAAAAAATCTCCAATAGCCCCGATAGTTTCTTATTAAAAAAACATGTTGGTCTTTCCCTATTCAAGGGATCACATCCCAAATGGATGAAAGACAAAATTGCAGAAAATTCAAAATACTGTGACCCCACGCAAGGAAAACGTGTTTGGGACAAAGATGAAATCAAAAATGCGATTACGCTTGTTTGGGAATCTGTTGTACCGTATAGAATCGGGGAGTTCAGAAACTACGAATTAGTCCTCTAGATGGCTTACTAATACTTGAATCTCAAATCTACCCCTAGAAGTTGTTCCCGTGACTTTATGAGTGGCATATAAACGATTAAAGTTGTTCACAGATGCTTTTCCAATGTAAATATTAGGAAGAGACAATTGAAAATTGATACCCCTTTGCTCCAACTCTCTCATTAAGCCACCACCGATCATATTGCTCACTTCATTGAGACAATCAAAGAGATCAAGTTTTTTGCTCTCGCCACCCAAACCATCCGCTTCAATCGTGTTTTGAAGTAAAGCTTTGGCTAGGCTTAATTCGTAACTCAAGAAGAGAGTCATGTCGGGTTCTGTTTCAATGGGAGAAGAGCACGAGATAATGGCAGTCACACCGCCTTCAAAGCCTATTAAATCGGACTGAGATGACAGTGGATGATAGGTAAGCGGAAGACCGATGGACCCTAACTGATTTGAGCACTGTCGTTTAGCTTCGTCGAGGATAGTTCGAGTATTAAAAGAGAGTCCCGACGGAAGAGCCACAGGCACTTGCATTTCCTGGGGCGATCGAAAATCACCCACTAAATAGAAAAGATTTCCATCTACTTCAACCGAATAACAATAGGTCGGTTTTCCAAGAATTCGTAAGGGCTGCCCCCAACCAAAATAGGAGAGTGGGTAAAGAGCGCGAATAGACACTCCGTCAGTAGTACTTCGCTCGGAAATCTCTCTGCCCATATTTTTACCAAACTCAGTCAAAGCTTCGATGTGATATTTAATTGAGACTCGACTTCGATTTCCAGTAAGCCTTGGCAATATGCATTTCTCGAAAGTGTCCTCGGGCACCAGAAGACCCGCGTACCCCACTCTTTCACCGTTAAACTGAATCAAAGTTCCGTAGGGTTGGGAAAGTGCTTTTTGAAAATCAAGCTCAGGTAAAATTTTCATCTTTTTGCCCTGAGCTTGTAAACCAAGAATTTTTTCTAAGCTACTGAGATGGTATTTCCCCAAAAAGAAGTGGCCACGGTCCTCATGCTGATTCGATGCCCAAATAGCCTGTAGTATTCTGGCCTCTAGTCGACGAACTTGAAACATCGAATATGGATTATTTTCTCGATAAGCTTCGCAAAGAGACTTAACACAGACACCCGATTCAACAATAAGATCAATCAGAGCAGCGTCGAGCTCCGCTTTTTCTTCTGAAGCCAGCTTGAGGAGATCTTCGTAGTTATGACAAAAACTTGCAATTCGATTCCAGTTTAAAAACCCCACGACCCCTTTGATGCTATGAATGAGGCGATAAGCCTCGTAAGTAGCACTCACCCGTTTTTCTTTGGCTATAGATTGTAGACTCAATGTAAGTCTATCGAGATATCCTGACAATTCATCAAGAAGAAGTGTTTTCTCTTCCTCTTCGGCAACTGAGAACAATGTAGAGGGTCTACCGACCGCTGAACTCACGATGGAAAATTCATCACTTAACGGAATAAGAAGCTCAATCGCAGTTCCAAAAGCGGAGCTCGATAAAACTCTAGCCTCGCCCCCGATATCTTCAATACCCCGTTTTACGATATCAAGACCTAAACCACGACCGGAAATAGTATCGGCTAGATCTCTCGTAGAAAAACCGGATTGAAATACCAAGGGAGCCAGTTCATCAGTAAGTAATGATTGAGCCTGTCGCTCGGTGATGAGGCCTTTGATAAGTGCCTTCTCTCTAATTCGCTCAAAATCGAATCCTGAACCATCATCACTCACTACTAATCGAAGTTCATTTTCTGAAAAGGCAGCTCTGACTTTAATCGTTCCCTTGGCTTTTTTTCCTTTTCTTTCACGCTCCATAGGAAGTTCGATTCCGTGATCTACTGCATTTCTAAAAAGATGTAGCATTGGCTCATAAAGATGATTTAACAAGGACTTGTCCAAGTACAACCATGCACCTTGAGTAACAAAATCAACTTCTTTACCTTGATCTTTTGCGACTTCTTGCACGAGTTTATGAGCTGGAACAAATAAGGTTTCTAGCGGCTCGGATTTCATTTGCCGCATCATTCGCTTGACCCGTTTAATCTCGGACCTCATCTGGGCACGAGCTTTGGGTCCCGTAAACAAACGACTTTCAAGCAACTCAATATTTTTTAATCGCGTGTAAACTGCTTCTAATTGCGAAGCATAAACACGGATTTTCCGCGGTTCCAAGATGGCCTGACGACTTGAGATCTCCTCAAGAAGTTCTTGTGAGGAAGCATTTAGACTGAAAAATACTTTGAAGGAACCATATCGTGTTTCAACAGGGCAAACTAAGCAGGCCCCACGGTCTGGTGATAGCGAGTAGCTCTCCTGTAACCCTCCCCCTTTTTTCAGCTCAGCTTGAAAATCCTCTGACGTGAATTGTTTTTCTAAAGAGCTTGCGAGGGACTCAAAAATAACGGAAAGAGTTGATGTTAAAGTATCCCGTTCCGAATCTTCCTCGATGTTTAATTGATTAGCGAAAAGTTTCAGGGCTGAAACATCAATGCCAACACCAATAAATCCCTCAAGTTCTCCAACAACTTTTGCATCTAACCAATATGCAAATTTTTCTTCGGTTGCTATAGGAACCATTTCTCCGAAAAGAATTTCTGATTTTAAAAGAGGGCACAGAGATTCGATTAGAACTCGAGTTACCAAAGTATAAACTGGAAATTCCTTGGCTGTTTCTAAGACTCGATAATCTAATTTAAGTACTGATGAACTCATAGTTAAGCAGCTCTCTCATTGGGGGATTTTTTCGTCAAAACTTCGGAAATGGTTTTCTCTAAAGAACGTTTATCAAAGGGTTTGCGAAGAAAAGCATCGGCGCCGGCCTCTTTGGCCGTTTTTTCATTGGCGATGGTGGCAGCTGAACTTACCATGATCACGACAACATTTTTGTTTTCAGCTCGAATACATCTAAGAGCTGAGAGACCATCCATCTCGGGCATCACAAGATCCAAAGTCACCAAATCGGGACTCTCTGACTGAACAAGCTTCAAAGCTTCCAATCCATTGACCGCCTCTCCAACAACCTCATGTCCCAAATCCCTCAAATAACGGCTCAATTTAATCCGAATACTTGAAGAATCATCGGCGATTACAACTTTCATGGTCTAAAGCCCCCCAATACCCTTTTTTATCGGAAGACTAGGCCTCTGGCTCAAGCCGTTTAATGTGAGATAATAGCTTGAAAAAATGAAGAAAATGGAGATTGTGTTGACTCGTTGCAAAGAGCATTTCCAGTTTATTAATTACTCGGGGTGACAAATTGAAAAGGGTCAATATCATATAGAAAATTTTGCTAAAGGATGGCTATGACTTTCGACCCTAATGCAGCAGCTCTCGGAACTTCTGGTATTTTTGGACTCGATTTCTCCCTTAAAGACGCTCAATTGGTTTTTTTACCGGTTCCATGGGAAGCCACAACATCTTACGGTGGAGGTACATCCAAAGGACCTAAAGCTATTTTAGAGGCCAGCCGGCAAGTGGACCTCTTCGATCAAGATGTAACCAACCCCTATGAAGCCGGTTTTCACTTACTGCCTGAATCATCCCAAGTTAAGAACTGGAATAAAAAAGCCAAACAAGAGGCCCAGAAAATTATTAAAAAAGGGGGAGAAATAGGAAAAAGCAAAACCCTTCAAAAATCTCTCTCCGACGTCAATCGTCTCGGCGAAAAGCTCAATGAATATGTGTTTTCTGAGACTGAAAAAATTTTAAAAATGAATAAGTTTGTCGGCGTCATTGGTGGTGACCACTCTGTTCCTTTCGGTGCCCTGAAAGCGATCGCTAAAAAGCACAGTGACTTTGGGATATTGCACTTTGATGCTCACTCAGACACTCGATTCGCATTTGAGGGATTCCATTGGTCTCACGCATCCATTATGTACAATGTGCTTGAAAACATACCCCAAGTAAAAAAATTGGTTCAAGTGGGAATTCGGGATTTTTGTGAGCAGGAATATCGTTATTGTGCCGAGCAAAAAGAGCGGGTTTCAGTGTTCTTTGATCAAGAACTAAGTCGAGAGAAATTTAATGGAACCTCATGGGCAGAAACAACTCAGAAAATAGTCTCCAAACTACCCCAAGAGGTTTGGATTTCATTTGATATTGACGGTCTTGATCCTAGGTTCTGCCCTAACACAGGAACTCCGGTACCCGGAGGCCTTAACTTCAATGAAGCCCTTTTTGTGATATCCTCACTCGTGAGGTCAGGAAAAAAAATAATCGGGTTTGACCTCAACGAAGTTTCTCCATCACCTTCCAAAAGTAATGATTGGGATGCTAATGTGGGTTCTAGATTGCTTTACAAGCTTTCGGCGTGGATGATGGCGAGTCAAGGAATCGTCAAATTCAAAAAATAAGAAGGATTTATGGCTAAATATTTGAGTATCGATACAGAAGCAACGGGCCTAGAAGA
>DDPO01000050.1:1422-2755 GCA_002342225.1 Bdellovibrionaceae bacterium UBA2466 | reverse complement strand
TTAGCCACTGGAAATACATTTTGTAATGATACTCACAGACCGTTTGGTGTCACATTTTTTCAAAATAACACGATTGACGAAATCCAGCCTAATAGTCCCGCCGAACTCTGCGGTTTCAAATCGGGTGACCGGATTGAAGCGTTTAGTGAGCCCGACGGCAAATCAAATGCTTTTGGAACAAGCCCAGATAATTTTGTGAAGTTCGTCGCTGAAAAAGCCGCAGAACAAAACACACAAAAGCGTAAATTACTCATCTCTGGAACCGACGCCTCTGGTAATAAATTTAAGAGAATAGTGTTTTTGTGCCCGTCTCATCTAAATCACAAAGAACAAGCTGCTAAGGGGCTATCTCAGTTTAAGAAATAAAATATTCCATTTGCTGAGGCAAATTTCATCGATCGAAAAATTTTTAGCGAAAGATTCAACATTTCTTTTCAAAAGTGAAATAACTTGTGTTGACTTTTTTTGGCACACTCGCTGCATTCGTTTAATTTTGTTCTTTGAAAGCAGCGACGCTAGTCAGCGTTCCAGTGAATGAAAGTTTCACCCGTATCAATTTTCTAGTTAGTACGGTAGCAACAATCAACTTTTAATCTGGCGACAGATTAAAAGAATGCTGGTTGTAAAATTCCAGCCGCTTTTGGTTTTCAACGGCTTTAAGCGGAATCCGGAAAGAGGGATGGGCTAGTCGACAGGTTGTAGCCGAGCGAACCTCTGTGAGGTTTATCAACTCCAATCCTAACGGTGCGGATCGTTCGGGTTGGAGGGAAATGCCGAAGTTAATTCAAAGGTAACTGAAGGCTTGTATTGCGGGTTAAGTAACTAGAAATGTGCCACCTGCAAATTTCCGATGAACTGAGGGGATGACATGTCGATATGGAATTCTGATGAAAGCGCGGAACCACTTACTGGTCGTTCTTAGGCTCTAAATAGGGACGAAGCACTTTTAATAAGCGGAATTAATCCTTCTGTGAAAAAAAGGTGTGCCGATGAGTGGGGCGGATGAGGTCGATAAGCGACAATGATTTGGAGTAGTTAATGCCAAATCAGTGCGAGGATCTCTGAGGTAAAGCAGGTTGAACTGCTTGTGTGGCGGTGTCTTTTTAGCTTGAAGATACTAAAACAGAAGCCGAACCAGTCATTTGACCGTGAATGTTGAGAGTGAACTTAAGCGGGGCAAAGGGTTGGGAAGGGCTCTGTTCAAAGCCAACCTTTCTAGCCGTATTGGGGAAAACCCAACGTACGGAATGAGCTGGTAAGTTGGTGGGATGGCCAGAAACGATTGGTTAAAATCCGAGCGTTCCTGACCACCCACTATCTAACCTGATAACCC
>DDPO01000050.1:0-1346 GCA_002342225.1 Bdellovibrionaceae bacterium UBA2466 | reverse complement strand
AAGATAAAAAAAATTCCACAACTATTAGATTTGTAGCTGGATTTTATCGATTTAAAGTAGTACTCCTTTCAGTAAGGTTTTCACGAATGTCAAATGTAGGGGGTACGATGCCGATGAGACAACTTCTTCTTGTAGTTCTTTATTTTATCTCAGCTCACGCTATAGCAAACAATAGTGTTACTCCCCTTGCAGAAGCTAGGCCCAAGTTAGCCCTTCCAAACTATACGGAAGCCGAGAGGCAAACTTTAGCAGATCAAGCGTATTTGTTTTTAAATGAACTTTTTGTTCACAGAAAAGTGAAAGTAAAAGATTTTGGTAAATCAGCAGATCCTATTCCCAAACTTGAAGCCTTAAAAAAGGAAGCTAAAAATCTCTCAAATGAAGAGTTTCATAATAAAATTTCATCGGTTTTCACAAATCTCCATGACCTTCACACAAACTATATTGCTCCTAAGCCGCTTTCCTGTGCAGCGACTTTTATTCCGGTCAGTTTCGAGTCTGTAATTGATAACGGTAAGAACGTTGTTTTAGTCTCCAAAAAACTTAAAATTCAAGCTCAAGCGAGTGAAGGAATTGAAGTGGGCGACGAGCTGGTATCCATCAATGGCGCAAAAACTGAGGATGTTTTGTCTGAATTAGGCAAGTTATCTGGCGGCGCGAACGCTGACGCCATGAGAGTTCGAGCTGTTGAAATGCTGAGCTTAAGAAGTTTGTCTACTCAGGAATTGCCAAAAGAAGATGAACTTAAGCTTGTCCTGAAACGTGGAGATAAAACAGTTGAGAAAAATATTCCTTGGTTTGCGTTTAGAAATCTTGATTGTTTAGCTCACGACGAGAGAAGCGAAGAGACTCGTCTCTCGCTGAAGTATCGTTTTAATCTGTCCGAAGATGAATTTCAGAAAAAGTATAACCGAATCTTTGGAAGCCCCTCGTTGGTTAGTAAAGCCCGTCGTTGGAATGCACCGAGCCCCTTAGATGAAGTGTTTGAAGTCGCTTCAATTTCAACGCCCGCTGGTTTGATTGGTTATGTTCAACTTAAAGGATTTTCATGGGACAACGAGAACTTGGACGTAGCCACAGTGGTTGAGGGATTTAGGCGCGAAATCGAAGGTCGTTTGTCAAAAGCCATAGGCTTGGTCATCGATGTCCGAGGAAATCCGGGCGGATATATTGTTTTTGCGGAAAAGTTAGTTCAGCTTTTCTCGACCAAAGAAGTTGAGCCTACAAAAGTACAAATGTTGGCTAACAAACTTAACGAAAACATCTTTTTAAAAGCAAACGACCAAGAAGATAATCGATGGTCTGAAGCGGTGAGAGCTGCTGTAACAGCTGGTAGAGAAATGATT
>DDPO01000155.1:305-3500 GCA_002342225.1 Bdellovibrionaceae bacterium UBA2466 | reverse complement strand
TTCAGGGCTTTTTTATGCAATTGAGCCCAATTCCAAGAGGTAGAGGACTTCGGATGTCGGCGCACACGTTCCACATCGGCCACGTTGTGCAACCTATGTGCCCGACTAATCTATAAGATTTTTGGCTTTTTCAATCTCAGAATCGAGATGGTCCGCTAAGTGTTCCCAATCTTGCGACGACGCCCTCCGAAGTTCGTGCAACTGTTGCCGAATCAATCGACGTTGGGCATGCAATGCCCGCTGCAGCGATCTCAACTCTCGCCGTCTTTTGCTTAGCACAGGACTATGACGAAGCTCTGTTTTTACATTCTCAAACTTTCTATCAAGCTCCTCAATATCAACTTCAATTTTTCGTTCGCGGTCGATTCGAAGTTGGGGATCGTAATTCTGAGCTTCTTGTTGAGTAAAACCAACTTGATTATTACCCACCGAGTTTTTTTGTGTAACCACCCAAATGCTCAATGAAAAGAGAGCTATCATTACTCCCAACCATTGTATTCGGTTTACACCTCTAGAACCAAGAGCCATGACCCATCTCCTTAGATCGAAAGGCCGTGTGTACCTTGTGCTCGTGGAAAAAATCGTTTCTTACTTTTAGGCCTACCCGCCAGCCAAGTGAGTAACCTCATCCGTAATTCTTTTTCTTCGAGCCAACCGAAATCTCTTTCCCACTTTTTAATCATTGGATTGCCGTGGTTTTTTTTTAATCGCTTTTGAACAATTCCCATCAGCTTAGGTTCAGCTACGCAAATGAGCTCAGTTACTTTTTCTTTTTGTTGATTCTTCTCGAACCAGTCACAGACGGCTCTCACCGATTTCTGAGCAGCATAAGTTTGTGGTTTTTCCCGGTTACCATAGCTGTGCCGTGGCGTCGCTGTTTGATGCCCTCCTCGAGAAAATGTTCGAGAGTTGAAAACTCGTCCAGGTTGATCTGAAACAAGTTCTGAACCCTTCTTTTTACCCTCCGGAAATTTCCATGATTTAATCGAAACTAGATCCTTTGAATCTTTATCCCATTTCCATATTCGGCCTTGAGCTCGGTTGATAATCATCAGCCATACGTTGGAAGAAGTCTCCTCTCTCATGCCAAGTGTGCTGCGCAATTCAACGCCTCGTAAGGTTTTAATTCGCGACATTCGTACCTCATTTCTTCGCGATCCGTTATCAGTGATCTGTTGAGATGCAGCTATGATGCCTAAGAACCCACCATTTACAGAAGCCCAATGTGGCACTCTCTCTGCACTTCATCTTAGTTAAGGAGGAACTCATGAAATCAAAAACAGTTTATTTCTTTAAATTGACTTCTATGATTCTAGGATTGGGGCTCATGTTTTGGGGGATCTATTCAAAAGTCTGGTGGGGAGCTCTTGGAGTTCCACTTTTTATCTATGGAATTTCGCCTAGGAGATCAGAAGAAGAGTTTACTGTAAGATTGCACGAGCAGGAGGAGCGAGAAAAACCTCCACGCCGTGTGGCTTAAGATTCGGACATCTTATTGCGAGCGACTTCAAGCTCTGCTGAAAGTCTTTCCCAATCTATCATGGATTGGTGAAGTTTTGCTTCAACTCCAGCCAACTGACTCATCAGTGCTTGCTGCTCGCCTCCGGCTTTTGCCGCGAATGAAGAATCAACAGCCAGTGCTTGTAGTTCACCCTTTTGCTTGTTCAATTGTTCCATTTCTAATTCAAGCGCTGACACTTTTTTATCCAGTGAATTGACCTGATTTTTGAGCTTTTTTCTCTCCTCAAAGGACATTTTTGGGGCACTTTTTGCTAAAGGTGCCGTTCCCAATGCCGCGGTCGGTGCTTGAGAGGGTTTGGCTTTCCCCTCGAAATGTCTCACGAGTTCGGGATATTTTTCGAAAAACGAGTTCAAATCTCCAATGTGATCGGTAAGCACATGATTACTAGACAAATAAATGATTCGCTCGGCAACATCTGAAATAAACTCCCTATCATGGGAAACAATCAGAGTTGTACCTTCAAAATCTTTGATTGCTTTTTTGAGCAGATCTTTGGTTTCGATGTCTAAATGGTTAGTCGGCTCATCAAGAAGGATCAAATTGACTCGTGTTACTAAAATCCTCAACAATGCTAGCCGAGCTTTCTCTCCTCCACTTAAAACTTTGGCTTTCTTTTCGATTTCATCATTCCCACTAAACCCAAAAGCTCCTAACCAACCCCGCAATTCCTCTAGACTCACCCCGTGAGCTTTGCTGCGGAGATTGTCTATGATCGTGTTGTCTAAGCTCAGCTCGTCAAGTTGATGCTGGCCAAAGTAACCCGTTTCAACTGCATGTCCTTTTAAAAGATCGCCTTCACTAGGCTTAAGCCTCTCCCCCAACACGTTGAGCAAGGTCGTCTTGCCAGCACCATTGTCACCGATGATCGCGATCCTCTGACCTCGCTTGATATCAAGAGAGATGTTTTTCAAAATACAGGGCTGCTCTTCTTTGTATTTAAACGAAATGTTTTTAAGAGATAGAGGAAACTTAGCCCCCGTGCCAGAGAGCCTAAACTTAAAATTTAAATTGTAATTAAACCCTTCAATCCGCAGAAGCCTGTCTTTCAGCTCTTTCTTTTCGACCTCCATGTCTTCTGCCATTTTCAGCCGGTGCTGAGCTCGAGCAGCAGTTTGGGCTTTAGCGCGAAACTTGTAAACGAACTCCATGCACTCATCGATTTTCTTCTGAATGCCTTCGATATTTTTTTCGAGAACTCTTTTTTCATCGCCCAAAGATTCTCTGAAGGTCAAATAGTCACGTTGATGAGTTCTGAAATAAAATTTACCGCCGTGCAAAATAGCCAGAGAGTCTGTCACTCTTTTTTGCAGAGCCACATCATGGGTCACGAGGACTAAACTTCCTTCGTACTCTTTTTCTAGAAACTCCTCGAGCCATTGAATAGATGAAAGATCAAGGTGGTTGGTAGGCTCATCCAGCAAAAGCACTTCTGGCTTTTCTAAGAGTGCTTTTGCAATAAAAATACGAAGCAACCATCCACCGCTCAATTGCCCCATAGGAGCTTCGATCCACTCTTTACTAAAACCCAAACCTGATAAAATCTTTTTGATTTCCCATTCCTGCTCAGCAGGATCAAAAAAGTCATCCTCGTCTACAGTAAGATGACTTTGAATATACTTCAGTGGTGAAAGACTCTTGTCTTTATTGTGAGATATCTGCATCACAGCATTTTC
>DDPO01000155.1:0-146 GCA_002342225.1 Bdellovibrionaceae bacterium UBA2466 | reverse complement strand
AGAGCTTGAATGATTTGATCCGAAGTTCTTCGAGTTACAGGAATAGCCTCTACAAAGCGGTAAATGAGTTTTTGATCTTTACTCACAATGCAAATCGCTCGACTGACAAGACCGAATAAATAACTTGAAGTACAACCGTAGTCTTT
>DDPO01000029.1 GCA_002342225.1 Bdellovibrionaceae bacterium UBA2466 | reverse complement strand
AGTAGACGACTTTGTGAAGCTCCAACTCTCGCTCTGATGTCGTTCACTCTCACCAAAGCCTCATCAATATCTTCAAGACCGTTACGAGCGTCGTCTCTATCTGCAACACTAAAACCCTCAACTCCGAGAGCTGATAATTTTAAGTTAGTATCGCCTGGGTTAAATCGAATTCGGTCTACATCGGGGTCATTGTTTGGACCTACTTGGAATTCCACATTGACTGCATCTCCCGATAGCAATTCTTGTCCGTTGAACTTAGTCGAACTTGCGAGTCGGTCGATCTCTTGTTTGAGCTGTTGGACTTCATTGTCGAGCATGGCTCTTTCACGAGGTCCAATAGAGTCTGAAGCAGACTGCATGGCGAGTTCTCTCATTCGGACTAGCATGTTATTGATTTCGTTGGTGCCGCCTTCGTAGATTTGGATGAGAGAAATACCATCTTGAGCATTTTTTGTGGCTGCTCCCATACTGCGAACAGTAGCTTCTAAGCTATCTGAGATGGCTAGGCCTGCGGGGTCATCGGATGCTTGAATAATCTTGGACCCGCTGGATAATCTTTGAACGGTTTGTTTGAACCGGCGGTCGGTGACCTCTAAATTTCTTTGAGCGGAAAGTGAAACTTCATTCGTGTTAATTTGTAAGCCCATCGGACTATCCTCCTATTACCACCTCCTTCCTTGAAGTTTGTTTTTCTTTGCCTGAAAAACAGCGGGCCATTCCTTTTGGCCACTGACTGCTGAATTCTTTATAGCGTTATTGCTAAATGAAATTCATCAGCCACTGTACCATTCGACGCGGGTTAAGATTAGTTTAGTAAAAAATATCGACGACATGCGTTGTTAAAAAATTACTCTTGGCATCATAAAGAATGATGGACAAATAAATTTCCCAAGTCTTATAGTCACATACACCAACGGCGCGGGTTATAAGAAAGCCGAGTTAACGCGCAGCGCTTTTCGTGAAAATATTTTTGCGGAGAGTAGTTTTTCATCTGGGAAAAGGTATTTTGCTGAATTGCGTTAGCTCGGTTTCTCTTCCGTATAAGCGCCATGGGAATAAAAATTGGCTAACTCTAAAAATAAAAAAAGAACTGTTTTAGTCACTGCAGGCCCAACGCGTGCTTATCTAGATCGGGTTAGATATCTATCCAACTATTCTTCGGGGTGGTTGGGGTACTACATCTGTAAGGCTTTGGAGCAGCATTTCAGGGTGGTAGCAGTTGTGGGGCCGTGTGAAGCCCCGTTCAAAGATTTGGAAGCTACAACCGTTATTCCGGTTGAAACTGTAGATGAGATGCATCGCACCGTGATGAAAGTCTGCTCAGTGCACAGACCTCATTTTGCAGTGCTTGCAGCCGCAGTGTTAGATTTTGCTCCTAAAGAGAGAAAGTCCGGTAAGGTTTCTTCAAAAAGTAGTTGGAAAGTTGAACTTAAACCTACTCCCAAAATAATTGATGATTTGACTCTAAAATTTCCTAGCGTAAGAAAGATAGCTTTCAAACTGGAATGGAATAAAACCTCGCTAGTTAAGCTTAAAAAATTTGCGATGGCCAATATGCGGGGTAAATCTGCTGATGCTCTCTGTTTGAACTTTCTGTCTGAGATCAAGTCGAAAAGTCATCCAGCTTTTTTATTTTCTCGGGATGGAAAATACAAAAAAGTGAACACAAAAAAAGAAATAGCTGACTGGATTAAAAACTTTATTCTGACTAATGAGTAAGTTCTGAGGGACGATTCGTTAGGTTCGACATTTCAGGCTTATCGTAACCCGAAAGCTTGTTGTAAAGAGTTTTTACCGTAATTCCTAAAGCATCCGCAGCTTTCGTTTTGTTTCCTTTGAAATGATTCAGAACTCTTAAGATATGCCGCTTTTCTACTTGAGCAAGCAATAGAGTGGCTGGGTCGTCAAAGTTGTCTGCTTCTGATTCTTGTCCGGAATTGGTCATGTTGAATGGAATATCATTTTTGGTGATGACTTCCGATTCTCCTAAAATTTTAAATCGCTCAACTGTGTTCTGAAGTTCTCTCACATTTCCAGGCCAATGGTACTTTTTTAAAATGTCCATCGCTTCGGGAGAAATAGACTTCACAATACTTATTCCTAGTTTATCGTCTTTCAGAAAATGTTCGATCAAGAGTGCTACATCGCCAGGGCGTTTTCTCAAAGGAGCAATTCTTAGAGTCACAGTGTTTAATCGATAGAAGAGATCCTCTCTAAATTTACCATTTCTAACTTGGGTTTCTAGATCTCGGTTCGTCGCCGAAACAATGCGTACATTAACTTTTATGGGTGCTTTTCCGCCAACACGGTAAATTTCACCTTCTTGAAGAAACCTAAGCATTTTGGCTTGAGCCTCAAGTCCCATTTCTCCAATTTCATCGAGGAACAGGGTTCCTCCATTGGCTATTTCCACGAGCCCTTTTTTCTGACTGATAGCGCCTGTGAAAGCACCTTTCTCATGTCCAAAAAGTTCTGAAAGAAGAAGAGTCTCTTGAATGGCTCCACAATTAATACTCACAAGATTTTTAGAGGCACGTTTAGAAAGTTCGTGAATTCTTTTCGCTACCAACTCTTTCCCAGTTCCGCTTTCACCTTGGATGAGCACAGTCGTATCACTGGGGGCGATTTTACCCACCATTTGAAGCATGGATAATATATTGGGATCTTGAGTTAAAAACCTAGTGATTCCAGGAGTTTCCGTTGTTGTGGAAATGACCTGCATATAAACCCCCTCGATGTAACCGTGTAATTTTTACCGTTACCCGAAGAATATTTACATGTTTTTTTCTTGAGGATCAATGGGAAAAGGAGGGACTGTAACTGGTTGATTCTTAACCCAATTTAGGAACGTTTCCAAATCTTCTGGAGTTCCCAAACCGTGCATTTTTTCTTTCTCAATTTCAAATATCTTAATCCGTTTATTGGTTGAGATAAGTTCATTGTAGACTGGACAAACGTAGAACTCGCCTTTGGTTCTAATATCTTTTTTGATCATCGAAAATGCGCCATCAATAAAATCTTGGGCATGTTTAAAGTAGTAAATTCCCACTGTAGCATGTTCGCTAATAGGAACTTTTTCAGCCACTTCAACAACTCTTCCCATTTTATTTAGTCTTGCGTAACTCCACTTATCTTCGGTGGCCTTGAAGGTCATGATTGAGCCGTCACAGCCCGAATTAATGGCGTCTTCAATAAAATCGTCAATGGGCGCATCTATCCACTGGTCTGAATTTGCGAGCACCAAGGGCTGACTAGGATTGAGTTTGTCCACGCCAAGAAGAACAGTGCAAGCGGCTCCTTCAGTTGTTTTTAAAACTGGAACAATTTGTGACTTTGGAGCCATGGATTTTAACGACCGAATGTAACTCGTCTCTTTCATGTGGTCGTTGTGACAAAGAAAAGTAAAGTTGTGTAGCCACTGGGAGGGAGCCATATTTTCAACTACCCATTGAATCATGGGTTTACCCAGAACATTAATAAAGGGTTTTGGAGCTTCGTATCCAGCAGCTTGAAAACGAGTTCCCAGTCCTGCCATGGGAACTACTATTTGAATCAAGGGGTTGTTTCGTCGAAAACTGATATTTTCAGAAGAGGGAGATTGGTCCAATTTATTTAAAACGGGATTAATGTTGTTTAGATTAACCTCTTTTGGAGATTTAACGACAAAAACATGGGGTGTAACTTGATTGGCCGCAATAATTCCTGGTTTTGAGTCCTCGATGATTAATGTTTCGTTAGAACCTAAGTTCATTAATTCAAGAGCTCGATAAAAAATATCGGGATGGGGTTTACCACGTGATACATCTTGTCTTGAGAGAATCGTGTCAAAGTACGGCGTGATTCTCATTTGATCTAACACCAAGTGAATTGTCTGTTTAACGCTATTTGATGCTACTGCTAGTGAATAACCTCGCTCTTTCAGAGAGCTTAATAATTCAGTGATTTCCTTAGAAGGGGCACAGTTCTTTTTTATAGTTTCCAAAGTATAAACTTGTTTTTGATCAACAATAAAAGAATGAAGGTTTCTGGGGAGCCCTTTGGATTCCGAGAGCATTTCAAGCTTTTTTGCAGTTGGTAAGCCATCAAATTTTTCTTGGTGCTCTTTTTCTTCCAATGAGTAACCAAAAAGACTTAAAGCCTTATTCAAAGCTTTAAAGTGCCAATCTACTGCATCAACTAAAACACCATCTAGATCGAAAATGATTCCTTTGATCATGTTCCACCGATTTAATTTTGAGTTGGATTTTCTGGAGATCTTTGAGAAAAAACAGACAATGAAAGCTAACTTATATTTTACAAGGTGATACGCCGCAAAATCTACTCAAGAGATTGAGCTTTTTGAAAGTTGTTGTTATTTCGCGATGGATCTTAAGGTGGGACTAATTTCGACTAGGTGTCTCATTGATGGACCGCTATTGGCAGATTCTGCCTCTTCGTCGCACCCTCCCAAAGTATGAACTCCAACAATTTTAGTCTCTTCGGGCGTTTCAAAGTTGGGTAGTAAAATAGCGGATCCAGAGCTTCCAGATTGAGTATCACATTGATGCATCAAAAAGCTCCCCTCTTCACTCTTTAGGGAGCAGTTTTTATAGGAAACTTTCATGGGGGTCGCTTTGGGGTGGTGTATCATTAAAAGCTGTGAATCGGATTCCACAGGTGAGGCTGAAACATCGTACCAGCCCCACTGAACACCTGGATTGCCCTCTAACTGGATAATCAAGTAATCGTTCTCAGCTTTTCCATCGCCTTTTTCGATAATTTTCTTGCAGTTAAATGTTTCTTCACGCTCTCTCCCCAAATAACCAAAGGTAACTTTAATGCTTTCACATTCAGCAGCGCAGTGTTCTGCAGTGAGAAAAAGATCTTTGGTGATAAGAGTGCCAGTACAGAACCCAATTCCCCCATCAACTTCTCCCGAATAGATTCCAATTGGAGTACCCATTGAATTAAGGTTTTCGGACGAGCTGGTCATGGGAACCATGTCATTGCTTCCGCAAATAGTTCTCTTATCGTGGCCATTTAAGTTCCTGTCGTTATCAAGGAAAAAGGGTTGAGGTAATTTTTGGGCAAAGCAGGCACAGTGGAAGAATAAAATACTCCCCAGCAGAAGTTTAGTCTTCATAACGACTCCCTTTTATGGAATGAGTCTGAGAGGGTCTACCGACTCGTTCAATACCGAGTATGGATTTTCAGCTTTTTCGATTAGGTAAAGAGCTGGTTCTATGTTTGCTTTAAAAGTAGGTTCAATCGCTTCGGCACCTGGGTAAAAGCCCCCTCCAAACATGGAATCAGGAGTGAGCTCAAAAGTGAATGCAAAAATTTTGAGTTCATCGTAAGCCCAATCTGTAGTGTCCCCAGAGGCTAAGTACAGTTCGCTCGATTTTTGAGGGGTGTACTTATTCCAAGTTGCCATTTTTTTGCCCATAGTTTCAAAAACATCTTGGTCGGTTTTACTTGGAACTTGGTCGTAAGTATGCCCGAAGGGCCAAAGAATAAGCTCGCTGAAAGTATGAAACGATAACAGAACTGTCGCTTTTTTTCGTCCTCTCACCCAGTCTCTTACAGCTTGGGTCTCGGGCTCGGAGAAAGCCTCCGGTCCGTGATAAGTGTCACTTGAGGGGGAAGAGCTGGCACCCGCTCCACCAAAACCTTTGCCGTAGTTTCTGTTGAGGTCGACTCCATAGGTTCCATCATCATTTTTGCGACGGTTTTTTCGCCAATATTTATAACTTCCAGAGCTAATATCGTACTCTGCCCCGTCTGGATTAATCATGGGAACAATCACTACTTCTCTTGTGTCCAAGAGGGATTTTACTCTGGAATCTGTTTCGTAGTTGTTTGCCAAGTATTCGGCGAGTTTGAGAGGAACTTCGACACTGAGATGTTCTCTTGCATGATGACAACCCATAAAAATAGCTGTGGGAAGTGAGTCTCTTGAGGGGTTTCCAGACAACCGAATACCCGTGATTTCTCTGCCTTCCAGACTTTTTCCGATACTAAATCTTTGTGCGATTTTAGGGTGGTTCTTTGCGATTTCATCTAGAGAAGCCACGGTCTCTGAATAGTTGTGAAAATTTTTATCATCGGATGGAAAATCTAAAGCTCGGCGGGGCAATTCAGACGCTTTTATAGAGAAGCCAAGCCCCTCCACTCTTTTAATATCCTCTTTCGTGCCAATAAATCCAATGGAGTCTGAGAAGACTTTATCAATCGCAATTCCCGCGTTAGCGATTTCTGTTCTTTGTTCGGCGGTCGATACTGACACACGAACCGAGTAAAGCTGATCCTGTTGATTTCTAGCAAAGCCGACAATACTAAAACAGAGAAACGCAATTACTGCCGAGATTGAGTGTCTTGCCATGAATTTAGCTCCTTCGGCCTAAACAAGGCTCGTTAGCGAATTTTTAACTGCTTTTTGAACTGGGAATGCTCAATGAAAAAAATTACTTAAGATCTTAAGTATTCTATGGAAAAAACACAATTAGTTCCACGCCTTTATTTTTAGGTGTTAACAATTGTTGAAAGAGCAGGAACAATGCGTGAAACAGCCTCTACTTTAGTACTTTTTACTCTGTGTTACCCCTTGTTTATGCTACGCTTAGGGGGTTCTCACATTAAAGATCAAAATATCTCATGGAAAACAAGACGCAAAAAGAACTAGACAAGGCCAAGGAGCACTTTTATGCGCTCAGATTGGTTGATTGCTACAATATTTTGCGGCGATACTTCGACCGGCTTCCATTCAAACCAGAGAGGGAACATGGCGAGTACATCGGGATGTTTGTTCGGGTTTTAAGTGAAATTGGTAAAAAGAATGAGCTGGCTTTTTATCTAACTGAGCTGGAGAAGCTCGAACCTAAAATGGGCTGCTCCTTCGTCACATATCAGCTTGCAGTGGCCTATGTTAATGCGGAGCCGCCACAGCATCGTCAAGCAGTTGAACTTCTTGAACGATTCCTGAAGCACCACCCGACGGAAGATTTAGCAGCAAAAGCTAAAATGACTTTGGCCTATTGTTACGACTCGCTCTATAAAGATGTGGCCGCCGTTCGTAGGCTTATTTTTTCGATTGTAGATTTTAATGACCCTTCTATCGGTTATCTTCTCGCGACGTGGAGAGCTAAAGTTTTGAGGGATGAGGGTAATTTCTTAGAAGCTGAGAAAATAATCAACCAATTATTGGCCGAACTCAAACCTGAAAAAGATTGGTACTCATATTTCACTGCAAAAATTATTTCCATCGGGCTCTACAGGGATTGGGGCAAAATGGATTTGGCAAGACAGCTATTAGTTGAAACATTAAATCTTGCAAAAGAAAAACCGTTGCGCACGGTTAAGCGACAGCTGGCTGTAATTCAGGAATCTTTTGCAGATCAAAAAGTTAATTTACCAATCGTGTTTCGTATTGGTAAGGATGCAGAAGTTATCTCCTACTTGAATTCGACGATTGATATCGACGAGTCGCGGCCATTTGAAAAGCTAACTAAACTTTTATTGATCCAAAAGAAACTCACCAAAGATGAAATAATTAAAGCTCTTTTTGAACGAGATTACAAATCTGAAATCGATGATCCCGTTATTTACTATCACGTGCATGGAGTTAAGAAACTGTTGAAAAAAATTGGTTTGGCAAATCCCAACATTGTTAAAAAAGGTCTCTATTA
>DDPO01000132.1:7629-13786 GCA_002342225.1 Bdellovibrionaceae bacterium UBA2466 | reverse complement strand
TGGAGAGAAACCTAGAATCTCACAAAGTTGTAGTCCCAACATATCTCAACCGAGGCGGACACCCAGTCTTGCTTAGTAGCTCTTTCGTAGAAAAACTTAGATTGAATGATATTCCTTTGGCTGAGCAGAGACTCGATAGACAAATTAAGAAACTGCAACCTGAGGACGTAGCTCGTATTTCAGTTCCGTTTAAATCTATTTTAGTTGATCTCGACACTCCCGAAGACCTCAAAACTTATTTTAAGTACCTTTAAAGTTCTAACTGTGTAAAAATACTATCATGCCTCTTCTCACCACCATCTTGATTTTACTTATAGTTGCACGACTTTTAGGGCAGCTCATGGTGCATTTAAAGCAACCAGCTTTGGTGGGAGAAATCTTTGCTGGAATTCTCCTTGGTCCTGCCGTGCTTCAATGGATTAGACCAAACCAAGCGCTTGAAGGAATCTCCGAGCTTAGTGTGTTTCTGATTGTTGTGGCTGCTGGGTTTGAAATGGAAATGGGAGAAGTTGTGAAAGCCATCAAAGGAAAAGGTTTTGTGGCTGCTATGCTAGGGTTTCTTATTCCACTCGCAGGAGGCATTGCACTGGGATCAGCGATAGGATTTGATGCTATTCGAACATTCTTTCTTGGCCTCTGTATGTCTATCACTGCCCTGCCAGTTACTATTCAAATATTAAGTTCATTCAATTTATTGCAGAGCCGAATTGCAAGTTTTTCAATCGCGACCTCTATTTTGAACGATATCTTAGGACTTTTATGTTTGGGTATCATTCTTGACCGGCAGGAGATATCAACCTCCAGTGGACTTGTTTCATTAATAATCTCAGTGCTAAAGACCTCACTTAAACTTGCTCTTTTTGCATTCTTAGTTTTCATCACGAATCGTCTCATTCAGTGGGGGACTCACAAAACAAAATATATTGAGCGAACCATTCAAAAGCTCGAAGATGTTTTTGGACCCGAGGCTATTTTCGGGACTGCGATTATCTTTGTTCTCTTTTTCGGTTCAATGAGCGAAAGCTTAGGCTCTCATTTTATCATTGGGGCCTTTTTTGGTGCCCTGTTGTTGAGTCACGATGTGTTCGGAACATCTGTGTTTTCGGGCCTGCAAAATACTGTGACCTCTTTGACGAGCGGGTTTTTGGGGCCAGTATTTTTTGCTTATATAGGTCTTAGCTTTAGTATTCATGCATTTTCAAATCCATTACTGATCTTCGGAGTACTCTCAGTATCCATCCTTACAAAACTCATCGCAGGCTACTTGGGGGGGCGGTTGTTGAAGATGTCGCATCTGGAAGCTCTGGGTTCGGGAATTATCCTGAATGGAAGA
The DNA here is from genome assembly GCA_002342225.1 of Bdellovibrionaceae bacterium UBA2466. Lineage (GTDB taxonomy): Bacteria > Bdellovibrionota > FAC87 > UBA2466 > UBA2466 > UBA2466. The sequence goes on along the minus strand of DDPO01000132.1, from coordinate 12,453 downwards.
GGAATCATGGAACTCGTTGTAGCTAACATCGCGTATCAAAAGAAACTCATCGACCAAGATCTATTTTCGACGCTAATCATCATGGGAATTGTGACTACCGTTGTAACCCCAATCCTCTTTTCCAAAACAAATTTAGGCTCTACCGAACGCGCTCGGGTATAATTAAAGCTATCCCTCAATCCTTTTATTAAGCAGAGCTCCTCTTGGAAAAAACTACCAAAAACTTTGATACGTCTTTCCTATTTTGGATTTTAACTGCATTTAGTTTTGCCTATTTGGGTTTCACATTTCCTTTTTCCTATTTCAGGCATGATGACTGGCTCATGATCGGAAATGTTGCCCGAATTATTCCCACCAATTGGAAATTTATTTTTGAACCCTACCTCGTTTTCAACTCGGTACCCGATGTTTGGTTTTTTCGTCCCTGGTTTAAACTCATTCTCTATGTTCTCTACCACGCATTCGGCTTTCATTACTATAGTTGGTTAGCTGTAAACTTGCTCTTCACTGTTGGTGCTTTAATTTTGGGCTATCAAACGATTAAAGAAACCACCAACGATCGCTCCCGTGCGATCGTATTTGTTTTATTTTTTGTTTTTTCAATTCATTTCCATTTTGCAAGTTTAGTTTGGGTGGGCGAAGGCACCATGAACTGTCCACAAATATTCCTGCTGTTTCTAAATTTTTACCTGTTCAATAAATCCCTGATTCAACCCAAAAAGCAGGCCCAGATTTACTATTTTTTAGGGGTGCTGGCTTTTGTTTTTTCTTTGGGTTTCAAAGAGGCCGCCGTATTTCACTTACCTTTCCTTTTATTGATACTTTTTCATCCTAATCAAAAGAGTGACTTAACTTTCAAGCGAAAATGCTTTCTGTTAGCTCCCTATTTCATCCTAGGATGTATCTATCTGTATTACCGGCTTTTTATGGTCCCATTTAATCCGGGCTATAAACCTAGAGGAGATCTCAGCTGGTTTCTAACTCCCATCTTGTTTATCCTAGCCGCTTTGTTGATTCCAATAGGTTCAATGATCCTAGGGTCAATTAAAAATTCAAGTGAGCGTCTGAAAGACATTAGAGCTATCATTAAGAGCTGTGCTTATTTAGTTTTCTTAGTGCCGTTTTTTATCACTTATATGGGACACGGTTTTTTTTCACCGGGTTGGCTACTGGCTCCAGGATTTTACTTTGCATTTATATTTGGACTCTTCTGCCCTACGCCCTTGAGAAAAACAAAAATCCTCACGACTTCTATTATTCTGACCCTTCTTTTATCAACCACACTTGTTCTATATCAAACGAATGAGCTAAGTTGGTGGTCTTGGTACCGTCCGCAGCGACAGATTTTAGAAATAATAAAAGAAGTCGGAACACCTCAAACAGAGACAGTGCGGATTTTTAACTGTGAGGATCAAGGTCAAAAGCTTCCCCATTTGCATCGAGTTGTTGGCTATTCCGATTCTATCCAGGAGATCTTTTGGCTAGTACACAAAAAGTTACCGCAAGTTCATGTGTTGCCCTGTCAAGAGATTGGAATAAGTACAACTCCAAAAACCTCAAACAGCCTCAATCTTAAATGGTCGTTCCCAGAATTTTTAGTGCTCGCCAATTAAAAATTTTTAAAACTCCCTATTACCTCGCGCAAAATAACTAACGTGGGAAATCGGCCATTGAACCTCGAAATGATGGCGTGGTATCTGGTAAATATCAGTACTGCTTGGCCTAATCGAACCGCGATGAGCCCCAAAACAAGCAATGTATCCTGACATTTTTATTATGCGGAGCGCTTCAGAATCAATGTCACTGCGGGTTCCAAAGGGATATGAAATGTATTTACAGATGTGACCAAGTCGACCCTCTAATTGTTTTTTCGATCCTTGAATCTCGTCCTCAAGTAATGTCGGAACATTTGATATTCCTGATAATCTAGCGTGAGTCTTCGTATGAGAACCTATATCAAATCCTTCAGAAACCATTTCTTTTAGTTCATCCCAACGGACCATTTCGATCACACCTTTGTAATGGGTATCGCTGGTGCAATAATTTCTTGCAGTTTCCCAGTCAGCTTCTACCAAGGCGGTTGGTATAAAAAAAATCGCTGGAACCTTGTTTTTTTTCAGAATCGGAAAAGCGTTTGTATAATTATTTCTAAAACCATCATCAAAAGACAAGTGGTAGTATCGTTCATCGATTGGTTTTTTACCGGAAAGCATCTCAATCGCGGTGTCCGTATCGACAAATTTTCCTGTCTTTTTTAGCTCGATAATTAGGTTTTCAAAATCCTCTGTTTGGTCATCAAAAACATAGTGGCAGTATAAACATCGCAAAAACTTATCCTCGGTGGTTTTATTTACTGCTGAGGACAAATTGATCACTAAATTTCGAGCGAAATCTCTTACTCTCTCGCCCGGAGAAGAAGGTGTAAAAATAGCCTCACGCCATTGGGTTGCATATTGATTAACGTTAAACTGAAAACTTTTCACGATTAGGTAATTGCCCCGAAAGTTTTTCTCTGAGAGCAAAAAAGGCTTTTGCTGTTAGTTTTACGTCTCCAATCGATCGGTGTCTCTCCTCCGGATTCACTTTAAATCCCAAGCGCTGACAAATCACATCGAGGTTATGTTTGCTTTCACCAGGAAAAGCTCTTCGCGAGCAAAGCATGGTATCCCACACTTCAAACTGTCGCTTCATTCGAAACTGCATTAAGTATTTCATTACAAATGACATATCAAATCTAGCATTCTGGGCAATCAGCCACGAGTTACCAACAAAATCTAAAAATTTAGGAAAAATCTGCTCGATGGTCGGGGCTTCAACTACCATTTCATTGGTTATTCCATTCACCTTTGTAGCATCGGGGGGAATCAATCGCTTAGGATTTACTAAAGAGTGAAAGACCTGAGCTTCTTCCAAGTTCTCCCCCCAAACCTTCATAGCTCCAATTTCGATGATTTCGTCCCCACCCCATGGGGACAAACCCGTGGTTTCTAAGTCGAAAAAAACATACTCATCGAGATCTAAACTTAACTGCATCCTGGTCTACTTTCTTTTCCTGGGCCTTAAAACCAAAGACTGATTTAAGGGTGGGCTTTCGATAGGGTCAACAGATTCCGCAACGTGTTGAAACACTTAGAGTTTCTGACCATTATATTTCTAGAGAATGCTTGACATTACGCTTCATTTTGAGGTTCTTTATAGGCCATGATGAGTCCCAAATTATTAAAAGATTCGCAGTATATCGAACGTCATTTCAAATTATCTGAAATAACCCACAAATATGGTCCCAAAGTTCACATTCTAAGTGACCCCTACTTGTTCACTACGCTCGCTAAGCTTTGTCGTAGCGACTGCAAACAGCCTCTCATCAATCAGCTTCTAAACACTCTCTACCGCGAGCTCGTAAAAGCTGTCGTCAATAATGAGTTTCCAACTGTACAAACTCAACTTGAAACCCGAATGGCAGCTCAACATCCCGAGGGCCGATTTGAAGCACCCGTAGTAGATCCATCTACTCGAGCTGTTTGTGTGGATCTCGCACGCGCAGGTACCGTTCCCTCTCAAATCTGTTTTGATGCCCTTAACTATATTTTGGAACCTGACGGAATTCGCCAAGATCACATTAGTATCAATCGAAAAGTTGATGAAAATGAAAAGGTCGTTGGTACTCAGCTAGGCGGAGTCAAAATTGGTGGAAATGTTGATAACTCGTTTGTCATTATTCCAGATCCGATGGGCGCCACAGGCTCCACGCTAAATACTGTGATGGATATTTATAGTAGCCGAGGCAAAGCCCGAAAATATATCGCCATACACTTAGTAGTGACACCAGAGTATCTGAACCACCTTTCAAAAAATCATCCTGAAGTGGTCGTTTATGCGATTAGGCTTGATAGAGGGCTCAGTTCAGAAAAAGTTTTAAGCTCTATTCCGGGAACTTTCTGGTCAGAGGAGCGTGGTCTTAATCATAAACAGTATATTGTTCCTGGTGCGGGCGGTTTGGGAGAGGTAATCAACAACTCTTATGTTTAACATATTCACTGTCGCTTTTTTTGCTGTGATTGTTGCTTTGGGTCTGGCTATGTTTGTCACTCGACAGAAGACTCCAGAGCCCATTCAACTAGTTCCCCCTGAAGATGATCTGCTAAAAGACCCCAAAGAGATCCGAGAGCTTACTTTGGAAGATCTTTACCGAGTAGGAGAAAAGCTTTGCGAAGAAAATAAACTGACCATCAAAGACAGGGTCACTGTCGATGAAAACGAAGTTTATTGGATTACTGAAAGTTCCAATGAATTCTTCTTCGGTAATTACGTTTTAGGCTTTTATAAAACCGATCCGTCACATCCGTTCGTATCCCTCCCGACCTTATTTGAATTTAAAGATTTTGTTAAAAGTGTCACTAGCACGAAGGGTTTCTTTTTCACGACTGGATACTTCACCAAAGATGTTCATCAACCGTTAGAAGGAGCCAAAATCAGCCTCTATAACCGATTAAAAGTACTGTCTGAATTTGAGAGATTTAAACTATCTCTTTAGGAGTTTTAAATGGCTATTAGAAAAGTTGCTGTTATGGGACATCCTGTTTTGCGGCAAGTCGCAAAACCGATACCCGAAAAAGAAATCAAAAAACCAGAGGTTCAGGCCCTTATTCAAGACATGGTCGAAACCATGTTCGAGTATGATGGAAGGGGTCTAGCTGCACCACAAATTCATGAAAGCCTTCAAATTGTTGTGATGATTTGGGACTTTGATGCTAATACCAAACCCTACATCAAAGTGCTCATCAATCCTGAAATTAAGCCCCTGACCACTGAGACATCATCCTG
>DDPO01000132.1:6533-7621 GCA_002342225.1 Bdellovibrionaceae bacterium UBA2466 | reverse complement strand
TTTCGGTCAGAGCGCTCGACGCACAAGGAGAGAGAATCGGTTTTGAAGCTGAGGGTTTTGCCGCTACTGTCATCCAGCATGAGTGTGATCACCTTCTAGGCAAGCTCTATATCGATAGAATTACAGATTTATCTCAATTTGGCTTTTCAAGAGAATGTGGGCAGTTTCTCATTAAAGGCGAAGCAGTAGACCCGGAATAAAAAGTTTCACTTTTGAAGGCGCAAAAATACAGTTAAAGTTTGGTAAGTTATGAAGAAAGATAAGAAAAAAATTAAACCTGAAAAATCGGTCCCCGGCCACTTAGATTATTCTATTTTAAACAACATTTGTGACCGAGCCTATTTCATGGCTCTTCGAATGATAGACATCGCAAACAATCGCCCCAACATTGAAAAAGGGGAACCCAAAGTGGGCGGTCACCCCAGCGCCTGCGCATCCTCTCAGCATATTTTGGCTGCAATTCATTTGGTTCTTCGTGAGCCCGAAGACTACTTTGCTTTTAAGCCACACATCTCTCCGATGGATCACGCTTTAAATTGTCTTCTGCACAATTTTCGTACTCAAGAAAATGAACTCTTCTCAAAAGAGGATCGTAAATTAGCGATGCAACACTTGAGACACTATTCTCGAGAAGGGCATCCTGTATTCCAGTCCTACCACGCAGCAAGTGACCCCGATGGATTTAGATATTTTCCATCAGGTTCAGTGGGAATTCCGCCGGTCAACGCACTTTATACTTCGCTCGGGTACCAGTTTGCGAAAGACCATAAATTTGAAATCAATGAAGATCCCACTTTTTGGTGTGTCATGGGAGACTCTGAGTTTCGAGAGGGCTCCCTCCATGAAGCCATGCCGGATGCAGGTGAACGGCAGCTTGGTAACCTTGTATGGATTGTTGATTACAACAGACAAAACCTCGATGGAACTCGAGTGCTCAATGAAAAAGCTTTGGGAGGCAGTGATGCCGACCGTATTGTTAAATTAGCCGAAGCGAATGGTTGGGAGGGTGTTAAGCTCAAGCACGGAAAACTTCGCGAAAAAGCGTTCAAAAAACCAGGCGGCGAAGAATTGCGAAGAGTTTTGGACGA
>DDPO01000132.1:0-6359 GCA_002342225.1 Bdellovibrionaceae bacterium UBA2466 | reverse complement strand
CATCAGCTATTCACCAACCTAGGCGGACATGACCTTGAAGCTCTTGTAGAAGTTCTCTCAGCAGCTAAAAAAGATAGAACACGTCCCACTCTTATAGTGATTTACACAATCAAGGGTTATGGATTGTCTTTTCAAGCTCTCTCTGGAAATCATTCTGCAATGCCCGAGGAGAAGGAGCTTAGAGAACTCGCTACTAAATTTGGCGCCTCTTTCGAAGATCCTTTTGAAGATTTTCCAGAAGGAACCGAAGAAGAACAATTTCTTGCTGAAAGAAGGCAAAAACTCCTCTCAGGGATTGACCAAATTTTAGGAGAAGTGGGTGACAGAAAAGATAACTGGTTAGCTGAAGCAAATAAGATTGAGTGGCCAGTGGATTTCGATATATCTGCTCTAAAATTCAATCCGGTGGCCCACACCCAGTGGATGTGGGGGCAGATAGCAGCCAAATTGGATCGCTTGGCCCGTGGTGATCGAGGCACAAAAAATGATAATTTAGACAAGGGCTGGGGACAAGTCGCTCGGTTCTTTCTAACAATGGCTCCCGATGTTGGAAGCTCCACCAATACAAGTCCGAACATGAATGGAAAGCTTTATGGCGATGTCGGCCAAAAAGACTTTGAAGCTGAGTATGGAGCTAAAGATGACAAAGCCCCCGACGTTATGCCCCACTCTGATGCAAGAACGGGTCATATCAGGTTCGAGATCGCAGAAGGAAACTGCATGTCGGCAGCAGGATCGATCGGTAAATTCTTTTACTACACGGGAATACCGTTTTTTCCAGCCATGACGATCTATGACTTTTTCATCAAGCGTGCGCATGACCAGTTTTATTACAATCTCTATTGGCACTCCTCATTTGCAACGATTGGAACTCCCAGTGGGATTACGTTAGCTCCAGAAGGAGCTCAACACTCTTGGAAATCAGACTTTCAGATACCCAATTGTGTTACTTGGGAACCTGCATTCGCAAAAGAATTAGAATGGATTCTAGCCGATGGTTTAAGACGTCACTTCACTAAAGACGATAAAAATCGAGAGTCTTTATTGATTAGGTGTGTAACCAAAGGTCTTGTGCAGAAAGAGTTTCTTGAAAGATTAAAACTACAAAAACGGTTTTCAGACCAAAACGAGTCTGAAATCATGGAACTGATTAGACAAGACGCTCTCAAAGGAGCCTACGCTTTAATCGATTACCGTGGCTTTGAAGACTATTCGCCAGGGGACAACGTCATCCATATTTTTGCAATGGGAGCTTTAGTTGCTGAAGCTATTAAAGCCTCAGACCAACTTCATGAAAAAGGGATTTACGCTAACGTTTTTGTTGTTACGAGCCCCGATCTGCTGCTTAGTAATTTTGCAGATACGGACAACTACGACCATTTAAAGAATGGACTCGGAATATCGGGAGATCTTTTTCTTGCCTCAGGGTCGGAAGTTTCAACCCGAGCAGCTTTCATGGCGCTCCAAGGTGGACGTATTCCAGTTTTATCAGTACATGACGGGGAGCCGGGACTTCTTGATAATATCGGTTCGATCGTAGGTACCAAACAGAAGTGCTTAGCAGTTCGAAAAACCTCCAAGTCAGGTACGACTGCCGATATCTTCCATTTACATCATCTTGATGCTGAAGGGATTGTAGCGGCTGCTTATGAAGTGTTAGAAGAGTCTTGCAAAGAGACATTCCAGATATCTAAAGATTTAATCTGATAATGGCACCAGAGCTACCTCAAATCGGAAAATTGATTTTAGGACTTGGAATAATACTTGTCCTAGTAGGACTTTTTATTTTGCTTGGAAAAGAGTTACCTTTTTTAAATAAGATAGGAAAACTACCGGGGGATATCCGAATAGAGAAAGAAGGTTTTTCGTTCTACTTTCCGCTCACAACCTGTATTCTTGTAAGTGCTTTACTCACTGCAGTTTCATTTATTTATAAGTTCTTTTTTAAGAGTTAACCACTTAAAGAATCGCCCTTACAGGCCCAATTACCAATACAAAACTTATGTAAGTGATCGAAACATCCTCGAACACAACCACCAGGTTTCATGTTAGTCGTGCCACATTTTTCTACGCAGGCCTTTTTAGCCTTTTCATTGATTTCGATAGTCTTAACACAATAATATTTTCGGCCAGCTTTTGTTCGACTGCCCCAAAGGTACGAGACCCCACAGGCCAGCTGATTTGCAAAAGACTGACCATCACCAGTATTCCTAATTTCGGGGTTACCTTTCGAGTTGTCGGGCGCATTGAGATAAGTAATGATGGCCTCTGATACAGGAGGGAGAGTTCCACCTTTTTCATTCGTACTCGGCAGAAGTTTATTTCCAGCTGCATCAACTCCCGTTCTCACCACGCGTTGAGAAGCATCAATGCCAGATTCCTTGAGTGTGTGAGTAAAAGCGCGAACCTTTTTGGGTTTTTCCTTTTCCTCACACCACCTAGCGAGCTTTTTCACATAAACGCTGGGAAGATGGTTCTGAAATAACTGATGTCCAGTAACGGAAACATCCTCCAGAACTGAAACTCTATCAAAACGATATAAATTATCTGTGAGCTCCTTAAACATGATCTTCGGTGGAGTGAGCACTACAGGATCTCTATCAAGATAGTAATGAACGGCTTTGACTTTGTCAGTATGGGCGCTGGAATTCATGACAACCCTAGGCGAGCCAAACAAAACGAGCTCAGGATGGCCTAATTCGAGGTCTTTGAACACATTCGCTACGATATAAGCGATCGCTCCTCCAAGACTGTGCCCGGTCACCGTGATATTCAACTCCTTTGAGCCACACTTTTTCTGTGAATCCGCGATAATTTTTTTTATGAGAGTTCTATAGCTTTTGGCTGCATCAAAAAATCCAGGATGATAATTAGGACTATCTTTTGAAGGAATAAAATTTATATCCTGAGGAAGATCTACATCAAGAGCCCCCTGATAGGTACCCCTAAAAGCTAGGACTAAATCACAAGCAGAGTCGGTTTCGTACACCTCGAGACGACTACCTTTTAACATCTCAGCGTAATTTCCTAACTTACTCAAATTTCGAAATCTTTTCCCATCTTTGTCTAAAACATAGCTGCTCACTACGTTCGGACTATTGATCATGTGATCGTGTATTTGCATTAACTGATAATGCCAGCAAGCAATAGATGTCTTTCCACTTTGTTCTCTCTGTTTGATTTGGGCAGTAGTAAGAGCCGACCACTGATCGTGATCCAGGCTCCCAGCAAAAAATTTTTGAGGTAAAAAAAACATCGTCAATACAAGCAAAGCTCTAAAAGTAATGCTTATAGAGGGATAGCTAATCATGATTACCCTATGGAGTTTAATTTAGGTGAGTTACAGTCTCTTGAGAAAAATAAGCAACCGGATCAACTGCTTTTCCCTTCTCCCTGACCTCAAAATATAGACTGGGATTATCATTGGTTCCTGTGTCCCCCACCGTTCCTATCATCTCCCCTTGCTCTACTCTACTTCCGACATTTTTAGAAATTTTGAACAAATGCGCATTTAAAGTGTAAAGACCCGCGCCATGATGAAGGATAGCAACATTTCCCAGTCCCCTTACCCAACCTGCGTATTCAACAATCCCGTTTGCGACTGCACTCACGGGAGAATTGTGTTCGGCTTCGATTTCCCATCCCTTGTGATAGATAACAGTACCAAACTTCTGGTTCACAGACTTTCCGAACCCCTCAACTATTTTCCCATTCACTGGTAGGACAAATGATGGTTTCCCTTCGATTGTCGCAGTCTTTTCATCTTCAGCTGTTTTGAACTGAGAGAAAATAGAGTTTAATTGTGCCGATAGCCGCTTATATTCTTTTACGGCCATCTGATAAGAGTTTTGCTTTTTATTAATCTTACTGACTAAATGCTTTTTTTGCTCCAGCATCTGTTTTAAAAGCAACTCCTGATCTTTTAGTTCATTTAAGGCTAACTGTTGCTCCTGCTTGGTTTTGGTTATTTTTTTTTCACTCTCTTCAAGACGAAGAGCTCTTTCTTTCAATTGCTGAGTTACAAAGGTATGAGATCTCAAGGTGTGATAAAGCACTCGCACCCGAGTACTTAGTTCTCCCATATCTTGGCCCGTAAAAAGAAATCTCAACATTCCCTCTTTTTTGATTCGGTAAGCAACTTTTAATAGCAAGTACATTCGCTTTCGATGCATTTGCTCCATTTCTTTTTGCCTGTTGTACTCCAGTGATAAATTCTCAAGAGCCATCGACATCTCAGTCTGACTCAGTGCTAGTGTGCTAATCCGCTCGCGCACCCTATTCTGGTCTTCATTTATATTGTCCAACTCACCCAAAAGGTCTTTTCTTTTCGATTCTCGAAACTCAAATTGTGACTTTTCTTTCTGTATAAATTCCTTGAGTTGTTGTGCTCGTTCAGGGTTTTGAGGATTCGGGTTTAAAAAATTAGGAGCCGAAACAATCGGCAGTGAGATCAACACTAGGGGCAGTGCTAAATATATCAATCTGAATTGATTCATTAGAAAGTATCTTCTTGAAAACGGAGAAAAACGGTTACCCCTCCTAGCAGGGCCATTGCAACTCCGATGGCGTAAATGACCAAAATTTGCGCTACCGATAGAAAACTCCAATTGGGAACACCTAAGAAAGTGGACCAATGAGCCGAGGCCAAGTTAGAGAAAAATGTTTTGATGAAATAAAGTGCAGCAACGGCTAGGGTGGCTCCCGCAACACCTTCGATAACACCTTCCCAAATAAAAGGGGACAGAATGAAGTTACGATCGGCACCGATTAAGTTAACTATTTCTATTTCGTTCCGACGGGATTGGTGCCGCATTCCCATAAAATTAGCAATCAAGAAACTGCAACCCACAATCACTCCACCCATAATCATCATGCCAACAATTTTCAGCATATTGCTAATCTTTTTATACTGGGCCAACCAATCATCAGAAAAATCGACCTCAGCAATCTCCGGCAATCTCGATAGTACCCCTTTAAGAATTGGGATCTTTTCCGCTGGGACATCCTTCTTGACTTCGATCTCAAGTACATCAGGAAAGAGTTCACTGCCCGGCAATCCGGCTCCGCCAGCTGTGCCTAAAAATGCTTGGAGTTCCTCAACTACGTTATTTTTCGACTTGAACGACACTTTTTGAATATTCTCAAGACTTAATACTCTTACTTTTAAGGAGTCGACCTGCTCTGGACTGAGTTCCTCTTTCAAATATGCCGTTCCGGAAATTTGAGGATTGGTTTTCTCTGCCAACTTTTCAAAGTTTCGATAGCAAAGAAAGAATCCGCCCACAATGACCAATGCAACTGATATCGTCATTATGCTAATAAAATGCAACCAAGGTTGCCGTTTAAAATCTGAAAAACTGTTACGAAAGCCGCGATATTTGCTCATCGTTCACACGTCCATTCGGTGGTCGGAAATAACTCTTCCTTTGTTTAAAGAGATCACTCGTGAAGGAAACTCCTCCATCAATGCCTTATCATGAGTTGCTATCAGAACCGTAGTTCCCATTTCATTGATTTCAAGAAACAACTGCATAATTTCTCTCGCTGTTTCCGAATCTAAATTGCCCGTAGGTTCATCAGCCAAAAGAAGAAACGGTTTACCGATGATTGACCGGGCAATAGCAACTCTTTGTTGCTCTCCCCCTGAGAGTGTGAGCGGATAGTCACGGGCTCGGTCGGCTAAGCCCACTAAAGAAAGCACTCCACGAACTCGATAATCTACTTCAGAGGGGGTCATTTTTCTTATTTCGAGCGGTAAACTAACATTGTCATAAACTGTCAGATCAGGAAGTAGTTTAAAGTCTTGAAAAACAAAGCCCACTTCCCGCCTGTATTGAAAAACCTTGCCTTTAGGCAACTGAGACAAATCTCGATTATTTACTAAAATAGAGCCCTCTGAGGCTTTCTCCATTGCAAAAAGCATTTTTAATAGAGTGGTTTTACCCGCTCCGTTGTTGCCAGTGATGTACGCAAATTCCCCTCTCTGCAAATCAAAAGAAACACTTTGAAGAGCATAGCGATCTGTAGCGTATCGGAGCCCAACTCGATTGAGACGAACCAAACTAGCCGACATGATTTTTTCCTTTTTTTATTTAGAAATGAGGAACGCGCCTCTCTTAAAAAGAGAGGTCTTCTGCCACTTATAGTTTATCGCTAAAGCCCAAAAACTCCTAGCCTTCTCGATTTAATGCGTTGCACTAACGCACGAATTGATGACCCTCATTACTAAGCGTTGCGTCTAAGACGAAATCGAGCTAGAACAACGGTTTCTCTGGCGCCATAGCCAAGTGGTAAGGCAGAGGTCTGCAAAACCTCTATTCCTCGGTTCGAATCCGAGTGGCGCCTAATTTTTACTATCT
>DDPO01000093.1:10197-10372 GCA_002342225.1 Bdellovibrionaceae bacterium UBA2466 | reverse complement strand
ATGGGGATGATTTCTGGCATAATCTGATTACTCTACAGAAATACCCCCTACCCTGAAACCAAAATCTGAAAGCTACTTGCTAAACCCCCCTCGCGCGCCTAAAACCTTTAATCCTTATGACTCATTCTATTTCCCATTTTGAAGTCTTAAAAAAATCTGCCTTTGCCCGCCGCGG
>DDPO01000093.1:0-10143 GCA_002342225.1 Bdellovibrionaceae bacterium UBA2466 | reverse complement strand
CGCCTCACTCTCCACCATGGAGTGGTTGAAACTCCGGTCTTTATGCCTGTTGGAACGGTGGGCGCGGTAAAAACCATGTCTCCCCACGAACTCAAAGAAGTGGGAAGCCAGATCATTTTGGGTAACACTTATCATCTTTACTTAAGACCCGGGCTTGAGACTCTCAAACTCTTCAACGGACTTCACAAGTTCATGAATTGGGACAAACCCATTCTCACCGATAGCGGTGGATTCCAAGTTTTTAGTTTAGGAAAACTTAAGAAACTCACCGAAGAAGGGGTTCAATTTCAAAGCCATCTCAACGGGGACACGATTTTTCTGACCCCAGAGCTATCCGCCCAAATTCAACAAACGATTGGCTCCGACATTGCGATGCTATTTGATGAATGTGTGGCTCTTCCCAACACGGAAAAAAACTTACGAGAAGCTGTTCACAGGAGTTTACGATGGGGACAACGGTTCTTTGAAGTTCCACGTCATCCTTATCAGAAAATTTTTGGAATTATTCAGGGGGGAACTTCAGTTCCTTTAAGACTTGAAAGCTTGGAGGGGACCTTAAAACTTCCTTTAGATGGTCTAGCTGTCGGTGGTCTCAGCGTGGGCGAACCTCATGCTGAAATGATCCACGTTTTATCAGAAATCGCGGCCTATCTTCCTCAAAACCTTCCCCATTATCTAATGGGCGTTGGAACTCCACGAGATATTTTAGAAGCGGTCAATTGCGGTATTGATATGTTCGACTGTGTTCTTCCTACCCGAAATGCCAGAAATGGCGGATTTTTTACTCATGATGGTTTACTCAACATTAGGAATAGCTCACATACTCATGATCAAAACCCTATCGACGCAACGTGTTTATGTGAATGCTGCAAGAATTACAGTCGCGCTTATTTGAGACACCTCTTTTTAACAAAAGAAATCTTAGGGTTGCGCCTTGCCACCCTCCATAATCTTTACTACTATCACCGCTTCATGTCGGAGATTCGCAACGCTCTGGACAACGGCACGTTCCCTAGTTTCTATGAAATGATGAAACCAAGGCTAACTGTTGCTTATCCGGACCGGACAGAGCGAAGCTCGGCGGAAGTTTTTAAGGAGGATTGATATGCGTTCGATGACAAGATGGTTTTTAGCTGCGAGTTTCATGAGCAACTTGCTATTAGCGGAAGGTGCACCTACACCAGCTCCGACCGGCCCCGGCAGAGAAGGAGTCACTCCTTTCCTCCCTCTCATCCTTATCTTTGGCGTGTTTTACTTTCTGATTCTTCGCCCCCAGCAAAAACGGCAAAAAGACCAACAACGGTTTATTGCCGAACTCAAAAAAGGGGACATGGTTGTCACCCAATCGGGAATCATTGGGACCGTGAAAACTGTAGGCGACAAATTTGTGAATTTAGAGATTGATCAGGGAGTTTCCCTCAAAATTTTGAAATCTCAAATTCTTGAAAGTGCTGCGAGCTTGAAAGACGACAAAAACTCAAGCCAGAAAGAGGCAACAACATGAAAGGTCTAACTTGGCGGGTAACGACGATAGTTGCGACTATTCTATTTTCTCTTTATCTTCTGACCCCGACTTTCTTAAAATTCTCAAAAGATGTCTCAATACCTAAGGTCAGTAAGCCTTCAGACCCTTGGTATTTTGGTGTTTTACCTTCCGAAGTTCTCAAACTAGGTCTGGATCTTCGAGGCGGGTTGCACTTGGTCCTAGGGATTGATTTTGAAGAGGTCCACCGCGACGCGGTTAGCAAACTCAAAACTCAATTCAAAGACATCGCTGAGAGAGAAAAACTTTCAGGCTTTAAATTTGAAACCACTTCCGACAATTTCATCACAGTCCAGTACACCGATGCTGCGACTTGGAAACAGTTGGACAAAGCCCTCATGAGAGATCTCGGAGATACTGTCGAATTTGACAGCGACAAAGGAAATCTCGCCAAGTTTAAAATGAGCCCTTTTTGGCGCTCGAAAGTGGATGAAAGAGCCGTTGAACAATCTCTTGAGACTTTACGAAATCGTATCGATGAATTCGGCATTGCAGAGCCTATTATCCAAAAACAAGGTGAAGAGAAAATATTGGTCCAGTTCCCAGGGCTTCAGGAGCCCGGACGACTCAAAGAGATTATTTCCAGAACCGCGAAACTTTCATTTCAAATCGAGCGTTCGGGGCCCGAAGAGGATGGCAAACCCTCGATGGAAGATCTTAAGAAATGGGTCGCTCAATTTGTAAGTGAAAAGAAAATTACCTTAACTGAAACTGCACCCATCACTAAACACTTGCGTGATCTCAACAACTTTTTGGCTGGGAAAATTCCCTCAAACACAGAGCTCTTATTTCAAAAGAAAACAAACATTAACACTAAAGTCGCTGAATATATTCCCTACTTGCTAGACCGAGAAGCCTTGGTCACTGGGGAAGACCTTGAAGATGCGTATTTTAGTTACGACCAAGAACAAAAGCCGATAGTGAACTTTAGCTTAACAACGGCTGGAGCTTCAAAGTTTGAAAAAGCCACAGGCGAAAATGTTGGCAAATACATGGCCATCGTTTTGGATAACAATGTCCACTCAGCGCCTCGAATTAAGACCAAGATCGGTGGCGGTCGGGCTATGATTGAAATGGGCTCCGAAGGACGTGGCATCGAAGAGGTTACCAAAGATGCCGTAGACACGGCGCTTGTTCTTCGATCAGGTGCTTTACCTGCCCGTTTGGAATTTCTGGAGGAGAGGGTCGTAGGGCCTTCATTGGGAGCCGATGCTATCAAAGCTGGAACCTACTCCTTGGTCGCAGGTTTATTGTTGGTTTTCCTTTTCATGGGGATTTACTACAAAACCTCGGGACTGTTCGCCAATTTTGCACTCATACTCAATGGTTTGTTCATCCTTGCAATTCTTGCAGCGTTTGAGGGAACTCTTACTCTTCCTGGACTTGCGGGTATTACTTTAACGCTAGGAATGGCTGTGGATGCGAACGTGCTTATTTTGGAACACATGCGCGAAGAGATTGCGATGGGGAAATCCTTAGGAATGGCTTTAGCTGAAGGGTACCATCGAGCCTTCTCTGCGATCATCGACTCTCATATTACGACGGTCATCGCAGGTATAGTGCTCCTTAATTTCGGTTACGGTCCCATTCGTGGCTTTGCGGTCACTCTCCTTATTGGTTTGACCGCTTCGCTCTACACTTCTGTTTTCGTCACTCGAGTCATCTTTGATTACTTCATCGTGGCAAAGGGCAGAAAAACTATCAGCATTTAGGAAACGACCATGCAAAAATATTTACATTTAGTTCCCAACAACCTCTCACTTGATTTCATTGGAAAGTTTAAATACTTCATCGTCTTTTCAATATTAACACTCATTGCGATTGTAGCGGGGCTTTGGACCAAGGGGCTCAATTACGGAATCGATTTCACAGGCGGTACAGTAATGAGAGTGAAGTTTAACCAACCTCACTCTTCTGAGTCGGTCCGCAAAATCATGGATGAATTAGGCGAAACCGAAGCTTCAGTTGTAAGCCTTGGTGAGACCAATCAGGAGTTCATGATCACATCAAGAATCGTTAAAGATGAAAAAGAGCAAAAAAATATCGTTCCCATCAATGCTCGATTTCTCTCAAAAGTGGGTGCAAATGAAGTTACTGTGCAATCGGTCGATGTAGTGGGGCCTAAGGTAGGAGCTGAGCTTAAAGCTGCTGCTCTACGTTCGCTTTTCTACTCTGTGATCCTCATTACAATCTACATTTGGCTTCGATTTGACGTTCGTTTTGCTCCGGGAGCCACTCTTGCGATGATCCACGATCTTGTAATGGCAACTGGCTTTTACATGCTGACAGGGAGAGAGTTTACGATCACTGCGATTGCGGCCCTCCTGACTATCGCAGGTTACAGTGTGAACGACACCATCGTTGTCTACGACAGGGTACGGGAAATGTTGAAGCAAAGTGGATCAAACTTACCGTTGCCTCAAACCATCAATAAAGCCATTAACCTCACTTTGTCGAGAACGGTATTAACATCTTTAGTTACTTTCATTTCGATTGTTCCAATTATTTTCTTATGTAAAGGCGAAATCCAAAGCTTTGCGATAGCGATGTGCTTTGGAATTTTCGTAGGAACTTACTCTACGATGTACATTGCGTCGCCCTTTACAATTTATGTTGAAAAGTTTTTGGAAGCTAGAAACGGCAAGTCGAAACCGAGTCGGCAAGCTTCCAAACCTGCAACGGTGTAATTTCTATGGCAGTACGAACCACTATCCGTGAACTTAAAAACCAGATCGGCGAAACTGTAGAACTTAGAGGTTGGGTCTACAATATTCGAAGCTCGGGAAAACTCCGTTTTCTATTAATGAGAGATGGCAGTGGAATCGTTCAAGTCGTTTGGTTTAAAGGGAATGTCTCAGAAGAAATCTTCGCGAAATTAGATACTTTGACCCAGGAAAGCTCCCTCATTGTCACAGGCAAAGTCAAAGAGGACAAGAGGTCACCTATCGGGGTTGAACTCGATGGAGTTGATCTCCAAATTCTGCAGATTGCTCAGGACTATCCATTGGGCCCCAAAGAACATGGCCCCGATTTTCTTCTTTCCAATCGCCACTTATGGTTAAGATCGCAAAAACCTCACGCGATTTTACGAATCCGAGATCGCTTTGTAAAAGCGGTAAGAGATTTCTTTGATCAAGATGGCTTTACGCTCATTGACACTCCTATTTTTACTCCGGCAGCGTGTGAGGGGACTTCCACTCTTTTTGAAACTGAGTATTTCGGAGAAAAAGCCTATCTCTCTCAGAGCGGACAGCTCTATGGAGAAGCTGCTGCTATGGCTTTCGGAAAAGTATATTGCTTTGGGCCTACTTTCAGAGCCGAAAAGAGCAAAACTCGCAGGCATCTCACTGAGTTTTGGATGATCGAACCGGAAGTAGCTTTTAATGATCTTGATGACAACATGAAACTCGCAGAGCGATTTCTAGAGTATACGGTTCAATACGTGCTCAAAGAATGCGCTCAGGAACTTGCTATTTTAGGACGGGATACTACTAAACTACAAAATGTGAAAGCCCCGTTCCCCAGAGTTTCTTATGATGAAGCTATTGATATTTTAAAACGCAAAGGCCACCAAGTAAGCTGGGGAGATGATTTTGGAGCCCCTGAAGAGAGTGCGGTTTCTGAAGATTTTGATAGGCCTATTTTCATTCACCGATTCCCAGCACAGATCAAAGCTTTTTACATGAAACACGATCCTCAAAATCCCAAGCTCGCTTTGGGCTGTGATTGCATCGCACCTGAGGGCTACGGTGAAATTATCGGGGGCGGTCAACGGGAAGAAGATATCGATGTTCTCAAAAAACGAATCCACGAACACGGTTTAAGAGAAGAGGATTTCGATTGGTATCTCGACCTTCGCAAATATGGTTCCGTGCCCCACTCCGGATTTGGTTTGGGCCTTGAGAGGACCATCTCTTGGATCTGCGGACTTGATCACTTACGAGAAGCTGCCGCTTTCCCGAGACTCATTCACAGAATTAAGCCTTAATTACTTAAGAAAAGGCTCGGGCGGGGGCTTGGTTAATAATTCCTCGAGGTAACTTTTAAAATAGCCGTTATAGAAATCACTTTTACCATCTCCGAGAAGATCAACAGTGGAATACGCTCTTGCAGAATGAACAGAAAATCTATTGGCTTCTGTCACAAAAACCATCATACGGCCATCATCTGAGAAGGATTCCATTTGTAAGATCCAATTTCGAACATCCATGGCCCGGTGAAAAATCGGATCCAATGCCCACCAACCACTTTTCGATTCGGCTTTTATAAGTGCCGAAACATGAAACTCCCACCGGCGCTCCTCTAAGGATCCTACAGCCCAAATTTTCTTGATAAGATACGGAGGAACATTTCTCGATAAGGCTTCACTGTGAATGAGAGTAGCTCTTCCGAAACAAAAACCAAAACAGCCATCCGGATCAAATCTCGCTTCTTTGTCCGATCCATGAGTCGGGTGTTCACCCACAAAACGTACTAACAAATCGGCCTGTCTAAAAGTAACTCCGCCCTTTAGAACGGCTCCCCCCTTCTGTTGCGGCTCGGCTAACGCTTCCAATGTTTTTTTATTATGCGCTTGAATGGTATCTTTATGTGATTCTTTTTGGATATCGATTAAGGATCTCTGTCCCAATTCCTGCTCTATCAGTGCCAACTTGGGAAAAGCTAATGGGGAGTCGGTTGATCTTTTCGCAAGATTTGCAATCAAAGCTTCGCAATCGCTCAACGCTTGAGCGGTAGAAAGCAACAGGAGAAAAACGTACAGCTTCAGCACACGCATCCGAACGACACCAAAAGCAAACAATGTGCCGAGGGACGTGGACTCAAGGAATACAGTAATTTAATAGAACTGAACTGTCTGTTCTAAGTTGTGAGTTTCCTAGTGGAACCCCTGCCGGATTCTACTTAAGATTCCAGAAGGGGAGAAAAAGTACTTACTGTGTTTTAGTGGGCTGCGCAGCCGAGGCTTACGCACTGAGGGTGAAAGGTTTTGCATACTTGTAAGGCTCTCGCTTCACCTCCGACATTGGTGACCGCTTCTACACAGTGGTCTCCGTGCTCTTCATAACCTGCATCTGCGGCACAGCAACGAAATCCACGACGGGCAAGAGCTTCCATCGCAGCAATTTCAATTTCCATTGCTCGCTCAAAGCTGACTTCAGTTTCATTATTATCCTGCGCCAAAGAACTGGTTACAGGAACAACTAAAGCCACAGCCAATAAGACAAGTCCCATGAGTTTTCTTTCCATTTTATTTTCCTCCATTAATTTAGGGAATTTCGTGTGTTTCACGCGCGCGCAAATCTAAAACCACTTCAAACTGCCCGCCCGATGAGGGCCGAAAATATCGGCTGACTCTCTTCGTGTACTGCGATAAAGCGCCATTGCCTACGATGATATTTACGACCCTCGAATTACTATTTGAAAAATACTTTTCTAGGACTTCAAAAAATGTAGAAGCCGCCCCTTGAAGCTGAGCCTCATTTCTAATGAGCCCCACAAAATCTTGCCATTGAAAATCGACATCGTAGACACTGGGTCCCTCGGATGACAAGTAACTGCTCCAAACACAACGTTGAGGCTTTTGATTGATTAACAGAGTACAGTCATTAGTGTCAGAGAGATTAATAATACTTTTTCCGTTCAACTGAAAAGCTAGGTCCTTGGTGTTATTGTAAACATCGACCACGTAGCCATACACTTCAAAATCAGCTCGTCTCATCGGAGAGTTTGCTAATATCATCGATGAAAAGAGGATTCCAAAAAGAAACAATAAAGTTTTCATGTAAGCTCCTTAAACTTCAGTGTGTGAAACAGGTAGTGGAAAATAAAAAAAAGATCAACTCGAGAGTTTGTTTTGATTTGTTTTTATTGTTTTGAGCGCCCTAAAATCAACTCAAAATCGCCTCAGCAAATATTTATTTTTGCCCAGCCCCATCACAAATAATTATAGTTCACCGAAAAGGCTTTGTGGTCTCTTGTCAAAAAAAAAGAGTTGGGATCCGCTGTGAAGGTTATGCCCAAAAAAAGAAGACGACTATTTCTTACTGCCTACCATTATACTCGGGCCGCAAAGTAGGAGCGTTGGAGCTTGGGGTTCCGCAAGGGCGAGGTGAACCTGATGAGTCATGAGAGGAAAAACTCGAACCGGCGCTAAAACCATAAGTGTCGTAAGTGAAAACCATGTCTTTTTGCCTTCTCAAGTTTTCTGCTCTTCTTTCAGCGGGAGATCCTGCGTATGTTTTTGAAAGAAACAGAAGGAGATCACTTGAAGCTCTCTCTTTTTCTGGGAGTGCGGGGTCGGCTCCGAGGGCCCAGGATTTTAGGTTCAATTCCCCTTGGTCGTTTAAGAACCTGTCCCATTCATTATACTGTTCCGTGGAGAGATTTCGCCCTGTGATCTGATAAATAAGGTGTTGAGCAGTTATAGGTTTTCCATTCGCGGTTTTCGAATCTACCCACTTGGCGATTATTTTTTTGGCAGACTCCAAGGCCAAAGTTTCAGCTTCTTTAATGAGTTCTTTCTTTCTTGCTTCTGCGGCATTGCTATCCCACTCAGCTTTCATAAAATTAAAAAAGGTCTTGTGAGCTTCTAAACTGCCGGCTAGCTTGAGAGCGTAAATGAGTTTAGCGCGAGTTTCCGCTTGTTTCTCAGATGATAAAGTATTCCAACGACTGGAGCGAGTTAATA
This sequence comes from Bdellovibrionaceae bacterium UBA2466, assembly GCA_002342225.1. Taxonomy (GTDB): domain Bacteria; phylum Bdellovibrionota; class FAC87; order UBA2466; family UBA2466; genus UBA2466. The sequence continues at coordinate 1,912 of DDPO01000093.1, read as the reverse complement.
GGGCTTCAAGAGAAGAATTCGGAATGGGCCAATCTTGGCCACGACAAACTCCGACCACTATGAGAAAAACAGCAATAGACAACTTAGCCTTCACACCAAACCCCATTTCCGCCGCTCGGGGAGCAATGCAATTCAAATACCCAGATTTCGTGCGTTGTCGACCGGAGTTATTTGTTTAGGTTGTTGATGGATTGACGGTTTTTGTCTCTCTTGGACCCGCGTTGAAGCCGATGTGGATCATAGAACGCAAATAGGTGACCTTGTGAAATGAACTATCTAATTATCTTAAAACTCCCCACCAAAGCACTCTTGTTTCATCGTATCAAAAACTTGCGATGAGCTTTTAAATTGTAAATGCTTCACGTTGGGTAGAGAAATATTAACACCGTCTTGAAAAGCACCTGAATCAAAAGGAACGAGTCTCCCATCATCGGGAGAAAAGAGTGAGCATTTTTGTATTTTCTCCATTTCCTCTGGGTATTTTTCAATGATATCCTCAATCAAAAGCGGGCGTGTCGTCCCGATCAGCAGATCAAAAATATCCCCACAATAACGAGAAGCTAAAAAAGTCAAACGACATAGCCCTGGCTTCTCTCCCAGTTGACCAAACATCACTCCAGCAATTCCAATCAGTTTTCTAATTTTGGATAATAAACCAAGTCTCGCCATGGTCACCAATGAAACCGCATGCCCCAAAGAATGGCCAATGACATCAAATTCCGTATCGCTTGGGTATCGACCCATAAAACCTTTTAACTGAGGTTCCAGCACAGCTACGATGTCCGAGATATTTTTTTGCGCGGGATAATTGACTTTGAAAATATGTTCTTTCGGAAAGCCCAAGCGTTTCAATTGATCGGCTGCCGAGGACATATCAGTGGCCCACTTAGGCGCCCCACCCCCACCCCCGTGAAAAAGAATTTTGGGAGAGATCTCCGTACTTTCTCCAGCGAAAAGTCCAGAGACAGAAAACAGCAGAGATAGTGCAAGAAATTTTAAGAAAAAGCCCATACCCACTTGAACCCATTTAACTAACGCATCGGTTCGTTTAATTCCTTTTTTCAGAGCTTTTGTGTGTTGTTTTCTTAACAATTCAACGCAATCGAGGCTTCCCGTACGAAGAGGAAGTGGGTGCCTCAGAGATACTTCCCCATTTCGATTGAAAAGATAAAAATCAACTCAAAATCTGCTCAGGAATTATTTTTAGTCATTGCGGCACTCCTTAAAAAACTGCTAAGGTCTCGCCCGTTTTTCAGATGTTTCATTTAACAAAGGTGAGTCTCATGAAACGGACTGTTTTTTTAATTTTTCTCTTCGGCTTCTCTACCCTTGGTTTTTCAAATCAAATCTCCACAGGTGCATCTCACACTTGTCTTCTCGCTTCGGATACAGTCAAATGTTGGGGATGGAATCAGTATGGGCAAACAGATGTCCCAGCGCTAAAAAATCCAAAGCGAATCAGTGCCAGAGGTTCACTTTCTTGTGCACTCGATGATGACGGCGTGAAATGCTGGGGATATCTTTCGGAAAACCAAAAAGGAGTGCCGCTCCTCAGAAATCCCAAAGAATTTATCACAGGAGGACTTCACACTTGTGCCATTGATGACGATGGCGTGAAATGTTGGGGACACAATGGTTTTGGTCAAACCGATGTGCCCTCTTTAAAAAATCCGAAGAAATTGGCTTTGGGCGGGTTTCACACTTGTGCCTTAGATGATGAAGGGGTGAAATGTTGGGGGCAAAATGAATTCGGTCAATCCCAAGTTCCGCGCCTAAAAAACCCAAAAGAGATCAGTGCTGGAACGATCCATACCTGTGCTTTAGATGACGAAGGCGTGAAGTGCTGGGGATACAACGAATTTGGTCAGTTAGACGTACCCCAGCTTAAAAATCCCAAGGCTCTTTCTGCTGG
>DDPO01000055.1 GCA_002342225.1 Bdellovibrionaceae bacterium UBA2466 | reverse complement strand
GCTGGAAGCACTATCACCATGGATGCTAATCAGCCTCTGACTGAGTACCATGTTCGCTGGACAATTCGCCACGAATTTGGTCACACACTCGGGTTCCCTGATTGTTATGTTGAGTTTTATGAACCTAAACAACATGAAATGATAAGTTATCAAGTCGATACAACAAATCTTATGTGCAGTCGTCGAGGCAAATTGCAGGAAAAACACTTTCTTGAGCTTAAGAGGGTTTACTATCAATAAGAACAACATGGGCACGTATGTCCGCTGAAAATGATTTCAAATACACTGATTCCGACTGGGAGCAATTAATCCAACTACGAAACCAATTTTTGCTTGAAATTGGGCAAATTAAAAATCAATACTGGACCTCCCCCCAATTGTTGGAGCTCTACCATCGTACTTTCGCCGAAAGAATTGGCTGGAAATGGGAAGCTGTTCTAAACGAACTTAAAAAAAAAGAAGCTATCCAATTCGCAAAACAGTATGTGCTTTTAGACTTTGGATGTGGAACTGGGATCGCCTCTTCCAAGTTTATTGAAATTATGGGGCCTAGTCTTATTTCCGAACTGTGGTTGTGGGATCGCTCAAAAAATGCTGTTCGATTTGCGACGGAAAAACTTAAAACCAAGAACCCCGATATTCTAGTGAAAGATCTTCAGCAATTAGAGGCGCCGAAAAGAGATTGGATCTTAGTTCTAAGTCACGTCATCAATGAGACCTCTGATAAAGATCTAGAAGTCATTCTTGCTCTGGCCGGAGAGGCTCAGTATGTCATTTGGATTGAACCAGGTACTCGCGAGCATAGTTCAAGGCTCGTGGATGTGAGAGAAAAATTAAAGGGAATTATGAATGTTATCGCGCCCTGTACCCACTCAGAGGCATGTGGAATGCTGGCAAAGGAAAACAATAGACATTGGTGTCATTTTTTTGCTCCGCCTCCGACAGAGGTCTTTCAATCCGCCTTTTGGAATCAGTTTAGCAAAAAAATGGAAATTGATTTAAGGTCATTACCACTTAGTTACCTAGTGTTTTCTCGAGTTCCTCAATTAAACAAGATGGGTCATGAGATGTCTCGAGTTATAGGTCGACCCAGATTATATAAAGGGTACGGAAAATTTCTCCTTTGCAATCGCAAAGGCGTTTTTGATAGTCAGGTTTTGGAGAGAGGGAATAAAAATCTTTTCAAGGAATACAAAACAACTGTTTTCACCAAAGAAATTGAAATGCTTTAAATCAAAAAATATTTATGGGGTTCCGGTAAGAACGCTTATTCGTGGTGGAGCTAACAGAATTTTGTCTTTTTGAAGAGCGTCCAATGCGGCCGACAATACTTCATCATTGATAAGAAATTGTCTCCCAAAATCATCAATGTAATAGATGAGTTTCAAAGTGACCCATGATTCCGCACTCTCAACAACAAGAACGGTAGGCTCGGGATGACGTCTTATTGCCTTGATAGCTTTTATGGAGGTAAGTAGACACCGTTTTACAGTATCGATGGGCGTTCCATACGGTATCCGGAAGTTTTGACTTCGAATTATGGGGCCGGATTTGGCAGCGTAGTTGTTAACTTGGGATTGTGAAACTAACCGGTTTGGAATAGTGATAATTTCATCAGTTACTGAAAGAAGAACGGTTGCTCGCCAAGTGATTTCAGTCACCAGCCCAGTAGTTTTCTGAGTTCCATTCAGTATCTCGATCCAGTCCCCAATCGCATAGGGCTTATCAAGTTGGAGTGCAATTCCAGAAAAAAGATTTCCGAGCGTATCCTGGAGAGCAAGACCCAGTACGATCGAAAAGACTGCAGAAGTAGCAACAAGGGGCATGAGTCGAAACTCAAAAATCGTATTCAGTAACCAGACCGCTATGACAATACTCAACCCCAGAGTAAAGATATTAACTAACAGAAGTGGAACTCCAACGGTCATGTTTCTAAAAAATAGGTATTCAAAAATGAGTATCCGACACGTCTTTACAAAAACAACCGCAGCCCAAAAGATGGTTCCTAGTCCGAAGTATGGCGAAAGCTTCACAAAGCTCGGATTGATATTGGGAAGTTCGTGAACTACATAGAAAAGAAGGAAGAAACCTGTGCATATGAGTGAGTGAAACACCAAGTTCTTAAACTGTGATCGAAGATTGCGATGGCGTTCTGGGGAGAGGCCTCGAAGAAATAATTTATAAATTAAAAAAGAGGTAATTGCGCTAAGCGCAACGAACAAGAGTGGCTCTACCTGGAGTGCGCTGTGAATGCGATCCGCAGGTAGCCAGAGATAGGAAAGTTTATAGCTCACGCTTAGGTATCGGAATATTTGTAATAGGCATTGAATTAAAAGCTATCAATGCTGAGAGCCCAAGATTTCACAAATTCTAGGAGCTCCTTATTTCGGTGATGATAGATAAAGTGGTCACCCCCCTCTTCGAGAAAAGACGTGAAAGCCCTACCTTCTAAATTCAGTGTGGTTTTGAGAATTTCAAATCCGATTTGAAATCCAAAATTATCTTCAGATCCCACATCAAAGTAGAGATCGGGAAAAGGGCGGTCATCTGTAAATTGTTCGACTAAAGTGATTGGGTTATTTAATTGATAGAGCTCCTCAGTCGGAAAAATATTTCTAACGTCACGTAGTAAGACCATACCCTTGACGACGCCAATTTTCGTATCTGCAAAATACTTTTTCCAATCGTCATTGCTCTCATGGATGCTGAAGGGTGGTAGTGCCGGGGAATTTGCAGCTCCCAACGAGAAAAGTTCTGGGTATTTTAAAGACAGCTTAAGTGCACCGAATCCACCCATTGAAACTCCTGCAACACCTCGGCATTTACGTTCCGAGCAGACATTGAATTTTTCTTCAATAAAGGGAACAAAGTCATTTAAAAACCATGTTTCATAGGCTTTGGAACCCGCCGTAAGCCCCTGGAAATCGCTAAAAAAACTATCCATTTCAGTCTCAAATGAAACAAAAGTCATGGAGGGAAATTGAGAATCTGCTGTTACCATTGCACTCAAAGCATCACCATATCCGCCCTTTGTCCAAGTTGACTCGTCTCCACCCAGACCATGGAGAAAATAGATAACGGGTTCGTTTTCGTGGATTCTGTCAGGCCGGGTTCTTTGGATACAGAAAGAGACCTCCTTTTTTAGCCAGTGAGAAGAGTAGGAGCTACATTTTGCTTTGGCAGTCGCCGCCGATCCGATGAAAAAGCATAAAAACCAACCAGTCCACAGAAGTCGAACTGAAAACATTTACTACCTCTTTTATGTAAAACACAAAAAGACAACCATCGTCTTTCGTTAGCTAATGCAACGGATTATTCAGCGATTAACTTGAGCATCCCGTCAGAAATTAAGTGATAATGTTTTGAGTCAATTATTCCGATAGTTATTTAAGAGATCTCAATCTATGAAAAAAATGAAACAATTCCTTCTTTATAAACTTATCTTTTTATTTTTATCTGTTTCTGCTTTCTCTGCCGACGATGGTTTTCGGGGAAAAGTGGGTTTCGATATCAAAGGTTTCAAGGCAAACCTGCAACCAAATATTGGCTGGCTAGTCGGGGGAAGGTGGGGCGGATATTTCGGAACCTCTCAGGTCTATATGGGACTCGCTGCATATTTTGGTGCTCCTACCGGTCTCAGCATCAATCAGGAAAAAATATACTATGGCGGGCTTACCTTGGGTGTGGATCACTCCCTAAGTAAATCAGTCGTTTTTGAAGCTAGCCTTCTTTTAGGTTATGGAGAGGGGCAGATGCGACAATTTAATTTCAATGAGCGCAGCCACTATGTTGTTGAGAGTGGTTTGGGATTAGGGTTCGGTCTGGGTGGTGGATGGAGAATGATTTTGGCAGGTAGTTATTTGCATATGGCTAATGCTAAAAATTTCTCGGGCCCTACTTTTGGGTTGCGTTTTCAACTGAGAACATCGGCTAGCCGTAAGCCAAACGACTAATAGTCTGAATTATGATGAGAGTTTTGATTTCAAGAATTGTAGTTTCGAGTCTTCTTCTCATTGGTCAAATCATCTTGGCATCGGCTTCAATAGAGGATCCCTGTAATTTTGAAGTCATTACCGATTCCTGCAAGGTTTTTAATCCCGACGGGCCAGATAAAATCCAATTAACCGATGGTAGCACCCTTTTTAATATGGTTGCGATGTCTCATCAGGAGGCTGATAAGCTATCTCAGTCAATCCTAAAGCGGAAAATTGCAATTGAAGAAAAAAACAGCTCACAATACCTTAAGTTGAAACAAAGAGTTGTTCAAGTGCTCAGCGACATTTCAAACGAACAAATGCATCCAACCTTCAGGTTTTACGTCGCAAATAATTTTACCGAGTTCATTGAAGCAGTTTTCGACAAAAAACGATCAGTTAAGCCAGACATCGAGCTTCCGTGGCCTCCAGAAAATCCTCAAGCTAATAAACTAGTGTCTCACAGAGAGGTGGCGAGTCGATTCACTGCTCTTTTGCGCCAAGAGCAAGCAGAACAATTTCAATTGATTTTCGACGAAATGAAGTCTTTACAGCGGTTAGCTCAAAATTCACTTGAAGCAACTGCAAACGAAAATTTAATCCGAGAACTTCCAAGCGGAAAAAAACAACTCGCTGAGAAATATTTTGAATTTGCGAAAAAGCGAGTCATCTCATTAATCAGAAACGGTTTAGATGAAACAAGCTTGTCGCAAGCAGATCAACGAATCGTTCGCAAAATAACCAGTGTAAAATTGATCGAATTTGATCCAAAATCCGATTTGTATGAACAAGAGTGTATTCCGGGACTTCCCAATGCGTTTTATCGTCCTCACGACAACACCGTTACACTTTGTCCAGCGACCTATTTTCTTTCAGAGTCAGCAATTATTCAAATCGTGTCTCATGAAATAGGGCACGCCATTTCTCCGTGTCTATCGCAGTTTGGTACCTACGAAATAGTGAGCTCTAAACTTGTGAAAGCAGTTCAGGGGGGGCAAAGACGAATTATCCAAGAGATCAACAGTGACTCTAACAAACTAAGAATGTTTCGATTGTTGATCGCAATAAACAAACAGAGCAATATGACAGCTTTCCCCTTCCCCTTATTGGCTGGTGATGAAGCTGTTCAGTACTTTATAAGGAAAGAAATTATTAAACCTGAAATTCCCGGGGTATCACCTCAACAATACCCTTTTCAGAATGTATCAAAGTGCCTCGCTGTAAAGCATGGATTTCGAGGAGTTGATGACAAAGAGCTTCGACGAATAGCTTCGGAGGTCGTTAAGACTCGCCTAGAATATCGCGAGCCAAACTATGATGCCAACAAAGACGAGCGTCAAATCGTTGACGCACTCTCAAAATATCCAGGCTGTTTGAATCCTGAGCAACGTGAAAGCCAGACCGAGGAGGCTATTGCCGACTGGATATCGAGTCAGGTCTTAGCTGATTACTTGTCGGGAAATCCCCTTAAGACTTCGGAAGAAAGGCTGGGACTGGTTTCGGTATTTGCAGGGCATGTATGTAAACAACGGTTTGAGGCCCAAAAAGAGTCAGCGGAAACTGTTTCTTCCATTTTTAAGAATGTTGTAAAAGATACTGTAATTTCCTCCGAATCCCATCCACCCTCTAAACGACGAATCGAGAAAATCATTTTTGGTCATCCGCAAATCAGAAAAGCTGCCGGTTGCAAACCCCTCCGAGATATTGCCTGTGAGCGTTAGTTTTGAGTCTTAACAGGAGATCACGACAAACGCCTCGAACACCTATATAATAAAGAAATATTGTGGAATTCTGTAGAGAGTAGATCAGTTATCTCAAGTCCTATTCAATTGCCGTAAACAAATAAAGGGAGACCATCGCATGAGAACTCTTGGATTAACCGCACTTCTCTTCATCACATTAATCAATTTTAATTTGTTTGCTGTTAGCCCTGTTGAATTACCTATTATGAACGGTTCCGGCGGCAACTACAAAATGACAGACCACCCTGAAGGCATTTTTGTAGTTGAGGCTTATTTTCTAACTTGCCCGTACTGTAACCAAAATGCGCCAAGAGTGAATGCTTTAGCTTCAATGTTTGCTAATGATTCAAGAGTACAGGTTCTAGATGTTGGAGTTGATAGAGACGATGCATCCTATGCAACATGGATTAAAAAACATAATCCTAATCATGCAGTACTCAAAGACAGTTCAAGGAAGTTGATTAAGCAATTAGGAACCTCAGGATACCCCTCTACATATGTCATCAATTGCCAAGGCAAAGTTGTCGAATCTACCGAGGGTGCTTGGGGTTACGAGGAAGAGGAAGCTATCATAGCTGCGGTCGAAAAACTTCAAAAAGAGGGTTGTCATTTAGAAGAATAGTCTTAAAGAAGTTAGGAAAGCAGGAGGGAATGGGTTCGCTCATTCCCTCCTTTTTTTATTTCGGGCCCTCGGGTAGACTGCGGTCATGGATACAATCTTTTTTTATTTGAAACTCCTGGCAGTACTTGTTTGGACATTTCTTACAAGCATTATTTTCCTTTTTGTGGCTTTGATCAGCAAACAACGTTCCTCAGTTTTCGCTAAAACAGTCAATTTTCTAGCCCTTGGCATTTTTCCAATTCTCGGAATCAAATTGAATATCGAGGGCGAGGAAAATCTCAGTGTTTGTCACCCTTGTATTTTCATTGGGAACCATCAAAGTGCTCTAGATGTGGCCATCTATGGAGCTATGTGCCCACCTAATACGGTGGCCATCGGCAAAAAAGAGATCGCCTATATTCCTTTGTTTGGTTGGCTTTTTAAGTTTTCGGGCGGTGTGATGATCGATCGAAAAAATAAAAGGAAAGCTATTTCCCAGATTGATGAAGCTGTCGATGCTGTTAAGAACAAACATCTTGCAATTGGAATTTTGCCAGAAGGAACAAGAAACCGTTCAGGAAAAGGAATGTTACCCTTCAAAAAGGGGGCATTTCATCTGGCCATTGCTGCTCAAGTACCTCTAGTGCCGATCATTATTTCGGAGTTTGGTGATTTGGTAAGTTTTGAAAATAAAATATTGCGGAAAGGTACAATCAATATTCGGGTGTTGCCCCCAATCTCAACTCAAGGAAAAACAGAAACTGATGTTAATGAGCTAACTCAACAGACATATGAGTTAATGATTGGTCATTTAAATGAAATTAGATCATCGTTCACCTAGTCGATGATTTTGATTTCTGCTGGAAAACTTTTCAAACTTTCATTGCCGGAAATAAAAATTGCAGATCGAATAAAGTACTCAAATTTTCCAAATCGAGTTTCTACATCATGCCATCTTCTTTCAAAATCTTGTCTCTCTAATTTCCCATAGGAGGAGGGCAGTAGGGGATCCATTAAAAAGAGATGCGTTTTATCATACCCCACTACAACACCATAGTGACCTGAATCCCAAACATCCGTGTAATCTTTGGTTTCTGCACCCCCCCAGGCCTGATAATCAACAATGACGGGTTCTTTTCTATCAATTGCATCTTCAATTTCTTTGATACTGGTTTGATTTTTTAAATCAGCTTTCAATCCTAGGTTTTGGGCTAGTTTTAAAATAGAAAGAGGGTGAGTGCCATTTTCTTTGTCGGTTTGCAGAGGTGCATGAAGCGCTTCTTCTCCATCTGTACTTATCTGCCAATATAAAAGCGCCGCTTGAAGAGCAGCAGCGCCACAGCTGTAGGGTGTGGCTTGCCGGACAATGGGCACTGGTAAAAGTTTGGGCTTGGGTTTTTCAGGTTCCGAATATACTGCGGGTGTTGTTGAGTTGAAGAAGATGAGTAGCCCAGTCAAAATAGTTGCTAGTCTAAGATGCTTCATAAACAATATTTCAGCATTTTCTTTCCTGTTTGAAAACTTTAGAATGAGTTAAAGTCAAACGAGGAAAATAAATGGACATCCAGAAAAGATTACAACGCCGAGTAGATGCAGCCATGGGGCGAATCCCCTGTGACACACTATTTAAAAACGTTAGCTATCTCGATGTTTTTTCCTGTGTTTGGAGACAGGGGGAAGTAGGAATTATTGATGGTTCGATAGTGGCTCTTGAATCGGGGTTAAAGTCTAATAGGACTATTGATCTCAAAGGAAAAAAATTAGTGCCTGGATTTATTGACGCACACGTGCACATAGAAAGCTCCTGTTTGGTTCCAACCCATTTTGAATCTGTGGTTCTAACAAAGGGCACTACTACCGCTATTTGCGACCCGCATGAGCTTGCGAATGTAAGTGGAGTCTCTGGCATTGAATATTTTTTGAAGTCTGCTGAAAACATGTCAATGGACCTTAGGGTCATGTTGAGTTCCTGTGTTCCAGCTACCCACATGGAAACAAATGGAGCTGGGATTTTGACTGTTGAGGATCTTATCCCACTAGCTAAACATCCAAAATCGTTGGGTTTAGCAGAGATGATGAATGTTCCGGGAGTTATCCATTCTGACCGAGAGGTAATGGACAAACTTACAAGGTTTTCTAATTTGAATATCGACGGCCACTGTCCCTTGTTGAACGGAAGAGAATTGTCAGCCTATGCTGCCACTGGAATTTCGACCTGTCATGAATCCTCCCGTTTGGATGAAGCGAGAGAAAAGTTGATCAAGGGGCTGAAAGTTTGGATTCGTGAAGGTAGTGTCGCTAAAGATTTAAAAACTCTGGTTCCACTTCTTGATATGGCTACTTCTACCAGCATTGGATTTTGCACGGATGATAGAAATCCGCTGGATATTTCACAAGAGGGGCATCTTGATTATCTAATTCGGATTGCAATTAAAAATGGAATTCCTCCCGAGATTGTTTTTCGTTCAGCCTCTTTCACAGTGGCTAATCACTATGGACTCGATCGAGGAGTTTGTCGTAAAGGAGCTATTGCCCCTGGTTACAGTGCCGATTTGGTGGTTCTCGATGACGAACAACAAGTTGCTATTTCAGAGGTTTGGGTTCAGGGAAAAAAAGTGAGTGAATTGAGTCCTAGTTTTGCATTATCCACTCAAGCCAAACAGTCGGTGAGGGCTAATGTTCCCGAAGTTAATGAACTCAAAGCGCCTCAGGGCAAAGTTCATATTATTATTGTCGAGCCCGGAAAAATTATCACACAGCGAGAAATTGCAAAACATGATAGCAGGGGTGTTTCTTATCTCACAGTTCTAGAGCGTTACGGGCATCAGTCAAAACCTGCCAATGGTTACGTGAAAGGTTTTGGTGAAAGTTTAAAGGGTGCGATTGCTTCAAGTGTAGGGCATGACAGCCACAATCTCATTACGGTGGGCTCGAATTTGTCAGATATGCAAGTGGCCTTGCGGACCCTCATTGATCACCAAGGGGGGTTTGTAGTTGTTCAGAATGGAACTGTGCTTGCCGATTTGGCTCTCCCTTTAGGTGGATTGATGACCGAGATTTCTCCCAGTGAGGTTGAGAAAAAATTGATAAAACTGAGAGAGGCGAGCCGAGCTATAGGTTGTGTTTTGCCGGAGCCATTTCTTCAGCTTGCTTTTTTAAGTCTCCCCGTGATTCCCACCTTAAAGCTCACAGATAAGGGACTTGTTGATGTGGAGAAATTTTCGATTATCTCAGTGAGTGCCGCCTAATGGCGGCTTAAGGTCTCCTGAAAGTGACAAATTTTGTCACGAAAAGTTGTAAATAGTCTTGTCGACTGTTCATTTCCTTTGCACAGCCTTTGCATTGAAAACGAGCCAGGCAGGGATTCACTTTCCCTGTGGGGGCATGGAGATGAAGTGGTTTAATTACTTTTTTTGGTTCTTATTTCTCACTTGTACGTGGAAGGTGTTTGCTGAACCTCGCGAT
>DDPO01000056.1 GCA_002342225.1 Bdellovibrionaceae bacterium UBA2466 | reverse complement strand
GCTTCCCATTTCCAGCCAATTCTTTCGGCGAAAGTACGATGGTAGAGCTCCAACAATTGGGGGGAGGTCCAGTATTGATTTTTAATTTGCCCAATTTCTAGCAAAAAATGGTTTCGTAGTTGGATTAATTGGTCCCATTCGGAATCAGTGAATTTTAAATGATTTTCAGCGGACATATCTGCCCATCTTATTCTTATTGATAGTAAACCCTCTTAAGCTCAAGAAAGTGTTTTTCCTGCAATTTGCCTCGTCGACTGCACATAAGATTTGTTGTATCGACTTGATAACTTATCATTTCATGTTGGTTAGGTTCATAAAACTCAACATAACAATCAGGGAACCCTAGTGTGTGACCAAATTCATGGCGAATTGTCCAGCGAACATGGTACTCAGTCAGAGGCTGATTAGCATCCATGGTGATAGTGCTTCCAGCAAGTCCGTTCACATGTGGGGTGGCACCTGGGATAAACTCAACATGGGTTGTGTTCCAATCTCCCTTGATAAAATTTAGCTTCAATGCCCAACCCGACCAACGCCACTCATCTTCGATGTTTTCTTTTAAAAAACTAAACACTTCTTCCGAATCAGGTTTTTCAAAAGGAGTATATAAAAGAGACTCTGATGAGGAATTCCATTCGATGTCTTCGCGTTTTTGGGTAATCATGAAAAGTTCATCCCATCTTGCTTTTCCGTGTGGGAGATATGTATTGAAATATTTCAGAGGCGTTTTTTCTGTCTGCTCTGTTTCGCTCAAGCCCCCCTCGCAAATAGTATCGGTCTCCCCAGAATTTTGGCACAGACCTTTTAAGGCTACCCGCAACTTATTTTTATGTTCATCATCGAGATCCTTCCAACGAGCTAGAACCGTTTCAATGTTTGGGGTGTGGGTTAATAAATAATATCCACGAATATCCGACCTTCTCTTGGCTGCGTAACCCCATAACATAGGCTCTTGTAAAAGCCATCTCGAGGCCGCTCCATAAAGATTATCAATTCGCCGGCCCCAGAGGACAAAATCTTCGTCGGACATCGAACACAAATCCGTCAACTCGTGATTGCCAAAAACCTCCTTTGCAATGGGGGCTGGTAATTCGACTCTTAATTGTTTGAATTGGTTAAGAATAATTTTAGGACTCGAAACTTTGGGAGACTCGATCGGGTAGCAAGGCTGGTTTTCAGGAGCGCTAAGACTTAGTTTTTTTTCTTCCGGTCTTTTATGGTTGATCAGTTTGAGCCATTTAAAGAGCCGATTACCCATGCGAATCACGGGGTCAAGCTCATGATTGCCCTCGCCATCATCACGATTTTTCATCATTCCATAGTATTCACTACCGCTCATCTGCAAATCTAAGTGTGGCAGAGCTGGTCTTTCGAAAGCTTGGGATGTGAGTGAAACAAGAAAACAAATGACGTAAACTTTTGGATGACTCATGAATTTTTATTTATCTCCGGACTTCAAGGTTTTTGCGGACTTCACAAACTCATAAGCATTAAGAATGCCGTACCCAAAAGTCGTGTCAATTTTCTTTTCAGAGGATTGAAGAAGCAACTTTTTAATGTCGCTGAACTTAAGCTTGGGGTTGGCTTGTAAAGCCAGAGCTATAGCTCCGGTTACGTGTGGTGTTGCCATAGAAGTCCCAGCCATAGTTGCGTATTTATTCCCAGGATACGCAGAAGTTATTTTTTCTCCGGGAGCAGAAACATCCGGCTTCAAGAAGGTCAAAATACTTGGTCCGACTTTCCAGAGATTCGGACCACGGCTTGAGAAAGAGGCAATTTCGCCAGTGGGAGCTATAGCTCCCACAGCAATGGGTTCGGGGAGTCCTCCGGGAAATCCATTGGGGGATTTTCCAGAGTTTCCTGCAGCAAACACTGGAATGACCCCACCATGGATCCATGTTTGAATTGCCCTTAAAAACGGAGCGAAATCCTCCACATCATATACGACATCAAGATCCAATTCTCCCCCCCAAGAATTGCTGATAATTTGGGGAAAATCATTTGTGGTTGGATCACTGTCTGGATCGAACATCCATTGCATTGATCGAATTAATCCCGTGTCAGAACCGGAACCAGCGGCTGCAAACGCCTTTGCAAAAACAATAGAAGCTTCACTCGCGATACCCACTTTATTTCCAGCAATAGTCCCCACGACATGCGTACCATGGCCATGATCATCGTAAGAGTTTTGAATGCCATTTACAAAGTCTCTGAAAGCCAATGGTTTATTCTGAAGCTCTTGATGATGACCTTGAATTCCGGTGTCGATAACTCCTATCCGAACTCCTTTTCCATTGAGTTCGGGAAATTCCTTTCGGATCTTATTGATTCCTATTTTCTCCAACCCCCAGAGATCATCTCCCAAATCCTGCAATGAATTAGCAACAACCAAAGAACTCGTTGGTGAGATTAGTCTTCTTATTTTGTCTTCATAGACTCCTCTGACCCATGCTTCATGGGCAAGATTTTTTGCAGCCTCTGCCTCCAAGTTTGCAACAGCGCCCCTCACCAGCCAGAGACTATCAACGTCACTCCGATAACCTCTTCTACCCAGCCAACTTTTCAACTGATCAACATTTTTCTGGTTTTCATTTTGAAGAAGTGACTGAAAAGCCCCATGCTCCATTGAATTGATGGCAATTTCATTCTGTTTAAAAAGAATAATGATATTCTTAGCGAAAACTCCCGTTGCACAGGAGCATAAAACGAATAAAGTGATGAGAAGTTTCATTTTTTTCTCCGTATCAATTGCTTTTTAATCGATTCAAAATTTC
>DDPO01000034.1:591-3796 GCA_002342225.1 Bdellovibrionaceae bacterium UBA2466 | reverse complement strand
TGAACAGAGTTGCTCTCATTATTTTTAAGAGTTGCTGAAATTACTGTTTGTCTTGCTGATTGAGACATCGACATACTTAAGAATGAGACTAAAATAGCAGCCAAACTTGCTGCGGTTGCAAATTTAGTGATGAACTGGCTGTTGGTTTGAGGTTTTAGAAGTTCCTCTAAATTTGAACTCTGATTGGGGGACATCTCTTTTACTAAAGAGTTCATTTTCTCAAGTTGAGTATTGATGTGGGTTGAAATCTCTTTAATGGTATTAAATTGGGCCACTAGAGTGTTCATAGTGACTTCTACAGTTTCTTTAGCAATCGTAACTTCTTTCGAAAGGTCTAAATTGGGTGTTGTAGCGTCGTTGGCTGTGATTTCCACCGCAGCGGGTTTTCTAGGCTTTCGCTGTCTCTTAGGCTTAGCAGCAGTAGCTTCAGGGGCTGGCACTTCAGAAGTTGTGACTTCTTTCTCTTTTTCTTNNTTGAACCTCTTTGGGCTCTTTGATTTCTTCGGAATCGTTAAGAAGCTCTGCTTCTTTGGCTTCTAAATCCGCGGAGTTGATGATTTGAGTGTCCTCTGTAGTTCCTAAAGTAAGTGCTGGACTGTTTTCACTGTTTTTTTTTCGAGCCATCCCAAAATCCCCTAAGGTTAAGGCAATACAAACCCCTTGAGTTTATAGCCGGGGAGAATCGGAGCAAGTTTAAAGCCAACTATACTAGGGTAATTTAGGCTGAGAATTAAGAGGAGCAGTGACGTTATTTGGCGGATTAAGTACCTAGGGTGCTCCAAAGGGGGCACCCTAGGTTTTAGTAAACTATGTCAATCTTTTTGACAGTTTTATTTCAGTGCACGAGTCATTTTTTCCACATCTTCGATGTGAGTTGTTTCGTCGAGAATGAGTCCTCGCACCATTTCTTCGAGCGCAACATCTCCGCCGACTTTCTCTAGTAAGTCGTGATAAAGCCTTAAACCCTCTCTTTCAAATTCGAGACTCTCTTTTAAAATCTCCATCACGTTGTGTTTATTGGTCTCGGGCACAGGTTGGACTTTGACCGAGGGATGTCCTCCCATGGCTGTTATCTTCTCACCAATGGTTACTGCGTGTTGAATGCCTTCCATCGCATGGTCTCTAAACCATTTTGTTATTGGAATACGATTAGGTCCAAAAATCATAAAACTGTAATGCAGATATCTTACAACACCTGAAAGTTCCGCTTCTAGAATCCTGTCTAAGGCTTCGATTAAATCGGATGAGCCCTTTTTAGATTTCGGGGCAGGAGCTGAATTTTTTTTCTCCTCGATTTCGACCTCTTCCATTTTTTTTGAAGCTTTTACGGGTTCTTTTGTTTTCTTGGGAGCTTCTTTGGTCGCTTTAGTTTTTGCCATGTAGCATTCTCCTTGTGTCTAAAAGTTCGACACTATGGTACGAGCCTAAGTCTAAACTGGCAATAGCAGTGTATTGATGCGCTGGTCTCAATCGGATAAAATGGGAGTACAGTCAAAAAGGTGGTTTGTAATGCACTTTCGGTTTTTTATGCGCCACATTATATGCTCGCTTATCTGCATGGCCCACTTAGCTCTGGCTGAGAGTAACCCAGCCCAAGCGAATTCTCCTGTGTTTGTTCCGCCACCCGTGAATTCCAATACAGGAATTCAGCCCGGCTCGGGCTTCAATCGTTTGAACCCCAGCGGTATTCAGGTTTTTGACTCCGATTTTTTCAAGGAAACTCCCAAAACTCCACAAGCGAACACTACCCCCAAAGGGCGTGCTTATGCAGAACCGGCAGAGTATAATACTGAGAATCGGCAAAGAGCTCTTGAAAAGTGCGAAGCTTTAAGAACACAAGATTTTGCAAAGTATCAAGAATGCTACAAAAAAGATTTAGCGAATGTGAAAAAAGGAGTTCAAGAGGGTTATGATGAAGTGGAGAGACGCCAAAGCGTGCCTCTAAGAAATGCTCCCAATCCAATCATTGAGGAGCAAATGAGAAATCCAAGCGGTGAAGAAGAGTAAATCCTAGCACCGTATTCATCAAAAGAAAGTCTTCCATGAAATTAGAGCTTTCCCATATAGCGATTGCTTGCCCGGCAATACAACAATTAGCTGATAAGCTAAAGGCGCTCGCACTTGAAATTGAAGTTACACATGATGTTCCCAGTGAAAAAGTCAAAGCTGCTATGCTACCAGTGAATGTCTCAGAGCATTTTAGGTTAGAGTTGTTAGAGCCTACGGATCCCAACTCACCCATTTCTAAGTTTTTGTCTAAGCGGCCTGACGGTGGGATTCATCATGTCAGCTTTGAAGTAAGTCAAATCGAACAGTGGCAAACACTGTTATTAAATTCGGGTTTCGAAATTTTGCCCCCTGGAATTAGAAAAGGTGCTAGAGGCAAAGCCCTCTTTATACATCCAAAGAGCATGGGTGGGGTTTTAGTTGAGCTCGAGGAAATGACCACTTAACAAACAGCTATGGACTCAAGATACGACCAACTCAGCCCAGTGCCTCCGCTTACGGCAATTACCAAGAATCTCATTATTCTTTGTGTGGCAGTCTATTTTATCGACTTTATTCTCACCCATTTAGGTGTTCAAATACAGGGTTACTATCTCAAAGAACTTTTAGGTCTCGTACCGTCTTTAGTGAAGGAAAAAGGTTGGATTTGGCAATTTGCGACCTACATTTTCATGCATGGGCATCATCTTCATCTTCTTCTAAACATGCTCATACTTTGGTATTTCGGATCTGAGATCGAGCTTAAGCTTGGGCGGAAACAGTTTCTTTTCTATTTCTTATTGTGCGGTATTGGAGCTGGATTATTTAATTATTCAGTGAATCTGCTATTTTCTGACGTGAACCGACTCAGTCATCCTATTATTGGAGCCAGCGGAGCCATTTTTGGTGTTTTGGCGGCCTACGGAATTTTCTTCGCTGAAAGATATTTTCTGGTCTTTTTCGTTTTTCCGATGAAAGCAAAGTATTTCGTGTTGCTGATGGCCTTAGTTGAACTTGTGACTGGAGTCGAGTCGAACGCGTCCGACAACATAGCTCACTTTGCTCATATAGGAGGAATGTTTGTTGGAGCTATTTATATTTATCTGCGATATATCCAACCCAAAGGGCCTAAATCGGGCCAGTCCAAGCGAGATATCGAGCGAGAGAAACTGAAAAAACAATTTACTTTAATAGTGAATGATAAAGGTCAGAAAGAAGA
>DDPO01000034.1:0-514 GCA_002342225.1 Bdellovibrionaceae bacterium UBA2466 | reverse complement strand
TTGCCATCGATACAATACTTCACAGTTTTCTTAAGTTCCTCTTCTGTCACAAAAGTTCCGTGCAGTCGTCTTAAAGGCACCGCAGGCTGAATCATCAAGCTATCTCCACGACCAATCAATTCCTCAGCCCCCGAAGTATCCAGTACTGTTCTTGAATCAATTCCCGAAGGAACTTTGAACGAAATACGAGAGGGAATATTAGCTTTGATAAGACCCGTGATTACATCAGTTGAAGGTCTTTGGGTAGCTATGACAAGATGAATCCCTGCAGCTCTTGCTTTTTGAGCGAGACGAGTGATTGCAATCTCTACTTGCTCCCCACCCGACATCATGAGATCTGCCAGTTCGTCGACTACAATCACGATGAACGGAAGCTTATCGCTAGATGATTTTTGCTTTTCGTTGTAAGAGTCGATGTTTTTTGAGCCTGTTTTGGCCATGAGACTGTAGCGTCTATCCATTTCCCAAACGGCCCAACTGAGTGCGTTGAAAGCAATTTTGTTGTCCGTAATCA
>DDPO01000046.1 GCA_002342225.1 Bdellovibrionaceae bacterium UBA2466 | reverse complement strand
TCTTTGTTCTCTTGCTGTTTCTGTTCGCTCGTTTTCAGCTCGCTCTGTTTCAGCAGTTTTAATTTCCGCTTCTGCGGTTCTTATTTGTTGAGTTACCGACTCAAGAACATTAGATGTCTCCCTACCGGCACCGTTTGCAAATTGCTCTAGAACCGCGCCTGCAAAAGGTATGTTATCTGTGGAGGTTAACGGAGAACCTGGAGGTGCAACTTTCTTAGCGGCGAAAAGAGCCTCCGCCATCCGCCCTCCATCGAATGGATTTGCAAACATTGCTTCGGTAATTTCCTTGGCAGCAGCTGCTCTCCCCGAATTGTAGGGTCGGGAACCTACCAGCTGGGGAATTAAATTTTGGGGTTGTACTGCCCTCGTAAGAGCATCTAGCTGCTCCTGTGTGGCTGGTTTTCCGGCAAGTTTCAGTTTCTCCGCTAAACCAGTTTTTTGGTCGGGTATAATTATCACTTCGTGAATACCACCTGTCTTCTGGTATTTGAGAGCAGACCTAAACCCATCAAAAACGTCTGCCTTTACCACTGTTGCGATAAAAGGTAATATAAGCAGAATTGCAATTTTATTAGCCAGTCTCAATCCATCACCCTAGGCACAGTTAAAGTTTTCATATTCTAAAAATGCAAAGAGCAGACCGATTGAGAACTATGCCTAATTAGGCTTGGAGAAATCGCATTTTTTTTAGCCATCTTTGGCCACATCAAAAATCTAATAAGAGTTAGAGGAGTTACGAGTGGCTAAAAGTTTGACACTTGCCTAAGAAATTCGGAGTGTCTTTTTGTTTGATAGTGATGCGAAAAAGCATCGTTAAAGGAACTTTACAACGCTACCTTTCGATTATTGACGAGTTTTTGGTTTGGTAAGGGGTTCATGGTTTGATTAAAACAGTCTGTGCTAAACTAATTTTTAAAACACACAAAATATCACCTTTCAGATACCTTTCTAACGATTTAAATGGCTTTTAAAAACTGAATAGAGCTGTCATTAAGGAGCTTTTTTAAAAACTCATGGTAGAAACCTTTCGATGAAACACACAGAGCACTTGGTCTTGAGATCAAGACTTCCCCTTTTGAGGATGAAAAAGAACAAAGCTCTCATTTCTCGTCTGCTTTTTGAAGTAGCAGAAAGATTTCAAGTAAAAATCTACAATAATTCCTTGAATAGTAACCACATTCACCTCTTAGTCAAAGCCCCTACTCAAAAAAGCCTTCACGATTTCTTGAGAGTTCTTGCGGGGCAAATCGCGCAAAGAATTTCTGGAGCAGTGAGAGGTAAGAGAAACAAGCTCAGCTTCTGGCTCAAGCCTGCTTGGAAACGAATCGTTCACTGGGGAAAGGATTTTTTAAACATGCACCGCTACCTTTATCAAAACCAACTCGAAACTCTAGGGCTTATTCCCTATCAACCAAGAAAAATAAAAACACCGCCTTAGTAATCTTTAGAATCATCAAACACTGCCAATATTGTCTAGAAAGAACCTGCCGTACGCCTAATGCTCGGTAGACAAGTAAGGAAGCCGAATGGTTCTACCCAATGGAAAATCCACTCGATGGCCCGTGGAGTATAGATTCTCACTAATAAGTTTCTGTATCTTTTGCTTGAGATTGTAATCTAGCTGCCCTTGGGGTCTAAAATTAGTTACGATATCTCTGCACTCGCTCATTCGATTGTAGTTCTCTTTGTCGTTCAGCGGAATGAGTCCTAAATCCCCCACAAACGACCCCATCGTCATATACTGAGAACGTGTTAGCCGGCCCACTTTGATCGAGGAATTTTCTAATTGGATTTGGACTAAAAATTGATATTTAGAATCCAAGTAATCCAGATAGGTAAAAAGAACATTTCCCTCTTTATCAAAAAGCAATTCACTTTCATTGAGCCCGTGATAGTGACGTATTTCTTTCATGCTCTTGTCTTCCATCAAAGACTCTCCCACTTTTTTGGGACACAAAAACAATCGCAACATGGATTTACTGCTGGGGACTAATCTATGGAATTGAAAACGAATCCATCCGTCCCCCCGACCATGAACACGAACTTCTGCAGCAAAGTCATAGCCGTTCATCGAAAACATCATGGGGATGATTTGATCTTCAGCGATAGCGGGCCACTCCCCTACTTCCTCAAGTACGACTCTCAAGAAAGAGATATCGAGAATTCTCGCTTTTAATTCACCCCAACTTCCAAAACAGTAAGTCAGTGACCCAGGAGTCACTAAGTACCGAACAGGTCGTATTTCGCTTAGAGCTTCCCCTTCGAGTTGCCCCAAATTATCCTGATTTTCCGTATCCATTCGGGTTCAGTCTAAAAATGGAAAGTTTCAATTTCAAGTTTTAGTTATAATTTTATTTGCTGCATCGAGACTAACGCATCATTTCACGCGCTAATTCATTGCCGACTTTACACACCTGAAGTAACTTTAGGCCCTCGTCGTCAGACGATATTTCAACAGGAGATTTTTTATGTCGGCCCAAGCGGAAGATATTGTTTTTGTTGCGGCTAAACGAACCCCTTTTGGGGCCTTCGGTGGAAGCTTTCGAGAAGTCAGCGCCACCGACCTTGCTGTTCATGCAGCCAAAGCTGTAATGGCCGAAGCGCCTGGTTGCGAAAAGATGATCGATCATGTGATCTTTGGCAACGTTATACAAACTTCAAAAGACGCAGCCTATTTAGCTCGCCATGTAGCACTGAAATCGGGCTTGCCCATCACAACTCCTGCTGTAACCACCAATCGTCTCTGCGGATCGGGCTTTGAAGCTATCGAAGATGCCATTCGAAGAATTCGCTTAAAAGAAGCCACTGTAGTCTTGGCCGGCGGAACTGAAAACATGAGCCAAAGTCCTTATGTGCTAAGACAAGCTCGCTTTGGCAATAAATTTGGAAATAGCGAATTAGAAGACAGCCTCATGACGGGACTTTTTGATACTTATGCGCAAATGCCCATGGCTATCACAGCCGAAAATCTTGCGACCCATTATAAAATCGACCGCCATCAATGTGATCAATTTGCGCTAGAATCTCAGCGCAGAGCTTGGGCCGCAACTGAGACAAACAAATTAGGTTCAGAAATTGCTTCAATTACTCTTACTGAGCGAGGCAAATCAAAAGAAGTTTCAATCGACGAACATATTCGAAAAGAGGCCTCACTCGAAAGCTTGCAAAAATTAAAACCGGTCTTCAAATCGGACGGAGTCATTACTGCCGGCAACGCCAGCGGAATGGTTGATGGAGCAGTTGCTCTCATCATCACCACACGTGAAACCGCAAAACAAAACGGCTGGAGTATTTTAGGCCAGTGGTTAGGTTCCCACGTCGTAGGGTGCGACCCCAAAATGATGGGAATAGGTCCAGTTCCAGCGATTCAAGGACTCATGGAGAAAACCGGAGCCTCACTTAAAGATATTCACCAATTTGAAATCAATGAAGCGTTTGCTCCTCAGGTTTTAGCTTGCCAAAAAAGTCTAGAAATACCGGACAACAAACTCAATCCTGAAGGCGGAGCTATCTCGATTGGCCACCCCCTCGGAGCAAGCGGAGCCCGTTTAGTGACTCACTTGCTCTACAAATTGAAATCTCAATCGGGGGGGTTAGGTTGTGCCGCCGCCTGCGTGGGTGGTGGTCAAGGCATGGCTGTTCTTATTCGAGTTTAATCACTTTGAATTGGTTCATTTTCATCATCGCAGCTTTTCTAAGTTGGCCATCCTCTCTTCTTTTGGCCAAGGCTTCAGAAACTATCGAGTTTCGAGCGGACCGTTATGAAAGAGACCTGAAACGAAAAGTAGAAAAAGGATCTGGGAAAGCGTGGTTTAGAAGTGGTGAGCGTGAAATTTGGGCCGATGAAATAGAGCTGGATCGTCAAGACAACAAAGCGATAGCTAATGGTAACGTCCATTTAAGAGAAAAAAATATCGATATCTTTTGCAATAGAGCCATCTATTCGCTCGACGGCACTGAAGCTATTCTTGAAGAAGCGGTTTTTCTTTCGGGTCAAATGGTAGTCACGGGGTCTCGTATCAAAAAATTGGGTCCGGAACGTTACGAAATTACCGAAGGTGTCTACACCAATTGCAATACTATTCCCGTCACAGATAAAACCGCCGGGAGATGTCTTTTTGACTGGAAAATTTACGCCCATAAGTTTGATTTAACCCTCGATGGTTACGTTTATGCTTACGATGTCATCATCTATTCGAAAGATTTGCCCTTAAGTTACTTGCCGGTCTTTATCGCTCCTGCAA
This sequence comes from Bdellovibrionaceae bacterium UBA2466, assembly GCA_002342225.1. Lineage (GTDB taxonomy): Bacteria > Bdellovibrionota > FAC87 > UBA2466 > UBA2466 > UBA2466. Next base: position 11,150 of record DDPO01000046.1, on the reverse strand, counting down.
AAGCCAAGCGACAGACAGGAATCTTATTGGGCTCTGTCACTTCTAGCAATCATTTAGGTACAGGAGTCTCTCTCCCCTTTTTCTGGGCGATGGCACCCTGGCAAGACCTCACTTTAACTCCAACCTACTTCTCAAAAGTGGGGTTTCATCTAGCCACGGAGTACAATTACGTTTATAGCGATTTCATCAAAGGGGGTTTTAGTCTTTTCTGGAACGAAAAACCTTTCAATGCCCTAAGAGCCAATCCAGAATTTGTAACGCCTCCAGAAGGAAACGATCCGAATAATCCTTCTTTCATTCAGAAAAAGAAACTGTTCGGGTTTGCTGGAGAGCTGGCATTGGCTCTCAAAAATACAGCCCGCTTTTCAAATGGACTCTTCTCTCAACAAACACTGAATTATGTAAGTGATCCTTTCTATGTTCAGGATTACCCCAATGACATTGGTTTAGGAAAAAGTAACCTCGGCTATCTACGTTCCCTTTTCACTGTGACCTACCCTAGTGAGCAACATCTTTTCTATGGTGGACTGATTCATCACCAATCACTTTTAGTGGCCACCGACTCACCTCCCACACATCAACCAGAAAAAAGGGCCGATCGAGGATCTCTAACTCAACTTCCAAAAATTGGGGCAGGCCAAAAACTAACCGAGTTACTCTCTCCCTATTTGGCCTTTGAATGGGACACCCATTTCACTCATTTTTGGCGACCGGACGAAAGTTACGACAACAACATTCCGCTGCCCGGAAACACCGAGATTACTCCCGGGGCACCCTATCAAGACGGGGACTTCATTCGAGAAGGGGAACGTTTTCAGTTTGAGCCCAGAGCCATAGCACAGATTCCCCTCCCCAAGGGATTCGAGCTACAACCTATGGTGAAAGCTTCGCTGTATGGCTACCAATTCAACTTACCCGAACCCTCCACGACTCATCGGGTTTTTGCTACTGCTGAAGTTCCCTTTTCTTTCTATCTCTCAAAAACCTTTCGAAATAATGACCAAGGATCACCCTCGTTTAGTCATCTCATTCAACCTCGACTCATTTATGGAACTTCGCTCTTTAGAAATGAGATACCTTCTCACCCGTTTTTCAAATCGACCCACCCTACTTTTGATGTGACTGATCTTGCACCCGACTTTGAGTACGTTAAAATCGAACTCATCCAGCGCTTTCGAAAAATTATCAACAATGAATCTGTGAGGTTCATCACTTTTCAACTCTCGAACCAATATAATTCTCGCTTAGATCGAAATGACCCTCGTTTTTTCGACCCCTCTCTAAAACACCGCTTAGGACCCTTGCAGGGATACTTAAACCTCGACCTGCAATCTTTTTCGGCTGTCCTAGAGGGGTACTACCAGTGGGAAAAAGACACGTCGCCCTCGGGTGAGAAAAAAAATGAAAGTTCTTGGAGTGCTACCCTTAATTATTCGTTTAGCAATGATGATAGAGTCACTGTAAGCGGTCTTTTTCGAAATGCTTTAGATTCTTCACAGGATGAAGAGCTCATCACTCTGGGGGTCAATAAAGCTCTACCTGTATTCTTGAACCTCTCGGCACAATCCACTTACTCCATGAAACGCGGGGAACTTCGAAGCTATGAATGGGGTGCCCACTTCGCTTCAAAACCGACCTCGTGTTGGTCTTTAAGCGTTCTCTCAGGAAGAACGCAAGCTCAACAGACTTATGCTCGATTTGTTTTTCAACTCAACTTTGGAGGCTCCATTGCCCGCAATCCGTGAAACAAGTCAGTTATTTATCGTTGGAACTCCTTTAAGCGACAACGGTTTACTTAGCCTAGAAGCTATCGACCAGATTTCCAAGGCCCAATTGATTATTGCCGAGTCTAAAAAAAATGCTTTTCGCTATCTGAAGCAAGCCAAAGTACCGCAGGGAGTCCCCCTTTTTTTTCTTGATAACATCCGCGACAAAGACTGGGCAGATTTAACGAATCAATTGAAAACACTGGCTCAGAGTTCAGCCCGAGTCGTACTTTTTTCCGATACCGGAATGCCACTGCTCTTTGATCCGGGTGCCGAAGTTTTAAACTTGGCGAGGAGTTTAAAATATGAGGTTCATTCAGTACCCAGTGCAACCTCTTGGGGGTCGGCCTGTGCTCTTTCTGGCTGGAATCCACCCTTTTTAGTTTATGGCTTTTTGCCAAGAGATCTCGGAGAGAGAAAACAGCAACTATCTCAACTCAAATTGACCCCTCATCACACCGTGTTGATGGATACACCCTATCGTTTTGAAGCACTCCTGAGCCAAATAGCAGAAGTATTTGGAAACGAACGGGAACTCTTTTTAGCCTGGGAGATTTCAAAGTCTGACGAGCAATTGCTTTGGGGCTCTGTGCGGAGCATTCAGCGCGAAGCAGAAAAAAAAGGGCTAAAAAAAGGCGAGTTCGTTATTATCATTCATGGGGCAAGTCGAGTAAAATAAGAGAGTGTCCGAATCAATCAATCACTCATCTCAACCTGAAAAATTAGCGTTTGTACTCCCCGCCGGAGGAGCTAGAGCTGCTTACCAAGTCGGCGTACTTCGCTACATCGGGGAAACTTTTCCGGAACTCAATCCTAAGATCTACTGTGGGATTTCTGCGGGCTCGATCAATGCCTGTTTCCTTTCTCAGGGACAACCTTTCTCTAAAAGTACAGCTCAACTCTATGAGCTTTGGAGCAAACTGGAGTTTAATCAGGTTTTAAAAACAAACTTTAATTCTCTTTTCTCCATGTCCTCGCGTTGGCTTTATGACATGTTTGTTTCCAAAGTCACTCAGAAGCTTCTTTTAAAATCTCTGCTCGATGCGAGCCCCCTCTCTCACACACTTTTATCACACATTCACTTTTGGAAAATTTCGAGAGCCATTCGAGCAGGACTAGTTGATGCTTTAGCGATCAGTGCCACCAACTATCACGACGGTAATACAACCGTATTTTTCGACTCCCACCGTGAGATTCCTATTTGGGTCAGAGAGACTCGTAGAGCCGTTCGTTCACAGATTCACTTAAGGCATGTGATGGCATCCTGCTCTATTCCCATTCTTTTCGAACCCGTAAGAATCGGGGACTTTCTTTTTGGCGACGGCTCTTTACGTTTTAATTTTCCTTTTAGCCCCGCTATTCATTTGGGCGCAACTCGTGCTTTGGCTATCGGGATTCGATGTCCTAACCCTCAAAACCCGTTAGGATATCGCCCCGAGCATGTCGGAATGGGATTTGTCGCGGGAGCTGTCTTAAACTCTATTTTTTTAGACAGCATCGAAGCCGATTACGAAAACATGGCTCGAAATAATCGCATAGCTGATGGGATTCATGTAAAAAAAGTGCCGGCTTTGCTTGTCAGGCCCAGCCAAGACTTAGGGGCCCTTTCTGTGAACTTCCTTGAAGAGGTGCCTTTCCATTTTCGCCAATTCCTAAAATCTACAGCGTCTCCCAAAGAACTTGGAGATCTCTTAAGCTACTTAATGTTCTCTCCAGGATACATTAATGCTTTGCTAGAATTGGGCATGAAAGATGCTGAAAAAGACCGAAAAAACTTGGAGAGTTTTTTAAGAAGTTCCCAGCCAGAACATCAAACTCTGGCTAGTCCAGAGCGACTCCAATCATCGAATTAAAATTCCACTCACCCCCAAAATTTCCGACCTCAATTCGAAATGCTCGTGTTCGAAACCGAGTCAGATGAATCTCTCCTCCAAGACCACCGCCCGATCGAACCGATTGATTCATTAACTCAACTGTTGATGGGGCCATGCGAGCAGCGCTGCCATAGCCAAACAACGTCACTGGGGACAACTTTTTCCATCGCAACTCAACTATCATTGCAATCATTGAACGATCCACAAAACGGGTGGGCCTCACCCCGGGAAAAGGCACAGTTCCTGAGAGTTGAGAATACCAACTAAAGGGAGTCGATTCGCTCACAGTGGAGAACACCCCCTGCAGCTTCAGCTGGGTTTGAAGATTGAGAAGCCAATAGCTCTCTAGAAGCCCCAAAAACCTTTCAAAACTTCTTGAACTACCGAAAGACTCTCTTGGAAGATAGCTTTGAAGATAAATGCGTTGACCTCGAAAGGGCTCAACTTCACTATCTCTTGAATCAAATCCTATCTCTAAAAGAAGGCCTGAATCGAACGCATTTGAAACACCTAAAAGGCCTGGCTCTAGCGTGCCGCGAGCTTCTCTCAAATGGCTAGAATGAACTCTCCAACCTAATTTGAAATAAACATCCGCAAAAAGTAGTTTCTGAAAAGCGGCATCAGCGACTCCCCTATCGATGAAGAGATCAAAACTACTTTTGGAAGAAGAGAGTCCAATTCCATGATACTCCTGAATTCCATGAAGATAGCTCAATTGAAAAAGGGTTTTGACTTCAGGGATAGTTTCAAAATCTTCATACTTAAACTCTCCACCGACACTTCCTCGATGAGTGACAAAAGCACGCCCCTGAATTCTTCTGGCAGTATCAAATAGACCATAATCCTGTCCTCGAACTTGAACTCCAATACCTTGAGGGAAATTTCCAAATAATACTGGCACTAACCCCACCGGTAGGCCATCGGTCTCTTTTCGATTTTGAAAGTAAAAACCCGGCTCGTACTCTTGCTGTTCACTTATTTTGCCTTGTAATCGACGAATTCTTCGGATCCAAGGCTCAGTCACTTTAGAATTTTTCTCAAGTCGCTTCAAAGTCTCCAGCGATAGAAGAGCTTTCTTAAAATCTCCTCCATACAGTTTAGGTAAACTGGAATAGATCCTGCCCTCGGCATAAAGTTTTTCTTTAAGGGGGATTTGAGAAGCTTCAAGTGTGTCGACAATTTTACCAATTCGTTTTGAAGATCCCCTCGTTTTCCATGGCGAAAGCCTGTTAATTCTTTCACTCTCTAAAATCAAACAAAGGTAACCCTCTCGCGATTGTTGAAGAGATAGGTTTGTTCCCGAAGATTCAGAGAGCCAAGAGTCACAAGGAATCACTGAGTGATCTAAGAAACTCTCGGCAAGGTGAGGCTCGTTCTTACCCCAAGCATCATCAAACCGAGCGACGAGTTGTAACAGCTCCTCAAAGCGGTTTTTAGCTTGAATATTGAGAAGGTTTTCGGTTGAAACGGAGAGTAGATCAAGCGCTAAGGCGCTTTGAACGCCCAGACCCATAATCAAGATTAAAAGAAAACGTGGATTAAACTTCACAGAAAAACTTCAGGATGAATCTTATTCGTCGGTGTCATCATCGCTATCGTCAGTGACACTGCTTGGGAGAGCAGTTGACTTACCGTTGATTCCATCTCTTAAGATGCGACTGGGTGTGAAGGTCAAAACTTTCCGTGCTGAAATTTCCATCGCTTGCCCAGTTTGAGGATTACGACCCATTCGGGCTTTTTTAGCTCGCACTCTAAACTTACCAAATCCGGAGATCTTAATTGACTCCCCTTTGCAGAGCTCCTCTTTCATACTTTCAAAAACCAGCTCAACTAAGTCAGCAGCCTCTTTTTTGGAAAACCCAACTTTTTCGTACACGGAATCGATGAGTTCAGCTTTGGTGAGTGTCATAGTGTTCTCCTAAATTGGCAGTGACTAAATACAATTCGAGTGAAGCTATTAATATTATAATAATAATTTTCAATCCGCACAATGGATTGATTTTTAAGGATTTGTCGTTTTGCGTTATTAGTGGTGTTTCACAACACTCTTCGTGTAATTGCCGTGCTTCACCAACTCTTCTTTAGTGAAAATGAAATCACTACGATCAAAGCTCGCAAGTTCATAAGTGGGTCCCATACGAATCGCATCGACTGGGCAAGCCTCTTCACACATTCCGCAAAAAACGCAGCGAAGCATATCGATGTTAAATTCTGAAGGAAATTTTTCTACCTTTGGGTCGGGGTGCTCAGCCGCTGTGATGTGGATACAAGCCGCGGGGCAAGCCGTCGCACACAACATACAGGCCGTGCACCGAATGTCGCCATTCTCTTTTACTGTAAGAATCTGCAAACCACGAAATCTGGGAGAGTAGTTTCTTTTAACTTCGGGGTAATTGATCGTAGGCATCTGTCCGGGCCGGAGAAGGTTTTTGATAAAATGACGAGCAGTCACCATCATTCCCTTTAAAATAGCAATCAAATAGACCCGCTGGGAGACAGGGAGATTGTATTTACCTTTTTGCATACTTGATACCCTCCGCACGCCCCACAACTCCGATATTCACTCCGGAAGCTGGCATTTTTCTCCAGTCAGTTCGAGCTCCTGGGAAAATAGCTTCATTCGAAAGTCGCTTAAAAACTGTTTGGAACCGTCCCGATGGAGATACTGTTCGATCATTGCCTTGCTTTAGACCAAAAACCACGGCATGAGCATCGCGGGCCATGTACTGCCAAGGCATCGAGGCAGTTAACTTTTGCATTAACCCTAATGCATTGACCATCGTCCCCGATTTTTCAAAAGAAGATGTGTTAGGCAATAACCAAGAAGCTTTTTCAAAAAGAGCCACTCGAGTTGTCGCATGAACAGCAAGGGTGGTTTCTTTGGGAGTTTTGAGGATCATCTCGGCGACCCCGGGCATTGTCAGCCCTTCCAGACCCAAGAGCACCAAGAAATCATACTCTTTGGACTGAAGCTTTTTCATCGCTTCTTCATGCTTCATCCATGGAGTTTTGCTCTTTTCCATGAGCTGCAAAAATCCTGCTGCATTAGGAGTTTGGTCTTTGTGCTTTAAAATTCCGTCATAAGCTTTTCGATCTTCAACCGTAGTCTCATCGACGATCCAAGTATATTCACTGACTCCCAAAGTGTTCAAAGTTTCAACGGCATCAGCCATCTCTTCGGTCGTCATTTGGCAAGACAAACCTACTAAAACTTTTTTAGGGTTTGTTTGCAGTGCAGTCGACATCGTTTTAAAGAACGTTTCCCACGTCTCATCGACCATCTGACCATCTATTCTCTGTTGTGGGTTTTTAATTCTATTGTCGTCATTTAAGTAGTGAACATTCCATCGTCCTGTATCGCACATCCAGCTTTGATTGACATCTGGATTACGTCGAGGTTCGACCCGATAAAGTTTCGTCGTTTGAGGATTAACGGATACGGTCACGTTGCAGCCTCTGGCGCATTGAGTGCAGATAGAGTCATTACGGTCTAAAAACCACACTCTCTGCTTAAATCGAAACTCTTTGGCTGTCAGAGCCCCAACTGGACAAATATCGGCCAAATTTCCTGTGTAGTCGTTTCTAAGAGGCTTATCGTCGTAAGTACGAAGGACGCTACGATCCCCACGATTAAAAATACCTAACTCATGGGTCTTTGAGACCTCTGCTGTAAAGCGGACACAACGAGTACAAAGAATACATCGCTCATCATCTAAAACGATGGTTCCGATATCAACCACTTTAGGCTTATGATTTTTCGAGTCGTATTCAATACGGCTCTTATAGAGCCCATAATCTTTATAGTAATCCTGCAATTTGCACTCACCGGCTTTATCGCAGATCGGACAATCTAAAGGGTGATTGATCAAGTGCAGTTCCAAAACTGACTGAACCGTCTCTTTTACTTTTGGAGTGTCTGTTTTGACCACCATGCCTTCAGCAACTGTCGTGTTGCAGGAGATCTGAAGCCTTGGGTTTTTTTCAATCTCACACATGCACATTCTACACACGCCTGCAATCGACAGATCGGGGTGGTAACAGTAATGTGGAATAAAAATCCCGGCCGTTTGAGCAGCTTGAAAAACTGTCATACCGGGTTTGGCTACGACCGGTTTGTCATTGATCGTTAAACGAATCTCTTTGGGTGCTTCACTCAATGGCTTGACCCTCCACATTGGTGCAGTGGACATCCTTTGTGGTCCACATGGGACTGAAACTCAGCGGGAAACTTCTTAATAAATCCTAAAACCGGCATCGCAGCGGCGTCTGCTAATGCGCAGATAGTGGTGCCCATCATGCTCTTGGCAGTTTTGTTCAAGGAATCGATATCGGCTTGAGTTCCTTGGCCGTAAGCGATCTTTTTGACCATTTTGTAGAGCCAACCTGTTCCCTCACGACACGGAGTGCATTGTCCACAAGACTCATCCCAATAAAATTCCGAGAGATGCTCTAATAGTTTCATAAGGCAATGATGTTCAGGCACAACGATAATCGCGCCAGAACCCAAAAAGGTTCCAAAAGTAGTCATCGATTCATAATCGAGATTAGCCGTTTCAACCTCTGCTGGAGTTAAGGGCGGTGTTGAGCTACCGCCGGGAATGACCGCTTTAAGCTTGGCTCCATCTCTCATTCCACCCGCCAAATCGTCGATAAAAGACTTTAACGGAACTCCCATCTCGACTTCATAAGTTCCGGGTTTATTAACCCAACCGCTTATTGAGAAAAGTTTGGTTCCTTTGCTTTGCCCCCTTCCATACTGCGTGTAGGCCTCTCCGCCATGCTCAATGATCCACGGAACTGCACACAGAGTTTCAACGTTGTTGACGACGGTAGGACAGCCCAGAAACCCCGACACTGCAGGAAAAGGCGGCTTAAGCTTAGGATATCCCTTTTTCCCTTCAAGGGAGGAGATGAGTCCAGTTTCTTCACCACAGATATAAGCTCCGGCACCACGGTGAAGGACCACATCTAAGTCATGGCCACTTCCAAGGATGTTCTTTCCAAGATAACCTTTTGCGTAAGCCTCTTCGATCGCTTGCTCAACAACTTTCGCAGCAAAGGTATATTCACCACGAATGTAGATGTAACTTTTGTGGCAACGAGTTGCAAAACTCGAAACAATAATTCCTTCGATAAGGCTGTGTGGATTCTTTTCTAAAATCACTCTGTCTTTGAAAGTTCCGGGTTCAGACTCATCGGCATTACAAAGCAAGTAAATGGGTTTTCCCAAATTATAAGGGACAAATCCCCACTTACTTCCTGTGGGAAACCCTGCACCACCTCGGCCTCTTAAGCCGCTTTTTTTAACTTCATCGATGATCTGATCGGGCTTCATAGCAAAAGCCTTCTTAAGACTCGAGTATCCCCCAGTGCTTTCGTAGACAGAAATTGACTTTAAATTCTCTTTCTTGATGTGCTTAAACAGCACTTTCTGGTCGTCAGACAAAATGACTGAGGTCGTATTTATTGGCATGACAGACCTGGCCTTTCGGAAGCTTTTCCTGAACGAAGACGGTGTATCAGCTCCTTGAATTTCTCAGGCGTCAAATCTTCACAATATTCTTCATTCACTTGAACAACAGGCGCAGTGTCGCAAGATCCTAAACACTGAACTGGAACCAAACTAAACATTTTATCTTCAGTGACTTCATTGAAATTGATTTTAAGTTCGTCTTTAGCGACTTGGATGAGTTTTTCAGACCCCATCATCTGACAAGTGATATTGTTACAAATCTGAAGACAATACTTTCCCATGTCTTTCCGCTTGAACATCACATAGAAAGTCACAGCTTCATAAACGTGCGCCGGTGGCATTTCTAACAATCCTGCCACATAGTCCATCGCTTCAGAGCTTAAAAACCCAAATTGTTCCTGCGCGAGCCAAAGTGTTGGAAGCAAAGCCGACGCTTTAGTTTCGTACTTTGCGATAATCTTTTCAAATCGCTTCTGATTTTCTGGAGTAAAACTGACACTCATCGGTCTAATTCTCCCGCTACAATATTTAAACTCCCCAATGTAGCCACTGCATCACTCACGGTTTGCCCGATGCACATTTCGGGAAAAGCTTGATAGATCGCAAAACAAGGGGGTCTCACTCGTACTCGATAGGGTCTTCCCTGGTTGTCTGAAGAAATAAAAAATCCCAGCTCTCCGTTTGCAGCTTCAGTACAGTCGTAGACCTCACCCGCAGGAGGACGAATACCATGCATGATCAATTTAAAATGGGCCATGAGCCCTTCGATACTGTTATACACTTGATCTTTCGGGGGTAAAACAACTGCCCAATCATCGATATTGATCGATCCTCCAGGCATATCATCTAGGCACTGATGAATAATCTTTAAACTCTGTCTCATCTCGCCCATGCGAACTAAATATCTCGAGTAGGTGTCTCCACCCGTTTCAGTAACAACATCCCAAGCGAATTTATCGTAATCATAATAAGGCATCGCTTTTCGGATATCGTAAGGAATGCCAGTGGCTCTAAGGCAAGGCCCAGTGAAGCCATAATCCAAAGCGCTCTCTTTCGAGATTACGCCGATTCCTTTTGTTCTATCGATCCAAATGCGATTGGCTGTTAAGAGTGTTTCAACATCGTCGAGTGTTCTTGGTAAATGATTGACCACTCTTCTGCACCACTCAAGCCAGCCTTCGGGAAGGTCTTTGTACATTCCACCAACGCGAGTTACGCTGGTTGTGAGCCTTGCTCCACAAAGAGCTTCGAACAGGTCATAAACATTTTCTCGCTCTCTAAAAAAATACCAGAAAGTGGTCAGTGCACCTAAGTCGACAGCATTGGCACCGATACAAACTAAGTGATCAATAATTCTGGAAAGCTCACAAAGAATCACTCGCACTCGCTGGCAACGCTTAGTGGGCTCAACGCCCAAGAGTTTTTCTACCGACCTCACATAGCCCACGTTGTTCATCATCGCTGAAACGTAGTTCAGACGATCTGTGAAAGGAATGACTTGGTTCCATGTATGGGTCTCGGCCATTTTTTCAAAACAGCGGTGGAGGTAACCAATCTCAAGCTTCATGTCGCGAATAATTTCACCTTCAAGCTCTACGAAGACTCGAAGCGTTCCATGGGTTGCAGGATGAGACGGGCCCAGATTTAATCTCAAATACTTTGAAGACTCAGGCGGTGTTAGTGTCGTAGGCATTAGAGCCCCTCCGAGGGTACAGCCGATTTGAGCCTTTGATATTGATCGGAAGGATAATCTTTTCTTAAAGGATGCCCAACGAATTCTGTATGACATAGGATTCGGATAAGATTGGGATGACCGTTGAAAACAATGCCGTAAAGATCCCAAGCTTCTCTCTCAAACCAATTGGCAGCTTTGTAAATGTCGTGGATAGAATCGATGGTAGGATCTTCTTCTGAAACAAATACTTTGAGACGCACTCTTCGCCCTTGAAGTAACGAGACCAAATAATAAACCACAGCAAATCTCTCAGGTTGCTCAGAGCTGTATTTGAGGTAATCCATGGCGAAGAGATCCATCAT
>DDPO01000025.1:260-2957 GCA_002342225.1 Bdellovibrionaceae bacterium UBA2466 | reverse complement strand
TTTTGCTTTTTTTAAGGTTTTCCGAAATAAAACTTTCAAGAACAGTTAAAGAACGGCAATCAGGAATTCGGTAGAGATCTCGACTTTCTGGAATTCCCAACCGTGCGCCCTCCCAAAGCTCGCCTTTAACTCTATCAGTAAAAAAAGAGGAATCTGTTTTTCCGGGGTTGGGTTCCACAAACAAAATACTTCGGTGGCCTTTGGCTTCGGGCATCAGGATTAAAACACAATCGGGCTCTAAATTTCCGGTGAGATAAAAAAAGTCGGAATTCGCTCGAAACTTATAATGCTGGTCATTGGCTCTCACTTTTAAGTGGCCCGTAGGGATAATGAGCCAATCTCCCGGAAATTTACCGGAAAGCACTTCCCTTCGCCGAGCGAAGTATTCAATGTTTTTCAGCGGAGCTGTTTTTTTTGAGGGCTTTGGTTTCCAGCTTTTCAGCATGAAAGAGATTAAATTAGGCGGCGGTACAGTGTCGTGACTTACCTGTTTTTTATTTTTGGAATGTTCGAATGTACTCATAGTTTCTGAGCATAGCTTGAATTCAGAACGATGGCGAGAGCTGAAGGGTTCGTTGCAGTCATTTTTTTGAACACTTGCATTCGGATGTGTTTATGCAACAATTCAAGATAACAGGCGTGCCGCTTAATGGAACATAAAAAACTCATCATTGCGATTAATAGTGCGCCAGATAGTGTTCATTTCCGTGAGCTCATCGAGCGACACTGCATCAAGCCAGGCATTCAAGACATTGCTTATTATTTTTTTATTGGAAGACCCGAGTCTAAGGAAGAAAAGGTTGGAAATGTCGTTTACTTAAATTGTGACGGTTCCTATGAGGGTTTGAGTCAAAAAATCTTAGCGAACTTAAAATATTTGGAAGCAAACTACGACTACGATTATTTATTTAAAATAGATGATAACTCCTATTTTGATGCTGCGAGATTGTTGGATTTGTCTCGGAGGCTTAAAGCTGAATATGCCGGCAGTCAACATAATGGCCCTTTTTTAACAAACTATCATTTACGTAAGGTAAAGAATAAAAACTTCGAGAAAAACTATTCCGAGCCATGGCGTGGCCCTTACGCTCACGGGGGGCCTGGATATTTTATGAGCCGGAAAGCGGTGCGGGCATTGTTGCGGGCATCAGATGGGTTAGACCCTCGAAAGGAGTTTTATGAGGATAAATTTATAGGGGATTCAATGAGGCTTCTGGGTTTTGACTTAACTAATTTAGGCAATGATTTATGTTTTTACTCCAAAGACACCGTAACAGCCAATGTAGCGACGATTAAATGTCGTACTTTGAATAGGTTAAGACTGGTGATTTGGATCAAAAAAATTCCAATTTCTGTGAGAGCCCCTTTGATAATAATCGCGGTGCATCTCAAAACCCTCCTAAGAAAATCACGGCTTCAAACTTGAAGCATCTTAAGCAGCCAAACTTGTGCGATTTGTTCGAGATTTTACTCTTGGGTTAAATTTCAGAAGGCCCATTGACTCGAGAATTTTGCAAATTAAAAATCCGGCATCAAATTCCCACCATTTTACGCTGAAGTTGGCCTGTCTTGAATCTTGATGGTGATTGTTCTGAAATCCTTCCCCCATCACCAAGTAACCGACAGGAAGGTTGTTAGTTGAACTATCAGGCGTATTAAAGTTTCGATAGCCCTTAGAGTGTCCAAACGCATTGACAAGCCATCCTTGCACTGGGTGACTGTTCATTCCGAGCCAATAACAAATACCAAAAAGTGTTGCATTAAATTTAACTGCAATCACAGTTGCAATAGCCAAGTGAAGCAAATGGGGTATAAACCATAATCCCGCTCGATTTAGGTAGTGTACAGGGAAATCCAAATCCCTCACTATTCGCGTATAATCGCGGTGATTTTGTCCTAGCATTAAAGTGGTTTTTTCATAGGATTTAAGTTGAACCCAAATAATCAGTGGTATTGGGTGGTGTTTGGGGCTGTGTGGATCAAGCGGTTTGTCAGCAAAAAGATGATGGCGTCGGTGCATGCAAATCCAAGACTTGGGCTCAATTCCCGTGAGCCAGTTGCCTGTGAGAAGAACAAATTTTTTTAAGCCCGGTGAGAGAATTATCGCTCGGTGAGTAAGGGCTCGATGATAAAAGACCGTTATATAAAAAAGGGTAAGGTAAAAAGTAAAAATCAAAACTCCTAAACATGCTAACAAGTACATGGCATTAACCTTTCTATGACTGCTAGCGGGACTTCGATGGTTAATCTGTCTCTTAAATTCTACACCCCAAAACCATTACCAATCTTAGTGCTTGGGCTAATGGATTAATTTGATAGAGAAAGCAAGCCACCAAAGGGGATTGACTCTTTTTAGATTTGGTTGGTTTTTGACTAAATTTCTTACACCCAAGAAACGGCCCAACTTACGGGTTTTCCATTTCGATAGGGCATTACACCATGGAATTGCCTGTCGAGACCATTGAGAAGCAGGGGAATAAAATATTTATCTCCCTCCCACATGGGAATTTGGAGGCTTAAAAACCTCTCAATATCGACCCACTCGAGAGTTCCTTCCGGATTTTTAGTAAATGGAGTGCCCTCAAATTGTGTAATCAAGAAAATAAACCCAAACCAATCTTCTCCATTTTTTCCAAAGCCTGGCCAGCTGATAGTTCCTCGAAGAGTTAATTCAGTGCATTGAATGCCAGCTTCTTC
>DDPO01000025.1:0-199 GCA_002342225.1 Bdellovibrionaceae bacterium UBA2466 | reverse complement strand
ATGGATCAAGAGGACTTTCTTTTTATCGCTTGAGAGTATATAACCTAGAGTACCAAGAATGGGCTGGTAGGGCATATGTGTTTCCTTCTTGAGTAGAGCATTAACAAATAAATGAAAAAATGGAAACTCCTATGAAAAACAATTTTAAAATACTAGCTTTAGGTTTGTTTTTGACATTAACCCCTTTTAAAGGATGGAG
>DDPO01000117.1 GCA_002342225.1 Bdellovibrionaceae bacterium UBA2466 | reverse complement strand
CAGACTGAATCTATCGCTCCTGCCGATCGTTTGATTTATTCCTTAAGGGATGTCACTGGAACCATTGAGAGCATCCCGCTCATTATTTCTAGTATTATGAGCAAAAAGCTTGCTGAAAATTTAAATGGAATCTTATTCGATATAAAAACTGGGCTCGGTGCTTTTATGCCGAGTCAGGACCAAGCTAAGATTTTGGCTAAGGGACTAGTGTCGGTCGCTCGTCATCAGGGGCTTGATGCTGTTGGCTTAATAACTCGGATGGATGAACCTTTAGGGTGGAAGACGGGGAATTTCTTGGAAGTCGAAGAGTGTGCCGACTTTCTCAATGGTGCACCCAGAGAAAAATATTTAGATGAATTAGTCCTCGAAAGTGCAGCTTGGATGATCTTTATGGCTTCTCAAAAAAGTATCTCAGTCGATTCTGCAAAAAACATGTGCCACGAAGTCATTCAAAAAAAATTAGCTTTTCCTTTGTTTCAGCAACTTTTTGAATCTCAAGGCGGTAATTTCGATAACTTCAAAAGAAGTAGAGACTCCTTCAGAGAAACCTATTTCAGTTATGATTATGTCGCAAATGAGTCAGGCCATGTTTCTTCCATTCATGCGCGAGAGATTGGGGTGCTTCTCGTGGAGCTCGGGGGAGGGCGCATGGTTAAGGAATCAGGAATTGATAACAAAGTTGGGTTTGAATTTTTGAAGAAATCAGGAGACTTAGTGGAAGCGGGACAAACGATTGTCCGAGTTTATCATCGCTCGCCTCAAGAGGTTCAGATTATTCAAAAAGTATTACAAAGAGCGATCCAAGTCGAAACTAAAAAGAGTGAGTTCACAAAAGAATCTTCGATTGTGAGAGAGGTTATTGCATGAAAACTCAATTTGAGAAGCTTGAAGAGGCTAGAAAATTTGTTGTAGAAAAAATAGAAGAGTTTCCAAAGTTTCTTATCGTTTTAGGTAGCGGTCTAGCAAATATTTTGAATGAACTGGAAGTTGAAACCGAGATCTCTTATTCGGATATTCCTCATTTAGCCCAAACTACTGTGGAGGGCCACGTATCTCGACTTGTTGTAGGTAGGCTGGGAGGAACTCGTGTCGCTTGTATGCAAGGCCGCCTTCATTTCTATGAAGGGCTCAAAATGGATGAGGTCGTTTTTCCTTTCAGAGTATTTGCTTTGGCTGGAGCTCAGGTTTTTTTTCTTACCAATGCAGCGGGCGGTTTGCATCCTTCGATGAAACCGGCTGATTTGGTTTTGATCAAAGACCACTTGAACCTCATGGGAACCAATCCACTCGTGGGTAAAAATATCGCTGAATTGGGTCCAAGATTTCCAGACATGACTCATCTCTATGATCCAGAGCTTAGAAAAATTGTTCGTGATACGTCGAAACAATTAAAGATTGAACTTGGCGAGGGAGTCTACGTGGGTTTACATGGCCCGTCTTATGAAACTCCGGCCGAAATTAAAATGTACACTCTTTTAGGGGGAGATGTTGTTGGAATGTCAACTGTTCCAGAAGCTATCGCACTCCATCACATGGGAAAAAGGATTGTAGCGATTTCTTGTGTGACCAACCTCGCAGCTGGTGTGAGCCCCACTCCTCTTGAGCATGCAGAGGTATTAGAAACAGCCAAAAAGGTTCAGAGCAAATTTTGTTTGTTGGTCAAAGAGTCGGTTAAATCAATGGAAAAAGTTTTATGAAAAAAGAACTTCCTGTTTCAAAATTAAATTCAAAAGAGAAAGATCTGGTTAAAAAAGCAATTAATGCTAAGAAAAAGGCTTATGCCCCCTATTCGAAATATCAAGTGGGTTCGGTGGTGTTGGACGATACTGGAAAAATATACACTGGATGTAATGTCGAAAATGCTTCGTATCCTGCTGGGCTATGCGCTGAACGAACAGCTATTGTGAAAATGGTTTCGGAAGGCGGAAAAAAAATAAAAACGATCGTGGTGGCTGCTTCTTCGGAAGAGCCCGTTTTTCCTTGTGGAATGTGCTTGCAGGTTATTCAGGAGTTTGGAGCTGATTCCGAAGTAATTGCACTTAATAAATCAGGTAAACACTTTTTAAAAGCGCTGACTCGAACTCTCTTCCCATTTGCTTTTGATCCTGAGAAACTCAATCAATGAACAACTTAGAAAATCTTGAAAAAAACATACCTGATCTCACGATTTGGGGTGGCACCATTCTTACACTCAATCGCAAGAATGAAATCATCACAAACGGTCAAATTGATATTAGAAACGGAAGAATCGCGTCTATTCGTTCGGTCGATAGGCCCACAGAGCTTAAGGCTAAAAAAGTTATTGATGCTAGCCATTGTCTTGTTTTACCGGGACTCATTAATGGTCACACACATACTGGCATGACTCTGCTCAGGGGCTATGCAGATGACATGCCTTTATATTCTTGGTTGCATGACAAGATCTTTCCTGTTGAGAAAAAGTGGGGAAGTCAGGATTTTGTTTATTTAGGGACTCTTCTTGCAATTTTGGAGATGATTCGTTCAGGCACAACCCTTTTTAACGATATGTATTATTTTGAAGAAGCGGCGGCTCGAGCGGTACATGAGAGCGGAATCCGAGGCATTTGCGGACAGACCTTAATAGAAATCAGTGGAGTTGAAGATACTAGTAAGATCTTTGGTCAGTTCGATGAGTATCTGTCGAAGACTCAAAACTTTCCGAGAGTTCTACCAGCTATTGCTCCTCACTCTGTTTATGGGGTGAGCGACTCCGTTTGGGAGAAAATAGTCGTCTATGCAGAGAAAAATAATTTAAGAGTTCATCTGCACTTACAAGAAACGACTTCTGAAGTTGAGGATTGCCGAAAGAAACGAGGTTTAACTCCTACTGCATTTTTTGAAAAAATCGGTTTGTGGAGGAATCGTTGTGTAGCGGCTCATGCGGTTTGCCTCGAACCATCAGATATTGAAATTCTTAGTCGCCATGGGGTCGGAGTTATTCATAACCCGGAGTCCAACTTAAAACTAGGAACAGGAATTTGTCCGGTTGTAAGTTTGAGAAAAGCCGGTGTTAAAGTTTCTTTGGGCACAGATGGGGCTGCCAGCAATAACAATTTGGATCTACTTCAAGAGGCCGATTTTGCTCTAAAGCTTCAGATTTTCCAAAATGGTGTGGGAAAGTTAACCGCTGAAGATATCGTCAAGATTTTGACGATCGAAGGCGCCGAAGCTTTCAAGTTGGACCACGAGATGGGCTCACTTGAGGTCGGTAAATCAGCAGATCTTATTGCCGTTTCTTTGGAAGGTCCGCACGCTGTGCCGGTTTACAATCCTTTTTCTCATCTTGCCTACAGTGCAACGGGAGCTGATGTGAAGCACAGTGTTGTCGGTGGGTCGGTTCTCATGGAGAATAGAAAAATTTTAACTCTTGATGAAGAGGCAATTCTTTCTGAAGCAAGAGAGTGGGGACGTCGCATCGCTCTCTGAATGAAGCCCCCTGCAGATTGACTATTTTTGCTACGCAGAAGATAATTAGATTAGATCTTATCTTCACCCCTCAAGTTCATTTCTAAAATAGTTTTTAAGGAGAATCGTATGTCTTCATCTGCCATCGACATCAAAAACTTTATCGCAGGCCTTCAGGATTTAGATAAATACGCAAAATATAACTGGGAAGGGACTTTCCAACAGTATGTAGACATTGTTCGAGAACACCCCGAGGTCACAAGAAATGCTTTTCAAAGGTTGTATGACCTGATCTGTAGTTACGGCACTGAAGAGTACGTCGAATTTAAGAAAAAAATTGTTTCCTACAATTTCTTCAAGGATCCTTTCGATAATGGAAAAGATGCGGTCTTTGGGCTCGATGTTCACTTGATGAAGCTCGTCAATGTTCTAAAAGCAGCAGCTCAGTCCTATGGCCCTGAGAAAAGAGTTATTTTGCTTCATGGACCAGTGGGAAGTTCAAAAAGTACGATAGCCCGTTTGATGAAAAAGGGGCTTGAGTTCTATTCAACGACCGAAGAAGGTTCCCTCTACACTTTCAGATGGGTTTCTGGCCCCGGTAAAATACCCGAAAAAATATTGGGTGCGATGGGAGAAATAAAATGCCCAATGCACGAGGAGCCATTAAAACTTATTCCGCATGAATTCCGTAAAAAATTTGCAGAGGAACTTAATCGCGGCAGAAAAGAGGGCCATCGTATAAGTATTGAAGGAGACCTTGATCCGTCCTGTAATTTTATTTTCAATGAGCTTTTGCACTTCTACAAAGGAGATTGGACTAAAGTTGTAGATCACGTAAAAGTTCAACGAATCATGCTCTCAGAAAAAGGAAGAGTAGGTATTGGCACTTTTCAACCTAAAGACGAGAAAAATCAGGATTCCACGGAATTAACGGGTGATATCAATTATCGAAAAATCGCAGAGTATGGCTCTGATTCTGATCCAAGAGCTTTCAATTTCGATGGCGAATTTAATATCGCCAATCGTGGAATCGTTGAGTTTATCGAAGTATTAAAGCTCGATGTTGCGTTCTTGTATGACCTGCTTGGAGCCTCGCAAGAGCACAAGGTAAAACCGAAAAAATTCCCCCAAACAGATATTGATGAAGTAATCATCGGACATACCAACGAGCCTGAATATCGAAAGCTTCAGAATAACGAATTCATGGAAGCTCTAAGGGATCGTACAGTGAAAATTGATGTTCCTTACATCACAAAATTGGGCGAAGAGGTCAAAATCTACAAAAAAGATTTTAACTCTAAGAGCATCAAAGGTAAGCACATTGCTCCACATACGTTAGAGATGGCCTCTATGTGGGCAGTGCTGACTCGACTTGAAATTCCCAAAAAAGCCAATTTAACGCTCTTACAGAAGCTCAAACTCTACAATGGGAAAACTCTCCCCGGATTTACGGAGGACAATGTTAGAGAGCTTAGAAAAGAAGCCAATCGAGAGGGGATGGAGGGCATATCTCCAAGGTACATCCAAGACAAGATTTCAAACGCTCTTGTTAACACTCGAGAGGGCAATGTCGCTTGTCTTAATCCCTTCATGGTATTAAACGAACTCGAAGGGGGGCTTAAAAATCATTCTCTTATCTCTTCTGAAGACAAGAAGAAACATTTCAGAGAGCTACTTGCTGTTGTTAAACAGGAGTATGAAGATATCGTCAAAAGCGAAGTTCAACGAGCCATTTCTGCGGACGAAGAGGCAATGGCAAGACTCTGTTCCAACTATATTGATAACGTCAAGGCCTACACCCAGAGAGAGAGAGTTAAAAATCGCTACACCGGCCAAGATGAAGAGCCTGATGAGCGCCTCATGAGATCGATTGAAGAGAAAATCGATATTCCTGATAGCCGTAAAGATGATTTCAGACGTGAAGTAATGAATTATATCGGCGCACTAGCCCTAGAAGGTCGTCAGTTCGATTACAAAACAAACGAGCGACTTCACAAAGCTCTCGAGCTGAAACTGTTCGAAGATCAGAAGGACACGATCAAGCTCACAAGTCTAGTCTCAAACATCGTTGATCAAAGCACACAGGAAAAAATTGATATCGTTAAAGGACGACTCATAAAAAATTATGGTTATTGCGAGATCTGCTCAAC
>DDPO01000181.1 GCA_002342225.1 Bdellovibrionaceae bacterium UBA2466 | reverse complement strand
ACCAAAGAGAGTTCCCGCACCCACAGTGAGAATAGAAGCTAACGGGAGAGAGAAGGCTGTTGCCATCATATAAACCAAAAAGAAAATAGCACCAGATTGAACCGGATAGTCAGAGCTATATCGGAATAGGGTTCTCTGAATGTCGGGAAGTTGATTCAAATCGACACGAGTTAGAAAAGCTAAAAAAAGCCAAACAAGAACTACAGTTAGACTGAGCACTCTCTGCCTGTTGAACACGATTTTCATGCTTAGGTTCAATATGTCTAAGTATTTGACGGTCGTCTAACAAATTTACATTTTTTTTTACAAAGTGTTTAACCTTTTCACAGCTATCAAGCTGAAAGACAGTCGACTAACTTTGGTACAGTCATTGCTTTTGCTCCCTGCGGAGAGTGGGGGCACGACTGATGTGTCGATTGGTTAAAAAGTGGTTTTTGAAAATTGCTCTGATTAGCTTTCTTATTTGTCACACTAATGTGAAAGCTAATCCGGATCTTACGACTCAAATTCCTAACTCAGCTAATTGGATAAACCTTCTATTTCAAGTGGGATCGTCTTTAGGAGAGATCGGAAATCCTACCAATTGGGTGATCTATTCTGCTGCGGGAACTTATTTCTACTACCAGCATATTCTTAAGGGCTCTCTTAGAACGGCAAAGACAGCACGAGAGATCATGCTCATGCATCTACGGGAAACAACTCTTTCCATAGCCCAAAAAGAGAAGCTGATTGCAGAAATAGATTCTCTGATCAGTGAGCTTGAATCCAAAGTTAAAGAAGCTGAGAAAGCTTTTGCGGAAATTCCAGCCCATTTTCAAAGACTAAACAGTTATCGAAGCGCTGGAAAAAAATCCCGTTTTCGTAATCTTAAGGATCACGGTGCGGTTGAACAATGGCTAAGTTCCAATGAAGGAAAAGTCTTTCTAGCCTCTCAGTCGGGTATTGAGTGGAAAGCTAAGTACGACTCTCTCAGGCATCAAAGTTCATCGGCCCTGGATGAGCCTTTAAAGAGAGTGATTGAGAAAGCCAATGAGGTTTTTGATAGCAAAAAAGTGGATGTTTTAGCCGCATCCCTTGACCCGTTGGACCCCCCAGGCACTTTTAAAACCCAAAGCAATCTTAGCTTTAATCAAAACTCTCTGCCGGTTACGGCTATCAATAAGCATGTTAGCAATTTGAGAAAGGAGTGTGCCGAGGCACTCAGTCTATTAGTGATTAAGCAAAAGCAATTAAAAACAGATTCCAATTACGTAAGATTTTGGACGAGACCTGAAAACCTGAAACCATCTCTGGTCCACGGAATTGTGACGAGTGGTGGGGCTGCAGGTACCTACTGGCTGTACCGTACATACCAATTTGATAAAAGGAAAAAAGAGGCCGAAGATGAAGCTAAACTTAAGGGCGATGGCTCATTTGATTTAGGTTCAACACTTCGAATGGCAAAGTCCCGCGAGATTATGCGGCCCTATTATCAATCAATCCGGATGGCTTTAGTTGAGCATGAAAATGAAATCATTGCGCAACTGAATAAGAATCTCAGTACAGATGAAAAACGCGGACTTGATATTGCGGCTCTAGTCGAGGGCCGTCTCAATGGGGCCGCATTTGACGTAGCCGTAGAAACAGCAACCTTAACAACCGCTAAGAACAAATTAGGAGATCGAATCTCATTTGCCGAATTACAAAGCTTAGTTCATCAGACTCAAACAGAGCCCGGGGTTAGGGAAGGGCTATTTAGGCCATTTAATAGAGGCGTAGTTTTAGATGTGATTAATTCTCTGTTCTCGGAATTGAGTGAAGATGGAACTTCAAGCAGGATTAGCCATGAACTGATTAGAAAAATACTTACTCGTAGTGAAACTCTTTTCATGGGGCAGATAAAAAAGCCATTGTAGCCAGTGGTAAACTGGCCCCAGTACCTTACACTTTTCGAATTTTTTGGTTTTTGTAGTTGAACCCCAAAACTAATTTCCGTATACCTGAAAGCTCAACTTAACGAGGAGTTCGCTATTAGAACCTTAGTAAAAACAAAGCTTTCTGGTAAAGAGTTTTTGGGTCACCCTGCTGGGCTTTACGTCCTTTTCACCACAGAGATGTGGGAGCGCTTCTCTTACTACGGCATGAGGGCCCTTTTAGTGATGTACATGACCAAGTACTTATTGTTCGACCCGAGTCGGGCAGCTGATGTTTTAGGTTACACGGCTCTAGAAAGCTTCTTGGTCAGTGTATTTGGTCCGATGAATATTCAACAGATGAGCTCTCAAATTTATGGGCTTTACACTGGGTTCGTTTACTTTACCCCTTTTTTCGGTGGCCTTTTAGCTGACAAACTATTGGGGCAGTACCGAACTGTTTATCTAGGTGGAGTCCTCATGGCCATTGGCCATTTTTTGATGGCCAGCGAAAAGATGTTTTTGCTGGCGCTAGTTTTCCTAATCCTTGGAAATGGATGTTTCAAACCTAATATTTCCACTCAAGTAGCGGGTTTGTACCCAGAGGGTGACCCCCGACGAGATGGTGCATTTACTATTTTCTATATGGGCATCAATTTGGGGGCTTTTTTCTCGCCGTTAGTGTGCGGTACATTAGGAGAAAAAGTCGGCTGGCATTGGGGTTTTGGCGCTGCTGGCGTTGGAATGATGCTGGGTCTGTTGTTCTATTGGCTAGGTAGTGGATTGGTTCCTCACGACAGTTTAACCGAAAAAACTGCCGTATCAGAATCTCGAAAGTTAACCAAAGATGAGTGGGCTAGTGTTTTAGTGCTCATTGTATTGTGCGCTTTGAACATTATGTTTTGGGCCATCTACGAGCAGCAGGGTAACACTCTTCAGCTTTGGGCTGATGAGAAAACCGACTGGAACATGATGGGCTGGCAAATTCCTGCAAGTTGGTTTCAGTCTTTCAATCCTCTCATGATATTCATTTTTGCCCCAGTTCTTAATATGTTTTGGTCTTGGCAGGCAAAGAATGGCAAAGAACCGTCGAGTGTCATGAAGATGGGCATCGGATGTATCCTCTGCGGCGGGGCCTACATTTTAATGATTCTGGCGGCTAAAGCTGTTCCGGGAGCTGAGAAAGGCAGCGTTTTCTGGTTAGTGGGGACGGTCTTTGTTTTCACAATGGGTGAGCTGTATTTATCTCCCATTGGACTAAGCTTAGTTACTAAAGTATCTCCGAAACCCATCGTGAGTATGATGATGGGTGTCTGGTTTCTATCGAGTTTTATCGGAAACTATATGACAGGTTACTTAGGTACTTTTTACACAAAGATGCCTAAAGATAGCTTTTTCCTCATGTTGTGTGGTTTGGGAATTGGAACTGGGATTGTTTTCTTTTTGATCAAGGGAAGAATCAATAAAGTTCTTGGTAAATTTGTTTAACTTTTACTCCCCCCGAGACAGGGGGGAGATTTCAGTTCATCAAGTTTTTTCTTTTGTAATTCTTGAGGCGTCATTGGATGAATAGCTAATGCGTGAATGCCATTCTCCATTTCCTTTTTTAACAATTCGAAAATAGTGCGATGTCTTTGAACCGGTGGCATACCGTCAAACTTCTCACTGACTATGACCAATTTAAAATGGGTCTCTGAGCCCGGAGCAACCGAGTGTTGGTGGCTTTCATTGATAACTTCTAGGCTTTGTGGATTAAAAGCTTCCTCTAATTTTCGAGTGATAATTTCTTTAACTGACATGAATTATTTCTTAATCGAATCTGGGACAAATTCCAAGCAAGCCGAGTTGA
This sequence comes from Bdellovibrionaceae bacterium UBA2466, assembly GCA_002342225.1. GTDB lineage: Bacteria > Bdellovibrionota > FAC87 > UBA2466 > UBA2466 > UBA2466. The sequence goes on along the minus strand of DDPO01000181.1, from coordinate 3,359 downwards.
TACAGTAACGTTTTCCGGTGGGTTTAGGGCCGTCATCGAAAACATGACCCAAATGGGCGCCACACCGATTGCAAACAACCTCAGTTCTCCTCATGAAAAACGACCGATCTTCTTTCATTCCCACGTTTTCTGTTTTGATAGGTTGCCAGTAACTAGGCCATCCTGTTCCCGATTCAAATTTAGTGTCTGACGAGAAAAGGTCGAGACCACAACACACGCATCGATAAACTCCTTTATCATGGTTATTCCAGAACTTACCGCTGAAAGCCCGCTCTGTTCCTTTGTTGCGACAAATGGCGTACTGTTCTGGCGTAAGTTTTTCTTTCCAATAACTATCGGGCTTATTTTTCCAGTCATCCATTTTTGCAGTCTCCACAGAAAATGATAAAGAGGAAAGGCTTAGATTTAAAAGTAAGATCGCGAAGCGACTATAAAAAGAGAAGCGTTTTTTATTTAGATGCATTCCAGTCAAAGGTAAATAGATCACTATAGTAGGCACTGACATCTTCGGAAGTAACTACGACAGCCGCTTCTCGATTGTTTTCAAGAGAGTTTCTGTTCCAATTGATAGAACTCACCAAAACTCTTTCGCCATCGGCAATGGCCCCTTTGTTGTGAATGTATTTTACTCCCATCGATTTCACATCGGCGATTGCAGCTTCCAAATTCAAGTTTTCTTTTTTGCTGACTTCTTGAAGCTGCTCGACAACCAACAAGTTGTTTGAAGTTTTTGGTGAAAGATTTTCAGTGTCAATTCTATCCCCGCCTCCGAAAGCCCTTTCATCATTTAAAAGAACTCGGACTTTAACACCCCTTCTGGCTGCATCGACCACTGCAGAGAAAAGAGGAGAAACATTACCCGTATTTCCCCAACGATAACTGAATGACATTAATTCAAGATCTAAAGATTTTTTTGCACTTTTGATGAAGTTAATAAGTCCGCTTAAACTTGTATTGGGGGAAGTGAGTTGATTTATATTTGGAACTTCAAAAGTCATCGGTTGTGGTGGTTTTAAAGCAAGCGATTCCCCTTCAATGCCAATCATGGCTTCAAAGTCCTTGTCCCAATTTCCAATGAGTTGGGCTGGACCTCGTGGCCGACTATCCGAAACCAAGAAAACATCCCCATGTTGAGTAGAAGAGTCTGTTTTGAAAACTTGAAGAAACGAAGCTGCTAGGCCTTTGTCATGAATCAATGTTTCCCAGCCGCGAGTGCCTTTTGCTCCTTCTTTGGGATGTCCTGATGTGGAGTAGTTTTCAGAACCCACTAAAAGAGCTTCTCCATCGACAATGATGTACTTAGCATGGTCAAAGCGGAACCTGCGAGCGCGTTCACCCTGAGGTGTGTCGCTCGACATTACCAAAAACTTATGAGGCAAAGAGGAGCGATTCATTGAGGCTACGATTAAGTCTTTAATTTGAATCCCAGCTTCGCCCATGCCACCCACAGGTTGCCCTTCAAGCAAAATCGTCACTGGAATACTCTTAATTTTCTTTTGAAGAGCAGCTGCAATTTCTGGCGAGTTCAGCTCGTAAGCATTCATGATAAGACTTTTCTGAGCACTTTTAATTGCGGTGAGGGCTAAGCTTAAGTTTGTCTCGGGCGAATCAGCTACGTGGATTGTAATCGCGCTGGCAACGGATGTGACGGATAAAGCAAAAAAGGTACACAGAAACTGACACAGACACTTTAACCTATGCTGTTCCATTTTGCCCCCTAATAGAGATACTGAAACATACTTTGCCCTATACAGCAACGCCAACTTCCCCAAATTCTGTTAAGAAATGGTTAGCAAAATCGACAAGATGCGCGAGCACGGCGCATTAGCTTGGTGCGGTATGGAAATGATTGGGGAAAATTTGGGTCTCTGGCAAACTAAGGTTAAGATCGAAATGTTTTATGAATTGTTACGAGCTCCAAACTTTGCTGAAGTCTTTAGGTTGGTGGAGTCCGTTCGTCTATATCCTGTTTTCCACACTGATGATAATGCTTTTCGTTCCTAGAACGTTGTTTCTAGTTCTCGCTGGAATTTGTTTTAGCGAATTGCAGGCTATTTTGTGGGCTCTCACAGCTTCTCTTTTGTCCAGTGCCTTGAGTTTTGGACTTGCTCGCACTTACGGTAGAGCTTGGGTAGAGAAAACGTTTAGGAAAAGAAATTGGTTTTATCGACTGGAAAGAATCACTGCGAAGTCAGGTTTTCACTTTGTTTTAATTGCGAGGGTTTCCCATGTCATACACTTTGGTGCAACTAGTTATGCTTGTGGAGTTCTCAATATTGGTTTCAAATCATTTTTGTGGGGGAGCTTTTGGGGAGTTCTTCCAGGAACAATCATTGCTATTGTAGGTTCTAAAGTCTTAGGTTGTAAGTTATGGGATGGTTCGGCTAATTTTAGCAAAAAAGATATCTATCTTGCTGTATTTACTTCATTTTTGGTGTTGTTTAGTTCGTTGATTCCGCTCTGGTTGAATCGCAAAAAAAAATCTTAAGCTTTAAGTATTATATGTTAGTTAAGAAATCGAGATGAAGACTTGGAGCTTAGCTTTTTTATGCGTCCTAGCAATTAGTGCTTGTAACTATCGAGAGGACAAATTCACTAAAACTGTTTTGGTTGATGGGCCGACTTTTCTGTCAGTAAGTGAACAAGTTTTTAAACCCAATTGTTATGGATGTCACTCAGGCCCGAGTGCTTCTCAAGGTATTGATCTTTCGGACTATAAGGGACTTCTGAATTCAGGATTGGGATTGATTTCCCAAGGGGAGCCTTTGAACAGCACTCTTTACCTGAATATTCAATCTGGGAGAATGCCACCCTCGGGGCCGAGACTTACCGATGCAGAGATTAAAATGGTCTATGATTGGATCAAAAACGGGGCAAAAGAGAATTAAAAAAGCCGTTCCCAAGGGGAAACGGCTTTTTTGCGTTCAATCAAAAACAACCTTAATGTCGGCGGCGGCGATTTTTTCGATGTTTCCTTTTGTGTCGTCGTCTTGCTAAATCCCGTTTTTTCTCAGCTTTTCCAGCTTCAGATTCAGCGGTAGCTGCTGGTGCTGCTGGTGTCCCAGGAGAAACATTCTCTACCGGAGCCACTGGAGCTGAGGGGTTTTCTACAGGTGCAGGCATTCCTTCGTTTGCCTCTAATATCGAGCAGGTCATGAACACAGCGGCCATAACACAAGCCATGAACTTGAAAATCATTTTTTTCTCCTTAGTTAACGAACAAAAAAAACGAAAAGCACATCTCTCAAGTTTACGGGAGCTTTAGTTTTAAGTCTAGCGACCAAAATGAAGCAGGCCGGCAATTAGTAAATCCGACTCAAGGTAAAATCAACAAGAGTGCTTAAGAGTTGACGCAGGTA
>DDPO01000040.1 GCA_002342225.1 Bdellovibrionaceae bacterium UBA2466 | reverse complement strand
ATATAAAAATTATTCACATCTGTTATCTCAAGTTCACCACGACGACTTGGCTTTAGGGTTTTTATGACGTCAAAAATTTGATCATCGTAAAAATAGATTCCCGTCACCGCGAAGGAGCTTTTCGGGTTTTTCGGCTTTTCTTGAATACCCACGATTTTTTCGCCTTGGAGCTCAGGCACTCCAAACCTCTGCGGATCCGAAACTTTTTTCAATAAAACTTTTGCACCGCGATTTTGTTCATGAAACTTTTGAGCAAAATTGCTGAGATCATCTTCAAAAATATTATCTCCAAGAATCACGCATAGTTTCGATCCTCGGCAGAAACTCTCGGTTAATCCAAGAGCTTGTGCAATTCCCCCGGCTTGATCTTGAACTTTATAACTAAACTCACATCCGTAATCCTTGCCCGAACCGAGGAGAGTAACAACTGCCCCCATGTGTTCGACCCCAGTCACGATAATGATTTCTTTAATTCCGGCTTTGATGAGCTTATCAATCGGGTGAAGAATCATTGGCTTTTTACCGACAGGTAATAGGTGCTTGTTCGTAACTTTGGTCAAAGGAAACAAACGAGATCCAGTACCTCCAGCTAAAACGACTCCCTTCATGAGTTCACCTCTTTTGGTTTTTTGCTCTCAGAACCGAATTTATTTTCATAGTTGGATTGGTAATATTTCAAGTATTCTGCTCCTCTAACTTTTTTCCACCAGTCAACATTACTTAAGTACCAATCAACTGTTTTCTTTAATCCCTCTTCAAAAGTCGTCTTTGGAGACCAACCTAGTTCTTGCTTAATTTTTGATGAATTTAAACCATATCTTCGATCGTGAGCAGGTCTATCCCCTACAAAAGTGATCAAAGAATGGGGTTTATGAAGCATATCTAAAACTTTTTTAATCACATCAATATTATGAGCTTCCCCCGATGAACTGATATTGTAGATTTCTCCAGGGCGTCCTTTCTGGAGAACTGCATCTATTCCTCTGCAATGATCGACCACGTAGATCCAGTCACGAACCTGTTTTCCATCTCCATAAACGGGAATGGGTTTGTCTTCCAAAGCATTAGCAATCAAAAGCGGAAGGAGCTTCTCGGGAAACTGATAAGGTCCATAGTTGTTTGTACATCTTGTGATTAGTACCGGTTGCTTATAGGTTCTCGCATTAGCGAGTGCAATGAGATCTGCAGAGGCCTTAGATGCTGCATAAGGAGAATTAGGATCTAACTGGGATGTTTCTACTGAAGTTGGATCTGACGGTTTCAAAGAGCCATAAACCTCATCAGTTGAAACATGAACGAATCTTTTGTTTCCATTTTCTCGAGCTATCGCTAGCAAATTTTGAACACCTAACACGTTAGTCCGAATAAAAGAATCCGGATCTAAGATACTTCTGTCTACGTGAGTCTCTGCTGCGAAATTGACAATAGCATCGAAGCTTTGATTCTTTGCCCAGCTTTTGAGGTTTGAGTCAGCGATATCAAACTGAAAAAAAGAATATCGATCGGGGGCTAAAGTGCCAAGGTGTTTGGCCATGTCAGGGTGAGCAGCATAAGTAAGCTTGTCTATATTGATAACTTTTGATTCGGGATAGGTTTTAAGAAAATATTCCACGAAGTGGGAGCCAATAAAACCACAGCCACCGGTTACTAAAATATTCATAGAGTTTCTCGTAATTTTAATGCGAATTTTGTTCTATCTTAGCCCCATTCGCTTAGTAAAGTCACTATCCGGAGCCCCTAAAAACTATAAAATCGGCCCAATTCGAGGTTGGTTTTGTCATCTTTTAAGGCTTCAGTTATAGTGGAAACGCTATGGCAACTCTAGTTACGGGATCCTCAGGATTTTTGGGGCAGTTCTTGGTATCCCATTTAAAAAGCCTATATCCTAACGAAACAATTGTAGGATGCGCACTAAATACTCCCACTGGAGCAAACTTTCACAATGAAATTGTAGATCTCACAGATAAAACTCACGTATTAGAGATTGTTCAAAGAATAAGACCTCAAAAAGTGTTTCACTTGGCGGGAATCGCAAAAGTTTCTAAAGAAATTTCTTTTGAATCCTACTTTTTTCAAAATACCTTGACCACCCAATATCTATTAGATGCTCTAGCTTCGCTCGATTCTCCGGTAGATTTCTTTCTTGCGAGCTCGGTACATATCTATGGGAATCAAACTTCAACTGTCAATGAACGTTCAGAAGCAAAGCCAGAGGGGTCCTATGGCTTTACTAAATATCTCGCAGAAGAAACTCTAAAAAGCTTCACTCAAAAAAACTCAAAAATACGCGGTGTCGTGGGAAGACTTTATAGCTGTATTGGGCCTAATCAGCCCGCTGGATTTGTAACTTCTGATGTTTGCAAGAAAATTAAAGAGCTGAAAAAAGCAGGAGGAAAAACGCTCGAAGTTGGGCCTACTGACAGTTACCGCAGATTTACGGATGCCAGAGATGTTATTAAAACATTCCCAATTTTACTCAACTCCACCCCCCAATCTAGATTTGAGATCTTCAATATCGCGCCATCTAAGGAAACTCAAGTAGGGGCTATGATCGATTTAATCCTAAAAATTGAAGGAATTGAGGCCCAAATCATTAGTCAAGCGACTCACAGCAACTCATTTAAGGGACTAAAAATAGACACTTCCAAAATGGAAAAATATATCCCCCAGAGTTCATTCCGACCTCTGGAATTAACTCTGAAAGACATTTTAGATTCGACTGAATGTTGAATTATGAAGAAATCATTATTACGATAGCACATTAATTTAGGAGACCTTTTATGGCAGTCGAAAATTTAGTAATCATTGGCTCGGGACCTGCTGGATATACTGCAGGTATCTATGCTGCCAGAGCCAACCTTTCCCCTCTATGTATCGAAGGATACCAGTCAGGGGGGCTTTTAATGTTAACTAGCGATGTGGAAAACTTTCCAGGCTTCCCTCAAGGCATGATGGGTCCTGAGTTGATGGCCAACTTTCGAAAGCAGGCTGAAAGATTTGGCACTCGATTTATTTCAAAAGATGTGACCCAAGTTGATTTCTCCTCCTATCCATTAAAGGTCTACATCGGCAGCGAGGAGATTCAGGCTAAGGCTGTCATTATTGCAACCGGAGCAGCCACAAAATGGTTGGGACTAGAATCAGAAAGTCGCCTTCTAGGCAAAGGTGTCTCCAGCTGTGCGACTTGCGACGGTGCTTTCTTTAAAGGTGCAAAATTAGTAATTGTAGGGGGTGGTGATTCAGCAATGGAAGAGGCTACTTTCCTCACTCGCTTTGCATCGAGCGTCACCGTCATTCACAGAAAAGACACATTGCGAGCTTCTAAAATCATGCAAGAGCGCGCATTTAAGAACCCCAAAATAAATTTTATATGGGATTCCGAAGTCATTGAGGTCTTAGGACAAGATAGTGTAACTGGTGCTAAAATTAAAAATTTAAAAACAGGCGCAACGAGTGAAGTTCCCTGCGAGGGCTTTTTTGTGGCCATCGGACACGAGCCCAACACTTCGTTTTTAAAAGGACAATTAGATTTGGATCCAAAAGGCTACGTCGTTCTCAACCATCGGCCTACGACCAGAACAAGCAAGAATGGAGTGTTCGCCGCTGGAGACGTTCAAGATACTGTCTATCGTCAAGCTATTACAGCAGCTGCTTCTGGTTGCCAATCGGCTATTGATGTAGAGAGATATTTAGAAACTTTGCATTAGAATATTCATGAGTTCTCATTCTCAACTGAAATACGGTTATTCACCGCAGGAAATTCGTTCAATCTGTGAGAACGAAATTAACAAACTAAAATCACATTTAGATAGCATCTCAAAGCTTTCAGATCAAACATGTTCCTTCAAATCTATTGTGCTTGAAATTGAAAAGCGGACGACTGAATTTGACAATAAAATCAATCCAATTGTTTTTTTAAAATATGTCTCACCTCAACCACAGGTCAGAGAAGCTGCAGATTATTGCGAAAATCTAGTTCAACAACTATTTGTTGAGATTTTTTCGAGGGAAGATCTTTTCAAAAAACTCACTGCTGCTCGAGACAAAAAAGAATCGCTTGTACAAATTGAGAGCAAGCTTTTTGAGGAGTATCTGATTTTGTTCAAGAGAAATGGGTTAGAGCTAAGTCCGGAAGTTCGCCAAAGATTCATCGACAAAAAAAAACGACTTGTTTCTATCGAATCTGAATTTGCCAATAGGCTAGTCAATGAAGACAACACTTTCGAAGTAACTTCAGAGCAACTAAAGGGTCTTCCCCAGAGCTATATTGACTCTTTGGACAAAACGCCGTCGGGTAAATTCAAACTCACAATGTCCTACCCCCACTACTACCCCTGCATGCAAAATGCGGAAAATTCCGATTTAAGGAAAGAATATGAATTCCGATTCAATAATCGAGGTGGAGACTCTAACAGACTTCTACTTGAAGAGGCCATTTCCCTTAGAAATGAACTTGCTCAAATGTTAGGATACGCCACTCATGCTGAATTTGTTTTAGAGCGCAGAATGGCTAAAACCCCCAGACAAGTAAGAGAGTTTCTTGAAAGTCTCGTTCAAAAACTTAAGCCAAAAGCGCAAGCTGAGCTCAAGGCTCTACAGAATGAAAAAAGTGTCAATTTAAAAACAGACAAGTCCCAAGTCAATTCATGGGATTGGCGCTATTACGAAAATATTATTAGAAAAACCCAATACAGTGTCGATCCTCAAACGATTAAGGAGTATTTTCCGCTCGAAATTGTCATTAAAGGTATGTTCGATATTTATCAAGAGCTTTTGGGAGTTAAGTTTATCGAAGACACTCAAGCGGAAGTTTGGCACGAAAGTGTTAAAAAATATAAAATCGAAAAGAATAATTCTTTGGTCTCCTTTTTCTACATGGATCTCTTTCCACGCGAAGGAAAATATGGCCATGCTGCTGCTTTCACAATGCTAAAAGGTTTTGAGAATGAAAAAGGGGAATACCAATTGCCGGTTTCCGCAATCGTTGCTAATTTTTCACCACCAACGCCTCAGAATCCATCCCTTCTTCCTCACAGCGAAGTTGAAACACTATTTCATGAATTTGGTCACATCATGCACCAGACCTTAACCAGAGCTAAGTATGCTACTTTCTCAGGTACTAGCGTAAAAACCGACTTTGTCGAAGCCCCTTCTCAAATGCTAGAGAATTGGGTTTGGAATAAAAAGACTCTTCAAAAACTTTCCGGTCACTTTAGCGATCCCAATCGAAAGCTTCCCGATGAACTTGTCGATAAAATGATTAAAGCCAAACTACTTAACGTAGGCCTAAATACGCTAAGGCAGCTCGCTTTTGGACTTATTGATTTAGATTACCATTCCCTAGACACAGTCGACTCGACCGAAATTTACTCAAAGAGGATGAACGAAATCATGTTGATCCCAATTCAGGATGGAACACAACCTCAAGCAAGTTTCGGCCATCTCATGGGAGGGTATGATTCAGGTTATTATGGATACATGTGGTCCAAAGTTTTTGCTCAAGATATGTTTACACGATTTGAATCCGAAGGTCTTTTAAACACGGAAACAGGGAAAGACTATCTCGAATGGATTCTAAAACCGGGCGGAGAGAAAGAACCCATGGACCTCATCACTGGATTTCTAAAAAGAGAACCCAGTAATGAGGCATTTTTAAAAAGCTTAGGGCTTTAAGGAACTAAGCTCGCTCCTCTAACCACAACTTACAGAGGTTCCCATAAGTGGTTGCCATTCTCTGTGAAGCCTCTTCGCGAGTGCACTTTTTCTCTCGATAGAGTTTCAAAGGCTCCCAGAACACCGTTCGGCCTACAGCAAAACCAATCACTCCAGTAACGTTAGCACCCACTTTGAGCCACTCTCGGACTTTGGCTTCATTTTCACCACGTCCGAGAACAATACAACCGACATCGTTTCTGCCACCTTGTCTTGCAGCTGCGCAGACTCTTTCAAAGTCCTCTCGCTTATCAAGACCTTCAAGCTTCCAAATATCGGCTTCAACGCCATGTCTTTGAAGCTCTTCAATGGCTCTAACCATCAGAGAGGGACGAACGTTTAAGTCATAAGCGGCTTTATCTCCACCACAACGGTCTAATTGTTCTTTTGTGGCTGGAACTAGAAGCTCAAACATATACTTTTTGTTAGTTTTATCTAAATATCTGGAAAGTTCAGCAAGTTTGGTTGCTTGTCTCTCGTTCAATTGCCGATCACCCTCAGGATTGTATCGGACTAATACTTTGATGATATCGGGTTGATATTTTTCGATGTGCTCTTGATAGTTAGGATACTCAAAATCAAACTCATCTTGACCACTTTTCTCCACGCAAATGCAGACCGTAAAACCAGCACTTTTGGCCCGCTTGATGACATTTTCACCAAACTGCTCATCAACTAAGACTCCCATAATGTCTCTTGGAAGACCGCTTTTAACCGCTTTCTCAAAACCTTCAAAAATGATGTCTTTATAGGAAGCAATTTCCTTTGTTTGTTCAGGATTGGCTACGCCCTTAATTCCAAACATCTTCTCTTGAAAAGAAGCTCTGTGGTCAAAAGGCAATACTAACAGTTGTTTTTTATAGCCTCGTTCTTTGTTTGTCGCTGCCATTGAGTTCTCCTTAGAATCGTAAAATGTTGAAACGCTTCCAACCTATTCGAATTTCGACGATTTAGCAACTTTGCCCTAGACCATCAAAACCAATAGCCCACCGCATTAAATCCATGATAAGTTTTGACATTCCATGATTGTTTTTTTTGATCGGGCTGTGCTATCGTTTTTCAATCCAATGAAAAAAGCATCTCTCAAAGAATTTCTCGATTTTCTTAATCAACAAGATGCAAAGACATTTAAAACAGATGTCGTCGATAAATACTTAAAAAATCATCAAATAGATCACGAAGAGTTTCTTCCTTACACGTTTTTTAGGGAGGAAACCTACGGTCGAAACCTGATTGCCAAAAATGATTTTTACGAGCTTTTAGTCCTAACTTGGCTTCCAGAGCAAAGAACTGCGATCCACGACCACGCCTCTCAACGCTGCTGGGTCATGATGGGCTTAGGAAGTTTAACTTTCAAAAACTATGAACCGGTGGGTCCTATAATTGAGGGTAAAAAATATCAGTTAAAAGCCATGGGACGTGCCGAAGTTATCTCGGCAGGCCAATCGCCGTCTTACATTGATGACGGTATGGCCCTTCACTCTATTGCGAATGCCTCAAGAAAACCGGCCATTAGTATTCACTTATACGCAAACCCTGTAAATCGATGTCGTATTTATAACGAATCTACAAAGACATTTGAGTGGTCAGAGCTCGAGTATTTTACTTTTTCCGGAAACACTTGGAACGAACCCGTTCAAGAACTCCATTAGTTTTAATTATTTAAAATCAAGCATTTGCCCCGTAGGTGCTGTCACCATAGGGAGAATTTTGTTAAGTGTTTGACCACTTAAAACCTTCTCGTAATAAGAAATATATTTTTCAGCCATGGTTTTGTAGTGGAATTTAGACAAAGCCCAATCTCGACACACAGAAGGAGAGAAAGTCTCTAATTGTTCGACGGCTTCTATCATTTCAGATTCGGTCAAACAAATTTTTCCTACTTCTGAATTCACTAGCTCAGGTAAGGAGCCAAAAGGAGATGCTAAAACAGGTGCTCCACTCACCAAGGCTTCAACCACTGCAATCCCAAAGGGCTCGTGCCAGCGAACAGGGAACAAAAGCCCCGCAGCTCGAGATAACCAACGAGCTTTCAGGTCCCCATCTAAAATTCCTTCCCAGAAAATACCCCGCCAACCATTAAAAAACGTCTTACTGCCTCCGAGGATATGGAGCTCTCTTGAACTTCGATGGGCAACACGAATAGCTCCTTTTACATTTTTGACCGACCAAGCGGCTTTAGCTAGAAAAACTAAATATCTATCGCGATTTACTTCAAATCGATATTCATCAGGATCAATTCCATTGTGAACGAACGCAGACGCTCCATGCCGATAGGCATGATTTTGGCTCACAAAAACTGTATTGATGGAGTATCTCTCTCCAACTTTACCGTTTCCACCAATCGTTACAAGATGTGGGTAGTCAGGAATCTCCGGGGGGGTATTAAAGTAATGAATCAGATCAGATGATAACTTCCTAGGTTCTTGGTCATTGAAGGGAACGACTTCCGCGTAAGGACACTCACTCCCTGCGCTACAGGACAAAACGACTTTTACACCCTTTTCATGAAGACCTTTCGCTATCCACCAAACAAGGCGTTCAGTTCCTCCATAGCCCTTCACTGGGAATTTTGCATTATGAACAAGAGCGATTTTCAAAGTGTATTCAAGTTAATGAAATTTATAAAAACAAGCAAGCAGACATTGCCAATTCACTTGATACTTTTTACTAATATCTCATGGGTAAAAAATACAGTTTCAACATCAATAAATTGTTAGAGCTCCAACGAAAGTTCGTAAAAGACAGAGATTGGGATGTTTTCCACACGCCCAAAAACCTCAGTATGGCCTTGGCTGGCGAGGCTGGAGAGTTGGTAGAAATTTTTCAATGGCTAACGCCTGAGGAATCATTTGAAGTCATGAAAACTGCTTCCAAATCAATCCAGATCAAACACGAATTAGCAGATATTCTCTATTACACTCTTAGAATTGCAGACCGATTAGACGTTGATTTAGAGAAGGCACTCATCGAAAAGCTCAAACAAAATGCAAAGCGTTACCCAGTGAAGCTTTCAAAGGGTAACGCAAAAAAATATACCGAGCTTAAAATGAAAGATTAACTATTCAGATAAAGCTAGTTCAGCTTTGGAAGCGCTTTGAGCTCTGAAGAGATGTTCGTCGGCTTCTCGAACCCACTCTTTCATATATTTACCAACCCATCTTTTCATAATGGCATTGGAACTTGAAATCTCACGGGGATCAATTCCCATCAGTTCAATTTTTTGAACCATTTCAAATCTCAAACCTTTAAGAAATAGAGCGGCTCCACGGGGGTTTTTCTTCTTTAAAACCTCAAATATTTTTACAAGTTTCTGAGCACTCTCTCGGTCACTCTCTCGACCTACTTCCAAAGCAAACTTCAGATAGTCAGTATAAGAATCTATAATTCCATCTGTAGACCGTTCTAAACTCACAACTGGGAATCTTAAGGTTCCATAAGCTGTACCTGTACTCAGCAGAAAGGTTACAGCCCCAAGTAGAATCAACTTAATGGGCCGACTACCTTTTTTAAACATACTATTTAAAATCTTTTTCGACTTGCGTTTCATGCAACGTCCCCCCCACATTCACACAGCCCCACATTCAACAACTGTACCATTTGGGAATTTTGAAAATGAAGCCTGTGACAAAAATGTGTGGAAAGAATTTTGACGTTTGACTACCCATATTTGTCAGCTCCACTAACGTAAATTGTCTCTCTCGTAAAAACATCGTCATCTGTCTAAGCTCAAAACAGGCTGGAACAGCACTTGCTTAGGAACTCAGAGGCCGTTGAGACCTGAAAAAGCGGCTTAGGGGGAGATTCCAGTGGGTTTGATAACCACCAACAATTCAATATGGCGCAGACATTGGAAATTAGCATCGGCTGTCATTATCGGACTGTGCTCAACTCTGCTAATTTCAGGTTGTGGAAATAAAGAAGGTGCTAAACCCTCCGAGACACCCGCTTCGAAACCTTCATCGTCGGGCTCTCCGAATATAGCTCAAACAATCGTATTTTTTGAGGATGCTCTACCGGGAAACCCTCTTATTTTTTCAGCAACTTCAAATACAGCTTTCAAAACGATGTCTGAAAACCTCTCGGGAGTTGCAACGATTACGATCGTCGACCAAAAATCTTATGATTACACAATAACTCCCAGTCCCTCGACTGTATACCCCAAGGTCAGTCGTCAAGAGGGGCGAACAGCTAATCCAGTCAACCCTACTATTAAAGGTCGCGGAATTGGCAACTTTACCGCTGGAAATTTATCTTTAAATATTTCTACAAATCCTACAGAACCAGCTAGAGCTTTCATCTACCAACCACAAATGAATGTCTTTGGAATTGTTCTTACCAGTACGGATCGAGTTGCCCTTTTTAAGGCTGCAAACCCAGCACCGTTTATTATGGACTTCGTTAAAATCTACTTCGAGAGCAAAAATCCCAATATTCAAAGATTTAAGATCAGCCAACTGAGTCCTTTTCCGATGTTTGGATGGAACCCGCAACTACCCGGGAACCGAACAAGATCGAATTGGATCAACGTTATCAATCAAACATTATCAACAGCTTTTCAGTACCCAGCAAAATAATGCAACTTAATTGAGAGGAGAAACCATGACACCTACAACCTTGTTACTGACCCTGATAGCAGCCGCGGGAATGAGCTTTTCTGTTCACGCAGAAGAGCCAGCCTACGAACCAGCGACCCAAGTAATCAAAGAAGTGAAACCTTTCCGCACCTTTTTAACAGTACAAAAATATAACTTGGAAAACTCCGGTAAAGCCCAAGACAAAGTTTTTAACACTAAGATCGAAATTGCTTTTCCTAATGGTGCCAAAGTAACTCTTCCCGAGGGTGGACATCGTTGGCCCATCAGTAATGGACAAAGCCAAGAAATCAATCGTACATTAGAAATTCCATGGGCTTTTGTTCAGAGTGATTCAACTAAATTTACAGTTTCTATTACTCGTTCCGGGGTAACTATTGCCCCTTGCGAATTTTCTGTTGAACAATTAAGTCAATTTAACCGAGGCTATATTTGTCGAACTGATGCTGCTGTTCAAGCTGAGCAAGGCGCTCCGCAGGAAAAAATTATTCGAGAATCAGTGCATGTTCGAGTGTTTACAGACAGAAATGCTACACCCAACGAAATTCCTAAAGACGCTATAGCTTTGAGAAATTAAAGCGGCTTCTCGTTGAATTCAGATCTTGGAAAGTGTCGGGCAATAAGCTGACCAGTGATAACACTGAACAAAGCTTGTCCCGGCACTTTTTGTTTTTGCTGAGTGTCTACTACAGAAACCACATATACTAGCTCCGGTTGTGAAGAATTGGGAGAGATCCAAATAGCAACATTATCTTTTTCTTCTTCACTTCTTTCAGAACTCAACTTAAATTTTATTGTCTGATCTTGAAAAATTTCTGGAACAGTTAGCCAATTAGCTTGATCGACTTTTATTCTGTCGATAGGTCGGTATTGATTTGAGACAAGTCGCACTAGTCCCACTCGGTTGACGATTAAATCAATATTCATCCCAAGAATTGCAAATCCATCCTGATAAACCTGGTAGCTCACATGAGTTCCTAACGGATTAGAGCTGGTCTTAACAGCTAATTGATGGTGCTTTTGAATAGAAAATAATTTGGGGTTATTCAGAATAAATTGATTTGCTGATGATATTGCTTTTTCAGACAAATCGTTTTCAAAACTCGTCTTTAGATTGTAGTCCGTGGTCATCTGAGTTTCTGTCGGCTGGGATTTCCATTTAATCTTGGCTTCTAACTCACGAAGTTCCTTGAAAGGCAAATTTGATTTTTCTTCTCTAAAAAAAACTAAAGCACCCAGAATGAGAACTATCAATAATAAATGTCTTGCCGTGGAATTTCTCATAAAATCACTTCATTCACTGATTCAGGTCCATTCTCAATTTTTATTCGAATCAGGACTTTTATCCCTCTTAAATTTACAGTTTTTGAAACAAGTCCTATGACCGAATAATCTAAGGGCAGGGCTCCGGTTCCCCCTACTGTTATTGTTTTGCCTGGCCCAAGATCACCATAGGCCTGCTCAGCCACATAAGGACTGAAACCACCGTTAGGAGCCTCAATGGCTATCCTTACATTTCTAGCTGTTTGAGAATTTGAATTTCGTAATACAAACTGTACCGAGAAAGCTCTTAAATCTTCAGTCGGGGACTGGTTTGTCCCAACGACTGTGCCCTGGAACGAAAGAGGTTTGCTTAAGTTTGAAACTTCTTCGGGAAAGCCTCTGGAAGTAAATGCAGCTGAAATCGATCGGGAGTGAATACCACAGTTAAGCTCTTGATCAGCGTACAAAAGGGCTTCTTTCAGATCGCTGATTGAAGTGTTTCGTTTGAGCAAAGAAGCTGCAGCCAAGATCGTTCGGTCTGCATAATATCTTCCCTCCTCCTGGTTTTCAGATACCAATTGAGTCCTGATATCCCAAAGAACTCTCGAGCACCACTCTCCAAGACGATATCGATCGAGATTTTTTCCTGTTGGGTCAAAATTCACAACAGATCTAAAATTTTGAAATTCATCACTCTGATCATAAGCAACACGTAGAGGTTGTCCGGGAGCATAACCTTCAAAGTTTCGCGCTAACCACCGACCTATGTAACCTCTTCCTGACAAGCTCTCAGTACCATAATCAGCAAAGCACTCATGAATAGCACTTCCTTCAGTGAAGCTAGCTCCAAGGTCTCCCGCTAAATCAACTCCTCGTGACCCAGTAACGCTTTCAAGAACGTAATGCCCAAACTCATGCCAGTAGATGTCTCGGTCTTGCCACGCGGAATGCTGTGTCTCCCCGAAGATTCTGATCTCTCTCGGCCCCGATTCAAAAATATTATGATTATAAAAAGCGTTCACTTCAGCAGGATTGCTCGTGGATCCTTCTGCTTTTACCATAACGTATAGGGGACGTGTTTTATCGGTTTGAAACCCTAGAGCTTCCACGTAAGAATCGATTGCTGACAAGCTATGGTAAGCCATGGCTTGACCATAACGAATATCGGAAATGGGAAAAGAAAATTCACCACTCGAATTAGGGGTTGCCAAACTATCTAGGCTATCTGAGATCGAACTAATTCGAATCTTGAGAAAATTATTTTCTAGGCGGTTGGAGTTCATTAGCCCAGGTAGAAAATAGGCTCCGGTAAAACTTCCCACCACTGAATCAAGAGCCTGCAAGTAGACGTTTCCCGATGCATCGAGAGGATTGGGTGTAACGAGGGCAGCTTTAGAGTTCGATTGAAATTGGGTGGATTGAATAGCCTGCAATCGTTCAATGTTTAGCGGCGCCCCTCCGCACTCAGTAACCAAACGGCCACAGCTGACAAGCCCAATAAGGGTGGCTAAATGGATAAACCGGGTCATTATCTTAAGTGTAGTTACCGTCATTGCTGCAAAAGACCTTGTTGACCTTGTAAGTTTGCATTTGTAGTGCCCACCGCATAGGCTCAAAATGAGCTCTCAAAATGGGCTCAAATCGACCAAAGTGTAGACAATCGGGATTCAGGCACAGTTTAATCGCTGAAAACATGCTCAAATTGGTAAAAATCGGTGGGTGTAGGTGTTTTGGCCAAATATGTCGAAAACTAAGACGAATTTGGCCATGGATTCAAGAGTTTTCAGACGGTTGCTTCGGTGCTATGGTTTAAACTTTTTAGGGGGAACGATTGGAAATCCGAAGCGTGAGAGGAATGAGTGACCTTTTTGGTGGGGAACTTCACCAATGGTCCCATGTCGAAGGCAAGATTAAAGAGATTTTTAAGTCCTTCGGATATTCTGAAATACGCACACCCGTTTTAGAAAAAATTGAAGTTTTCAGTGGGACTGTGGGTGATGAGACCGACATAGTAGAAAAACAGATGTACCGCGTGGTCACCGATTCTGAAACTTACGTATTAAGACCGGAAGGAACAGCTTCGTTTATGAGAGCTGTTATTGAACATCGTTTAAATTCCTCGGGACAAGCTAGCCGCTTTTTTTACTATCTGCCCATGTTTCGACATGAACGTCCTCAAAAAGGAAGACTCAGACAATTTCACCAATTTGGGGCTGAACTTATTAATGATGCTTCACCAGAAGCGGACGCAGAACTTATAACAGTTCTAGACCAAATTTATAAAAGCTTTGGGATTTCTGAATATCAAGTAAGAGTCAACAGCGTAGGATGTAATCAATGCCGCAACTCCTACAAAGAAACTTTGAAGCAGTTTTTCAAACCTAAACTTCAAGAGCTTTGTGAACAATGCCAAAAACGTTTTGATCGAGCTGCCATGAGAATTCTCGACTGTAAAAGAGAAACTTGTCGAGATATTGCGAAGTCGGCCCCCCTTATAACTCATTGCCTTTGCGCTGATTGCAAAGCTCACCACGAAAAAATGAAGCACTGCCTTACTAAAGCCAATGTGACTTTCGAGGAAGACCCTTACATTGTAAGGGGTCTCGATTACTACACAAGAACTGCATTTGAGTTCACTTCTAACCTTTTAGGAGCTCAAGATGCTCTGGGTGGCGGTGGAAGATATGATGGGCTCTCGGCGCGATTTGGAGCTGAGTCTTTCCCTGCAGTCGGTTTCGGTCTGGGAATGGAAAGACTCATGATTGCGCTCCAAGAGAAACAATTACTCCCAGAAACAGCTTCGGCACCTGTTTTCTTTTTTGCCCCGATTGGCGAAAAAGCTTTTGAAATTCTTTATCCATTAAGTCTTCGACTGAAACGTCATGGTATTTGGTGTGATATGTCGTACGACAAAACTAAAGGTTTGAAGTGGTTTCTAAAACAGGCAAACCGAGTTAATGCAAAATATTCACTCCTACTGGGTGATGAAGAACTTAAAAATAACATCGCTGTTTTAAAAGACATGAAACAAGGTTCTCAGGAAAACATTCCATTGGCTTCCCTAGAGAACGAATTGTTGAGGAGAGCACAACATGCACCTTAAAAGAACTCACTATTGCGGACAATTAAGCTCATCTCTTGAAGGACAAGAGGTCACCTTGTGTGGTTGGGTTGATCGCTGGAGAGACCATGGTGGTGTTGTTTTCATCGATCTGAGAGATAGAGAAGGTATTTCTCAGGTTGTGTTCGACCCTGACCACTCCCCCATGGATATTGCAGGTACCCTTCGACAAGAGTTTGTCATAGCTATCAAAGGAAAAGTTCGAAGACGTCCTCAGGGCATGGAGAATAAAAATCTAGCCACTGGTGAAGTTGAAGTTTTAGTTTCAAAGCTGGAATTACTTAACAAAGCTGCTCAGCTGCCCTTTTCCTTACATGAGGACAGTCCCAGTGCTGGCGAAGTCGATGAAAGCTTGCGATTAAGTTATAGATATTTAGAACTCAGAAAACAGAACTTGCAGAACAACTTACGAATTCGACACGAATTTCTTAAATCTGCTCGAGAGTTTTATTATCAAAACAAATTTTGGGAAATCGAAACACCTATTCTCTACAAGAGTACTCCCGAAGGTGCCCGAGACTACCTAGTGCCCAGTCGAGTACACCCTGGACTTTTTTACGCGCTTCCACAATCTCCTCAGACCCTTAAACAACTTTGTATGATTGGTGGAATTGACCGTTATGTCCAAATCGCACGTTGTTTTAGAGATGAGGATTTGAGAGCAGATCGTCAGCCTGAATTCACTCAAATCGATGTTGAAATGTCTTTTATCGATGAAACAGACATCCAAGATGTTCACGAACGAATGATGCAAAAAGTAATGCGAGAAGTTCTTGGCAAAGAGATCTCAGTTCCATTCCGAAGGCTTAAATACAAAGAGGCGATGGATAAATACGGAAGTGATAAGCCTGACTTAAGAAACTCTCTTGAATTGGTTGAATTAACCGAGGAAGGAAAAAGGACAAGTTTTCAAGTTTATCAAGCTGCACTCTCCACAGGGGGAATCCTAAAAGGTCTCTGTTTCGAAGAAAAAGAACCTCTCTCAAGAAGTGAGTTGGACGGACTTTTAAAGAAAGTTTCACCTTTTGGAGCTAAGGGTATCACTTGGATCAGAATCAAAACCCCGGGGGATTGGCAATCACCCCAAGCAAAATTTTTCGACGACAATCTAAAGAAAGAGATCGAAGCTAAATTACCATTCAAGCAGTCAGCAATGCTGTTTTTGATGTGTGGAAAAGACACAATGGTTAATAACGCCTTAAGTGCTCTTCGCTTAGAGTATGGAAAACGATTTGGCTACACCGATGAGAGCCGACAGGAGTTCTTGTGGGTTACCGATTTTCCACTTCTTGAGTTTAACGAGGAAGATGAGCGATTCTATGCGGCTCATCATCCCTTCACACGACCCCATCCCGAAGATCTCAATATTTTTCTAGAAAAAAATGACAGAGAAAGCCTAGCTTCGGTTAGGGCTTGCGCCTATGATCTTGTTTGGAATGGTTTCGAAATTGGTGGGGGAAGTTTAAGAATCTACGACCCTCAAGTACAGGCAAGAATGTTTGAAGTCTTAAGTATTGGGCCTGAAGAAGCCAAAATTAAGTTTGGTTTCTTCTTAAAAGCCCTTCAGTATGGCACTCCACCCCACGGTGGAATTGCTTTAGGGGTAGACCGTATTGCCATGCTCTTAGCTGGAACAGATGCTATTCGAGACGTTATTGCGTTTCCAAAAACACAGAAAGCAACATGCTCGATGAGTGAAGCCCCATCGGTAGTGGACTCGAAACAGCTCCTCGAGCTAGGGCTCAAGATACTTCCTAAAGACCCAGCAAAAAGTTAGTTTTAGTAGGGATAATACTGTTGTTGACCTTGCACGTTTCCATCGCCAGGCAATGGAATTTCACAGAATGAAGCTTTCTGAGCATTCTGATTGATGAAGTTCGTACTCGGATCAAAATTGGTGATCGCCAAAATTGGGTAGTTGTTAAGATCTGCCGAAGTTAGAACTCCAGCATAAATTTCCTGCTCAGCGTACAAAACCACCTGTGAAACAAGCTGTCGATATCCGTTTTGCTGATTTGCGATAGTAACGGAAGCGATATCTCCAGGAGTATCGATAGTTACAGGCATAATGAGCAACTCAAAAGTTCCAGGCTGAGATTGAGAACGAATCGTATAAACATCAAAGCTCCAATTCGCTCCATCGCATTGAGTAAATCCATAAGCTCCGCTTAAGTTGAAATTTCTTCTTTTAGCACAGCTTGTGAGAGATAAGGCCAGAGTACAAACTAAGGCCATCAGCCACCATTTTCGCATTAAATTAATTAACTTCCCCTTCATACACCTCTCCGAAATCTTATTCGGTCTCCGACCAGAACAAGTGCAAGGGAAGAGCCAAGTTGTGTGTTATTTGCTAACGACTTGAAACTTTGATGTGTTCTAAAAGTCTTCGTAGAAGTGATAAAAACTGAAAAAAAAAGAGACAACTCTACACTTATACCGGTCATTTCGTTTTTGAATTGAGAAACAACTGTATTTTTAGGGGCTTACTCTTTTTAACTGTATTTATTTTTTACTATGCAGCTGTAGAGGAATTAGACACGTCTTGAGATTCAAACAAAGTACAAATCCGATTAACTCGATATCGAAGTCCCAAAAGATCGTAATGTTGCAAGCCGGGCAACTTCATTTTAAGTTGCTTCACCGCTAGAGCATTAGGTTTCTCATCCTTAAGAATCTCTTTCAAAGCTAAATAATTGCTCTGATCATTCAACATATGAAGACTGAGCAAGTTGAGTTGTGCCTGAGTGGGCTCTAAAAATTGCAATCCCATCCCACACTCAACTTCGGACCTCTGACGGTCATAAACGACGTGAGCAACTCTGGCCCTGATACAAATCGATCTCGGGTGGCTTGAGAGCATAAAGGCTAAGTACCCCGTAGTGTCGATTGGAAGAGAATCAAGGGTAGTTAGAAACAGTCCACCCCTACTAAGGTTAATGGCATGAGCCGTTAGATTTTTTTTCCCGTCTGTATAGATAATTTTGTCAAAATAAGGAAGTCGGTGTTCTTTTCTGCGGTTAATAAATTGATTCTTTTCCATACGCCCTCTTAAGGTAAAATGGCCATGACGGCATTCTCTTCAGAACTACTTGCCTCTTTTTCTGCATCATCCAAAAATTCACTTTCAAAAAAATCGTCGGCATCAATATCTGCTTCCTCTTCGTCGATCTCCTCAACGCTATTGAGCTCCGAAAAACCCACGGAAGCTCTCTGCCCATGCAATGGATTTTCCTTTTTGTTCATCTGTCCTAAAGGAAACCAATTTTCCAATCCATGAGGACGAGAGATTTTTGCAATCAATGGATTTTCGGCCAACCTATCTAGAGCCCATTCCCCGGCATCTTTAACACCCGAGGAGAAATAATCCCCCAAAGCTCTCCGGTCGATATCGATTTGCCCAATCATCAACACAGCGCAAACAATAAAAAAGTATTTTAAAACAGTCTTATACATGATCTTATATTTTTGAAGCGGTGTGCAAAACAAGAGAAGGCTTAAAAAGCTTTACTACTGTCATTCTACCATATTTAACAGATGACATCTCTAGGTTATAATTAAGACATATTGGAAGGAGCTCTCATGTCACAGCATGTCCTTGATACGTGCATTGAGAGTAATGGAAATTGGCTTCCCATCACTGAGTTTTCAGTGAAAAGTGGAATGTCTCTTAGCACGATTCGCCGGAAGATAAAAAGTAACAGCATCGCGTACCGACTCGACAAAGGTAAATATTTCATCCTCTTTTCTAACAGAGAAGTTGGAGATATGCGCCCCGTTGAGACTCGGAACGCATTAATTCCTGCGAAACAACCTGAAAAGCAACCTACCTCGAGTCGATCGAACTCAGACGAAGATGCTTTTCAGATGGTCAGTGAAGCTTATGAATATGCTCTTAGAGAAAAAGATGAGCGTATTAAGCTTCTTGAGCAAAAAACCAAAGACCTCGAAGAGCGTTTGCAGGAACTGCGTCTGTTGGTTCAAGTGCTAGAAGAGAAATACGAAGTCCGTTACTAATCGTGCAAATCTCAAAGTTACTCTCGGCGAGAAGCTTAGCAGCCTCGGTATACGTGTGCCTAATTTGCCTCCCCCTGAAGCTGTTTAGTAGCAGCACAACCGATAATTTGTGGAAACAATCTCTTGAACAATTTAATAACAACCAACCCACTGAAGCCTGCCAAAGTTTGAAAACTTGGGTCGCACAGCAAGCGAAACAGAATATCCAATCTGCAGAGGCGCAGTTTAATCTGGGTATCTGCTCATGGGAAATCAAACAACCCGCCGACAGTGTTTTGTATTTCATGGAAAGCTTAAAACTTCAAAGTTCAGCTTCAAAAAGATGGACGAATATTAAGCTTCTTCAAAACATTCAATCGGAACTCGGTATCAGGGAAAACATCCCTTCTCGTACATTTTTTATTCTTAGAATGTTATTGCCCAACAACGTTTCGTTGATTTCAGGGCTCATCGGTGCCTGGATCCTCATTTTTTTGATCATTTTTAAAATCCACAAAACTCCAAAAGCTTGGGTTTGTTATTTTTCAATAGGAACATTCTGGCTCTTTGGTTTGTTTGTTTTTTTTCTTCATAGTTCAGAAGGTTCGCTGGGGGTCATCTCTGGAAGTGAGGATAAACCGGTTATCACTTTCAATAATCAAGGAAAACCAGAGGAGTTAACTAAACTTCCTCCAGGAACTCTAGTCGAATATGGAAATAGCAGACAGGATTACTTTCAGATTATGAAACCCATTGCAGGATGGATAAAGTCAGACTCTCTTCAAACCGGCAATTCTGCCGATTAGTGAGTCCGCGCGCCCGTCATCACAGACTTAAGAAAAGCATCAAGTTCATGAGTTAAGGGCTGGGCTATTTGTTGATCTTGTTTAATCAGTTCGTAATGACTGTCCAATGCAGACTTGAATGCAGTCATAAAATTCGTTTTTTGTCTCTCTGTCTCTTGTACGCGATTAATCACTTCAGCAAGCCACTCCTCAGTTTTCCCGCGGATCTCTTGTGCTTTTTCTTCTACTTGATGGAGTAATTTCTCAGCTTCTTTTGCTCCATCCTCTTTTATTTGTTCTGCTTCTTTAATAGCATCTTGCTTGAACTTCGCTATTTCAGCTTCTCTTTGTCGCCAATGAGAAATTTCAGCGCTGAGAGATTCAATTTTTTGAAGCAGATCTTTTTCTCGCTTTTGAACTTGTATCCAAGCTTTTGCAGTTTGGTCTAAAAAAGACACAACTTCCTCGGGACAATATCCCCGCATTACTTTTTTAAATTCTTTGTTTTTTAGTTCAGTAGGGGAAATTTTTTCTGCTAGAGATTCCAAGTTTTTGTTGTCCATGATCCGGTCTCCTCGAGTGGTAACAAACTTCTTCTTGGAAAATATAACATAAACTGAGAGCAGTTTAAAAAGAACGCTTTCCGAAAAGACAAGTTCCAAGACGCACCATGGTAGCCCCCTCTTGAATGGCTAGTAGATAATCATCACTAGTACCCATCGAAAGGACCTCAAAATGATATTGAGGTTGAAATTTTTGGTATAACTGAAACATCTCTTTAAAGTAAATTCTTCGATCTTCGACTGGATGTAACATCGGGGGCATAGCCATCAATCCAATTACTTTCAGGTTTGGTAGTGCCGATGCTCGGTCTAAAAACTCACTAAGTCTCTCCGGTAAAACTCCACTTTTTTGTGGTTCTCGGCCGATATTGACTTCAATTAAGGCGTAAATAGCTTTCTCGACTTTCTCGAGCCTTGAATTCAGATCTTCTGCGATTTCTAAGCGATCAATACTCTGAATGCAGAAATAATCCGTCAGATACTTCACTTTTCTGCTTTGGATATGACCTATAAAATGCCACTGAACGGAAGGATTATCGATCGATAGCCTAAGCTCATCACCTTCTTGAGCATAATTCACAGCCAACGCAGTCAATCCTGCCTCAATAGCTTCTTTAACTTTCTCGGCAGGTTGATGCTTGGTTACTCCGACCAACTGAATAGGACGGCCCTTCGCTACGAGGCTGATTTGCTTTTTAATAATTTCCAAATTTTCAGCAATAGATATCATTTAAGAAAACCATTCTTTGAGAGGAATGTGACTAAATCGAGAGAGCTCGCTCAGAAACTTTTCGACAGGAAAGCCCATAACATTAGTGTAGGACCCCTCAATCTTCTCAATAAAAAGAGCACCCAGACCTTGAATGGCATAACTCCCTGCTTTGTCGTAAGGCTCTTTCGTTGATGCGTAGTTTTTAATCTCAAGCGAGGTCAGGTTTTTAAACTTAATTTTCGAAATATCATGGGCCTTGAGTTCCCCATACTTTTTTGAAACGAGTGCCACTCCAGTTACAACACGATGCCACTGCCCAGATAGCCTAGTTAACATTTGAATAGCTTCGGCTTCATCCAGTGGTTTTCCCATCACTTCGTTATCTAGAACAACCAAAGTATCTGAACCAATCACAATATCAGTTTCAAATTTTGCCGAAACCAAACAACTCCGAGCCTTTAAAATTGCATTCTCCATGGTGACCTGTTCAACGTTTCCAGCATGTGCCGAGGCCTCATCAGATCCCGGTGAAACCACTTCAAAAACTAAATTTAAGCTTTCTAAAATTTGTCGGCGCCTAGGGGAAGTTGAGGCCAAAAGGAGTCTTGGTAGGTGTGGTTTTGAACTCATAATTTGATTAATTATTTTGACACAGAAATTCCCGGCCGGACTATATTTAAGCAAAAATCCAAGGTCAAACTAAGTTTTTACAATTTGCGTTAAGCTAATAAGTTATTGTTTTTATATCATTTTTTGCGGCGTTGTTGACCCCCACAAAGAACTCATCCACAGGTTTTGTGATGCAATACCCCAAGATTTGTGTTATAAGCTGATTCGCCAAAGCGCAGTAATAAGGGAAATTTAAATGTATCAATTTAAAGTCGGCGATAACGCAGTTCATTTGTCTCATGGTGTGGGCATTGTCCGAGGAATTGAAGAACGAGAATTTAGTCCTGGGCAAAAGCAACGCTTTTATATTCTGGAGATCCAAGACAACGGTGCCCCCAAAAAAGTATTCGTACCGACCGATAATAGTGCCCAACGGTTAAGGCCTATCATTCGTAAAAAAGAAGTCGAAAAAGTGTATGAAATTCTGAGGAAAAAAGAGACCTCTGCTCTCGATCATCAAACTTGGAACAGAAGATATCGTGAATATATGGAAAAGATTCACACAGGCCAAGTTCATGAAATTGCTGAGGTAATGCGAGCTTTATTCCTATTAAAACACGATAAAGATTTATCGTTCGGTGAGCGTAAGTTATTAGATCAAGCAAAAACCCTGCTGGTCAAAGAGCTTTCTTTAGCTCAAAATATTCAAGAGTCAGATGTTGAAAAAGAACTAGAAGCTATCTTCGGAACCTAATGATAACTGTCGATGCAATATTGTTGGGTGGTGGGCTAGGCACTCGTTTTGCCGAAACTTCTCAAAACCTCAACTCAGATCTTCCAAAGCAGTTCCAGCTGTTAGGAGGAGTTCCAGTATTCATTCATTGCCTGCAGTCGTTTATCGACATGGGAATTTTCCGGCAGATCATTTTAACAACCCCTAAGCTACACATCCGAACAGCTGAAGACCAGATTTTTAAGTACATTAAGAACCCCCAAAATATAAAAATCAGAGTGATCGCAGGTGGGGAAAGAAGACAAGACTCATCACGCGTAGCACTTGAAGCTTTAGAAGAAACACAGCCAAGCCCGACTCGAGTCTTAATACATGATGCTTGCCGACCTTATATTTCAGAGGATTTGAGTAATCAGATCAAATCTTGTCTCTACGACAGAGCGTATGGGGCGTGGGTTCCTGTTATTCCAGTGGTCGATACACTGAAAAAGGTAAAAGACCAACAGGTCGTAGAAACTGTAGACCGTTCATTGGTTCATAGAGTTCAGACCCCGCAAATTTTTGAATTTACCTTAATCCGTTCTCTCATGGAGCGCATTAAAGACCTCACAGAACTTAACTTCACAGACGATGCTTCACTCTGTGAATATTATGGTATCCCAGTGGGCGTTTTTAAAGGCGATGTACGAAATATCAAATTAACTTATGACTTCGAACTAGAAACACTCCAAGGAGTGCTATCGGAAGCCAAGAGGGCAAAAACATGCGCACCGGCATCGGCTACGACATTCACCGTTTAATTCCCACGATCAAACCCAGTGCAATTATTTTGGGTGGAATCAAGTTGCCCTGTTATTTTTCCCTTCAAGCTCACTCCGATGGGGATGTTCTTCTTCATGCTTTAGTCGATGCTTGTTTAGGTGCTTTGGCTTTAGGGGATATCGGTCAGTGGTTTCCTGATAAAGATCCCAAACATCAAAATAGAGCCAGTTCTGAATTCGTTAAAGAGGTTATTGAAAAAGTACATCAGTTAGGGTTCGAAATTCATCAAATTGACTCTAATGTTTTTCTGGAAGAACCCAAAGTAGCTCCTCATTCGGATTCCATTCGCTCGCATATCGCTCAATTGGTTGGAACCGAGCTATCTAATGTGAGCCTAAAGGCCAAAACCATGGAAGGTTTAGGACCTATCGGAGAAAGAAAAGCTATTTCGGCTCAAGTTGTGGTCACGCTTAAAGAAACTCCCAAAAAACACAGCTAATCTTGACCTATGCCACTCGTCCTAACAAACAGCTTAACCAAGAAGAAGGAGACTTTTACTCCTATCGATCCTCTTCGAGTGAAAATGTATGTATGTGGCCCGACAGTTTATAACTATGTCCACATTGGTAATGCCCGAGTTTTTGTTTTCTATGACGTTCTTGAGAGATACTTAAAATTTCTAGGCTATCAAGTTGAACGAGTCATGAATTTCACAGATGTTGATGACAAAATCATCAACAAAGCCAAAGAAGAAAACACTGATTCTTTGTCTATTTCTGAGCGATATATTTCTGCTTTTCTAGAAGATATGGTGGCTTTAAGAGTGAATCCGCCAAAAGTCGCCCCTAAAGTAACTGATCATATTCAAGAAATTATTTCTCTCATTCAGGGGCTTATTGCCAATCAAGCTGCCTATATCGCTTCGGATGGCGAGGTTTTTTTCTCAGTGAGAAATTTCAAAGATTATGGAAAGCTTTCCGGAAAAAATATCGATGACCTCATCTCGGGAGCCAGAGTTCAAACCGATGAGAAAAAAAGAGATCCTCTCGATTTCAGTCTTTGGAAACCACAAAAAAATTCTTTAGAACCCGCTTGGGACAGTCCTTGGGGAAAAGGAAGACCTGGTTGGCACATCGAATGCTCGGCTATGTCGATGAAATACTTAGGTGAGACTTTTGATATCCATGGCGGTGGAATGGACTTAATTCATCCACACCATGAAAACGAGATCGCACAATCAGAAGCATATTCTCATAAGCCCTTTGCACGATATTGGCTTCACTCCAATATGCTAACTTTTAATGCGGAGAAAATGTCAAAATCGCTCGGCAACATCATGCTTACCCGAGACTTCATAAAGAAATACTCCGGAGAAGTTTTGAGATATTTTCTTCTCTCAGGTCACTATCGTTCGACGATTGATTACTCAGAGCAACACATTAGAGAAGTTCAATCTGCACTTCACCGTTTCTATACGGCACTTTCAAAAGCAGAAATTGCTTCAAAAATGCCTGGAGCAAACACATCCTCATTTAATCCCGAAGAGGACAAAGTGGCTGAATTTGGAAAAACGTTTGACGCAAAATGGAAAGAAGCGATGGATGAGGACTTAAATACTGCCAAAGTCATTGGGCTAGTATTTGAATATGTTCGACTTCTAAATGCTTATATTGATAAACGAGGTTTTAAGCCAACCAACAATACTTCGGAAATCTGCCAAAGATTTGTAAACTCTTTTAATTCATTGGCCCAAGTTCTAAACATTTTTGGTGAGTCTCCTCAAGATTTTTTAAATCAACTGAAGCTATCAATTCTCGTAGAGCGAAAAATTGATGCGAAAGAAATTGAAGAAAAAATCAAAAGCCGCACTGAAGCTAGGGCCAGAAAAGATTTCGCCACAAGTGACCAAATCAGAAATGAATTATTAAGCCAAGGTATTGAATTAAGAGACCTTCCCACTGGAACCGATTGGGATATTCTTTTTAAAAACTCGTAACGACTCTTCCTTTAAGGTTCGAATAAGGAACAGGCCCCCAAGAACGGCTATCGATGCTATCAGATCGATTGTCTCCAAGCGCGAAAAAGTGATTTGGGGGAACATCTACCGGACCATAATTTGGCAATTTATCTTTATCCACGGTCACTTTATGTGGTTCATGACCTAAAATCTGCTCACTCTTCACCATTCCACTTGCACTGGCTACCAACCGCGAGGCTGGCGCCTCATCTGAGTATTTGGATAACTCCCCATTGATATAGAGATCTCCATTTTTGAGTTCAACACGATCACCAGCTATGGCCACCACTCGTTTAACATACGTGCGTTGGTTTTTGCCCGGCAAACTGAAAGCCACGATGTCAGAGCGTTTTGGCGACGAAAACTTGATGATTTCATAAGAAGAAAATGGAAGTTTGAGACTAAATGAACTTTTTGAAACGAAAATCATTTTTCCTGTTTCTAAATTAGGAAACATGGAGTTTGAAGCAATTCGATAGTCCTCGATGACAAAAGCTCTAAACAAAAGAGCAACTCCCGTTGCTATCAAAAAAAGATTAATCATGGACTTTCGATTCATTAATCAAACCTTAATCATCAATTGATAGCGCTGCTAAAAACGCTTTCTGTGGGATCTCAACATTGCCAACTTGCTTCATGCGTTTTTTACCCTCTTTTTGTTTCTCTAGAAGCTTTCTCTTACGGGTAATATCGCCGCCATAGCATTTAGCAGTGACATTTTTTCTAAGAGGAGCAATACGCTCTTTTGCAATAATCTTTGAACCTATCGCCGCTTGAATGACGATTTCAAACATTTGACGTTCGATAAGCTCTTTCATTTTGCCAACAAGTTCGCGTCCGCGATAATACGCTTTATCTCTATGAATAATCCATCCTAAAGCATCTACCGGATCCCCGTTCACTAAAAGGTCCATCTTAACGAGGTCACTCGTCTGCCATCGGGCGAAATCGTAATCTAAACTCGCATAACCCTTGCTGACACTTTTTAATTTGTCATAAAAAGATAAAACCACTTCATTGAAAGGAATATCGTATTCCAGCAAAATTCTCTTGGGCGAATGGTAGTGAAGTTTGGTTTGAGTTCCCCTTCTTTCCTCGCATAGCTTAATTAAATTTCCCAAATACTCCTCGGGAGTATGAATAGTACAATGAACGATAGGCTCTTCAATATGATCAATATGCTGAACTGGTGGAAGATCTGAGGGATTTTCGATCTCTTCCATGTTCCCTTTCGTATCAAAAACACGATATTTCACAGTAGGAGCGGTCGTAACGAGGGAAATGTTAAATTCTCTCTCCAGTCGCTCCTGAATAATCTCCATGTGCAGTAGCCCTAGGAACCCGCATCGAAAACCAAAGCCTAAAGCATCTGATGTCTCGGCTTCAAAAGTAAATGAGCTGTCGTTGAGACTTAACTTTTCCATGGCGGCTTTAAGATTGGGATATTCAGAGCTTTCAACTGGAAAAATTCCGCTAAACACCATGGGAGTCACTTCTTTAAAACCAGAGAGAGGTTCAGTCGCTGAACCTTTCGCTAGGGTGATGGTATCCCCCACTTTGACATCTCGGATAGTCTTGATGTTCGCAGTTAAAAACCCTACTTCGCCCACGCCCAAATCTTTGACTTCCTCGGGATGTGGAGTGAACGCACCCAGTTTCAATACTTCGTGCTCAGTCTGGGAGTACATCATTTTTATTTTGTCACCAGGTCTCAAAGTGCCATTCACTATCCGCACTTGGACCACAACTCCTTGATAGGGGTCAAACCATGCATCAAAAATAAGTGCTTGTAGCGGAGCATTTGGGTCACCTTTTGGAGGAGGAAAATGTTTTACAACACCTTCCAACACTTCCGTGATTCCTTTGCCTTCTTTAGCGCTGATAGGCACTGCTATTTCAGTCGAAAGGCCGATAATCTCTTCAATTTCTGCCTTGGCTCTATCGATATCACTCCCGGGTAGATCTATTTTGTTAAGGACCGGGAAAATTTCTAAATCATTATCGAGAGCCAAATAAACATTGGCTAAAGTTTGAGCTTCAACTCCTTGAGAAGCATCGACAACAAGAATCGCCCCTTCACAGGCCGCTAAACTTCGAGAAACTTCGTAAACAAAATCCACATGGCCAGGAGTATCGATGAGATTTAAAACGTAATCTTTTCCGTCTTTGGATTTGAAATTGAGGCGAGCAGTTTGAGCTTTGATCGTGATGCCTCTCTCGCGCTCAATATCCAACTTGTCCATGAATTGCTCACGCATTTCACGCTTACTGAGAGCTCCGGTAAACTCAAGAAGCCTGTCGGCGAGCGTGGATTTACCGTGATCAATATGAGCAATGATGCTGAAGTTGCGAATGCGCGTTGGATCGGTCAAAGGTACATCAAAAGTTATTGGGTTAAAGTGTCAGTTTCATCTCCCAGCAAAGAGAGCTGGCCTGGCAATTGGTTTTGGTATTTGTCTAAAACCATATCGATACCTTCACGGATATACTCCGCTATCGGAACCTTGGTCTTCTGATTCAGAACTTTCAAAAGATCATTTTGTTCCGGCGTAATATACACCGTCGTTGAAATTTTTTTCCTTTCCATTTGCCCACCCCTTAAGACTTTCGAGGCTTCACACTACATGACCATATGTATATGTCAAACCTTTGAGCGTTTAAATCCGCTCAAAATACCGCGGCGCATTAATCATAGGAGATTTGTTGCGAGCTCAGCTAACTGAGAACGCTCTCCTTTAGATAAGGTCACATGGCCAGAAATTTGTTCATTCTTAAATCTTTCAACGACATAAGTAAGACCGTTATTCGATGAATCGATGTAAGGATTATCGATTTGGTAACAATCCCCTGTCAGCACCACTTTGGTTCCTTCCCCAGCTCGAGTGATGATTGTCTTAATTTCATGAGGGGTTAAGTTCTGAGATTCATCCACTATGAGGTACTGATAAGCCAAACTTCTTCCGCGGATGTAAGTCAGGGGCTCAATTTGTAGCATCCCTTGATTGATAAGTTCCTGCCATGCTCGACGAGAGGGTCGTTTTTGAGGCTTTTCCCCTCCGGAAAAGGAAACAATGTAATCTACGTTATCAAAAATAGGCTGCATCCAAGGATTGAGTTTTTCTTCGATCTCTCCGGGAAGATAACCAATGTCCTTACCCAAAGGAAAAATGGGACGAGAAACTAAAAGCTTTTGATATTTTCCCTCATCGATTGTTTTTTGTAGTCCACAAGCAAGTGCAAGTAGAGTTTTCCCTGTTCCAGCTTTTCCAACCAAACTCACTAAGCTCACAGAGTCATCCAACAAAGCATCAAGAATGCAGGCCTGTTCTACGTTTCGAGGCTTCACTCCCCATACTCCCTGCTCGGGTACCTTCAGAGGAATCATCTCTTGAGTAGCTGAGCTAAATCTTCCAGCCACAAAATAATTGGGATCATGCTGATCTCTTAAAATGACATAAGAGTTTGGAAGCAATCCTCCGCTTTGAATGGGGTATCTCTTCTCAGCAATAAAATTATCGACGACAGTTCTCGGGACATCAAAAGTGCTCAAACCGGTATAGAGTTCCTCAAGAGTCACTCTAGAGGGCTCATAATCTACTGAAACAACTCCTAAGGCATCGGCCTTCACTCTGAGATTTACGTCTTTAGTTACAAAAACTACCGCATTATTCGGTTTGTCCTGCTTAATCTTCAGAGCTACGGAGAGAATCTTATGATCATTTTTTTCAGGGTTAAAATCGCTAGGTAAACATTTTTCCGAGTCCCTAAAGAGATCAATGATTAAGGTTCCCTTTTTTCCGACCTCAACTCCGTTTGCTAGTGAACCCCTTTTTCTGATCTCATCCAAGTAACGAGCGAAATGTCGAGCATTTCGTCCGATCTCAGTGAGATCTTTTTTAAATCGATCCATTTCTTCAAGTGTGGTGATCGGCACAACAACAATGTTGTCATCAAACTTGAAAATACATTGGGGATCAAAAAGAATAACGCTCGTATCTAAGACGAATGTTTTTTTCAATGTAGAATTATCCTTGTTATGTCGTTAAACAAAGTGAGTCCAACTAGCATCAAAATAAATACCATTCCAATCTGATTGGCTATTTCCATAGTCCGGATAGAGACCGGCTTTCCCTTCACTGCCTCAACTGCAAAAAACAGTAAATGGCCACCATCAAGCACTGGAACCGGAAAGAGATTGAGTAAGAACAGATTGATGCTAATGAGAGCCATCATCTGTAAAAATGGAACAATACCGGCATCCAGGCTTTTACCAGCTACCGATGCGATGAGAACAGGGCCACCTAAATTCTTTACTGAAATTCGACCCATGGCCAACTTACCGAGACTAACAACCATTTTTTGAGCTAAATCATTTGTCTCATGAACTGCTTTTTTGACCAAAGCAATGGGTTCTCTAATTTTGTAAGTCACAAAATCGGGTTCGTGGTAAATCGCCCAAGGTGCAAGACCGATCATGTGTTTTTTTACTTTTTGCTGAGACACAGGGTCTTCATGTTGAGTCTCGACTGGCTTAATAGCTAAGTTTACCATCTGTCCATCGCGCTCAACCAAAATTTTGGCCTCTTCCCCTTTTGCTCCTCTAGCCTGAATATAATCGACGATTCCTTCAAAGCTATAAACAGGACTGTCTCCTAACTGCACCAAACGGTCTCCTGGTTTTAACCCACCCTGTTCAGCAGGTGACTTTGGACTTAATTGGCGCACAAAAATTTCTGAGGGGTAAATTCCTAAAACTGTTCCCGGACCAAAATCTGAAAGAGTCTTGGACAACTTTGGTAAATTCAGAGATACGGTCTGTTCAGGAACATCTTTGGCTTCGGGATTGGGTTTTCTTTTATACGCGATAGTAATCGGTTTCTTGTCAGACCAAAGGTTAGTTAAGGCTTCGTTGATATCTTCAAAAACAAGAATGGTTTTGTTATCGATTTTGGTAATCGTGTCGCCAGTTCTTAATCCAGCTGTGTATGCAATAGACTTCGGATCGGAGATACCAACAACAGGCTCTAAGGGGTTAGGGCTTGCGCCTTTTAAACCACCTGCTTCGATATCTTCGCCATAAGCGTTCTTTACTTTAACTTTTGAAACTTCAATCGGAATTTTTAACTCAGTTTGAGCTCGCTCAATTTTTAAATCAATTTTTTGACCGACGAGGGGTCTTAACATTTCATCTACTTCAACCCAATGAACCACTTTTTTACCATTCACTTCTAGAATATTGTCCTTCGCCCTTAAACCTGCTTCCCAAGCCGGGCTATGAACTGAAACACTTCCAATTCGAGTAGCCACCATGGGCTGACCCGCAAAGAAAACAATCGAAAACAACACGTAAGCCAAGAGTAAGTTTGAAATAGGACCTGCAGCAACGATGCAGAATCGTTTGTAAAGCTTTTGAGTACAAAATGCTCTTTCAGCTTCATGTGCAGGGACACCTTTGTAGGGGTCGTCTCCCATTAGTTTTACATAACCACCGAATGGAATGAGAGATAAACAATACTGGGTCTCACCGATTTGCTTATTGAAAATTTTCTTACCGAAACCGAGAGAAAAAATTTCAACTTTGACCCCAAAAAATTTAGCGACTGAATAATGCCCTAATTCGTGGAAAAAAATGAGTCCGCCCAGAAGAACTACGACACCGACGATGGATGTAAGCACGTGAGGTTGCCTCCTAAATCAAATGAAGAGAACTAGAAGGTATCTTATTATAAATACTTACATTTGCCAAAGAATCCCAAGTAACATTCAAGTACAAAAATGAATTAAACAAATGGGCTTAAAGTGCGGCGCGTCTACAAACGAGAAGTAGTCTCTAAAGACTTATCCCGAGTGCGCTGATCGAGAGATATAACATCTTCAAAACTAGTGATGGATACAGTCTCATGGAATCTTAATTGTTTCTCAATAAAGATTGGAATCTCAGAGAATCGGATTTTACCATTTAAAAAGAGTTCAACCGCAACTTCATTAGCGGCGTTTAGAACAACTAGATAACTGGGGCCCGCTAGCAACGCCTCTCTAGCCAACCTTAGACAGGGAAAACGCTTATAATCGGGTTCATAAAACTCCAATTTAGCCATCTCTTTAAATGTCAATTTAGGGATCACTCTTTCCGGACGCTCCGGATATTTCATCGCATATCCAATGGACGACTTCATATCGGGTTTAGTGAGTTGAGCAATACACGAATTGTCCTTAAACCACACAGCTCCGTGGACGATACTTTGGGGATGGACCCACACTTCAATTTGTGGCTCCGGAAACTTAAACAAAAAATGGGCCTCAATCACTTCAAGCCCCTTATTCATCATAGTTGCCGAATCGACAGAAATTTTAGGTCCCATCTTCCAATTAGGATGAGCCACTGCAAAAGCCGGCGTTACATCTTCTAAAGGCATTTCGGGATGCTTAAGAAGTGGTCCCCCGCTCGCAGTAAGCACAATAGAGCTGATCTCTTCTCTCTGTCTGCCCATGAGAACTTGATAAACGGCATTATGTTCACTATCGACCGGAACACAGACGGCTTTCGAGTTTTCAATCTCTTTTTGTAAAAGAGTCCCCGCAACTACCAAAGACTCTTTGTTAGCTAACCCCACAATTTTACAATGTCTTAGAGCCTGCTTCGTCGGTTCAAGCCCTGCAAACCCAACAACGCCCACAATCGCTACATCTACAGGCTCAGTCTCAAGGCAAGCGGAGATCCCCTCTTTCCCAGAAAAAAATTGAACTGCTGGAAATTGTTTTTTGAGATCGCTAATCGCTTCTATTTTCTCTACGGAGACAACTTTAGGCTGATACTTTTGAATCTGACTAATTAACTTATCGATATTTTTACCACAAGAAAGAGAGACGACCCGAAATTGTCCAGGATATTTATCAACAATCTCTAAAGTATAAGTCCCAATAGTTCCAGTCGATCCAAGTACAGCTAATGTTCGGCTATTCATTCAAAGCCTCTCTAAAATTCGAGTTACATAAAAATAAAAAATGGGCGTCGAAAAAGCGAGCCCATCAACTCGATCTAAAATACCACCGTGCCCAGGCAAAAAAGCTCCAGAATCTTTCTGTCCCTGACTTCTTTTAAGTACAGATTCAAATAAATCTCCCAATTGCGCCAAAATACTTAAAACAGGCGCTATTGTTAACAACTTGATCAAATAATCTCTGCTCACAACACCTGCGTAAAGCCAGTGAGCCCAAATAAAAGCCACCACCAAAGAGGCGAGCACTGCTGCCAAAGCACCCTCAATAGTTTTTTTAGGACTTACTTTTGAGGCCAAGGGTCGTTTACCAAATTTTTTGCCAGCGAAGTAGGCTGCACTGTCGCCCACAAAAACGACCAGAAACAAAAACATCAAATAATCTTTTCCGTGGCCCGGTATTTCAAGAATCGGAACAATGAACCCGAAAAGTCCTGAAACGTAAATGTATCCAACCAACTCGATAGAGAAATGCTGAAAAACTTCCTGCATGGTTTGATTTAAAGAGGATCTCACCACGTGAATCACTGCGAGCAGGAGATAAAATAATCCAAACAGCAAAAAGGTAAGTTCAAGGCTCTGACGAAGAACCATCAAGGTTAAAAGAACCATGATCGACAATCCGATTTGCCGAGACCAAATCACTGTCTTGAAAAAAAGTTTATCAAATTCCAGATAGCTTAAAACGGCGCAGGAAGCGACTGTCAACATTACAACTTCAATGGGAGCCCAATAGATGAGAGCTATCGTGACGAGTGCAGCCGATACTCCAGCTATAATGCGAGTTTTCATACAGTCTCCAAATCTTGAGACTTTGAAACTCCAGTCACTTGTTCCGAGGTTTTACCAAATCTTCTCTCGCGTTGACCGAATTGAGAAATGGCTTCTCTCAATCTTGCAGTCGTAAACTCCGGCCAAAATTCATCTCTAACAATAATTTCACTGTAAGCTACTTCCCATAGAAGAAAATTACTAACCCGACAGTCGCCGCCCGTTCTGATCAAGAGATCAGGATCGGGAAAATGGGGGTGATATAGATAACTTCTAAAAAGCTCTTCTCCTACTTCTTCGAGCGCAATCTTCTTCTTTTTCAAATCCAAAAACATTTTTTTAGTGGCATCTAAAATTTCCTGCCGTCCGCCGTAAGAAAGGGCTAAACTTAAAGTCATCTTAGGCTCGGGAACATCGGTGATTTTCATAACCCGCTCGAGCTCTTTCTGCACATAGTCGGGCAGTCTTTCCAAAGTACCTTGAGCTTCGAGCTTAATGCCATTTTTTAGTAACTTTTTGTCCATGATTTTAAGATTCTGGACTAAAAGCCGCATCAGCATTTTCACTTCACTTTTGGGTCGCTCCCAATTTTCCGTCGAAAATGTATAAAGAGTTAGGAACTTAACACCCATTTCGGCGCACTCTGTGACTATCTCATCTACGCGCTTGGCCCCTTCACGGTGACCTTGGATACGGGCTTCACCACGAAGTTGAGCCCAACGGCCATTACCGTCCATGATGATTGCTATGTGAGTAGGAACTTTTGAGACAAGAAGAGCCTCAGTTTTAGATTCACTGGGGACTTTCTTCTGTCGAAGCCATCTCATTAGAGAGTCATGACCTCTTTAGATTTTGAATCGACCAATTTATCTACTTCTTGAATTGCGTGGTCCGTTGCTTTTTGAACTTCGTCTTGTTGGCGCTTTTGTTCGTCTTCAGAAGCATCGGCATTTTTCTTAATAGCTTCCATTGCGTCTCGTCGATTATTTCGGATAGCAACTTTTGCGTCTTCACCCTCTTTTTTGATCTGCTTCACAAACTCTTTTCGGCGTTCTTCAGTTAAAGGGGGCAATACCACTCGAATGACTTTTCCATCATTAATAGGAGTAAAACCTAAATTGGCCGCTAAAATACCTTTTTCAATATCTTGAAACAGGCCTTTGTCCCATGGGGTTATGGAAATGGTTCTAGAATCTGGAACCGCTAAAGCAGCAACTTCTTTGATACCCATGGAATTTCCGTAGGCCTCAACTCTCACCCCTTCAACCATTGAAACAGTGGCTCTACCAACTCGCATTTTGGAGAATTCAGACTTCAAATGCTCTACCGATTTCTCCATCTGTTTTTTTAATTCGCCTAATGAATAGCTCACTTTTCTCTCCTTACAAAAGTACCAATCTCTTCACCCAGCACGACTCGTTTCAAATTTCCTGGTGTGTTTAAGTTGAAGACCAAAATAGGTAAACTGTTGTCCATGCACAACGAAATGGCTGTGGAATCCATCACTTTCAAATTATTCTTCAAAACTTCGATGTAGTCCAATCGTTTAAACAAAACTGCACTCGCATTGGTCTCAGGGTCAGAGTCGTAAACCCCATCCACTCGAGTGGCTTTCATGATGATGTCGGCTCCTACTTCCATCGCACGCAAAGATGCTGCCGTATCGGTAGTAAAAAAGGGATTACCCGTTCCAGCTGCAAAAATAACGACCCTTTTTTTCTCTAGATGCCTTATCGCTCTTCGGCGTATGTACGGTTCAGCCACTTGGCTCATGCCGATAGCCGACATAACCCGCGTATAAACTTGTCTTTTTTCCAGACAGTCTTGAAGGGCCATGCTGTTTATGACGGTAGCTAACATACCCATGTAGTCACTTGCAGCGCGATCCATTCCTTGAGCGGTGCCGGCAATACCTCTAAAAATATTGCCGCCACCCACCACAATTGCGATCTCTGTTCCTAAAGCGTGGATGGATTTGATCTCATCCGCAATCCTCTCAATGGTATCGTGATGAATGCCAAAGCCTTTGTCTCCAGCAAGAGCTTCTCCGCTTAGCTTTAGCAGTATCCTTTTATATCGAGGGGATTGTTTCACCACTTGTTACTCCGCTTTAGCCGTTTCTCCAACTTGATAACGAGCAAATCGTTTAATGGAGATATTTTCACCAAGCTTAGCCACTTGAGCTTTCACTAACTCTTCGATGGTTTGGTCTGGATCTTTGACGTACCGTTGTTGAACTAAACACGTCTCTTCAAAGAATTTGTTAATCTTACCTTCAGCAATTTTCTCAAGCACAGGTCCTTTCTTTCCGGACTCTTCAGCTTGTTTGATAAAGATAGATTTTTCGGCTTCGACGTCAGCAGCAGGAACCGATTCTTTATTTAAGTATCTAGGATTTGCAGCCGCAATGTGCATAGCAATATTGCGAACAAAGTCTTGGAATTCGTCAGTGCGAGCTACGAAATCGGTTTCGCAGTTGACCTCAACAAGAACTCCAATTTTTCCTTCTCCATGGATGTAGGAAGAAACTCTTCCTTCATTCGCAGAGCGCCCCAACTTTTTAGCTGCAGCGGCTAGTCCTTTTTCTCTCAAAAAGACGATCGCTTTTTCCATGTCATTTCCAGACTGGGCGAGTGCCTTTTTGCAATCCATGAATCCTGCTCCGGTTTTCTCCCGAAGCTCTTTTACTAAAGTTGCTTCTGTCACAAAAAACTCCCTTCTAATTAACAGTTACTCTTTTGATTCATCGGAAGCTTCTTCAGAAGGAGCTTCTTCAGTTTCATCATCTGCGAGCAATGCTTCGTCTCTATAATCAATCTCAGTTGGAATGTTTTTGATCACAGGACGCTTTACTCTCTCAACAACAGGACCAGCTGGAGCTTTTGGAGCAGCTTCAGCTGTTGCTGCTTCTTCAGGCTTGGTTTCAGTTGCTACTGGAGCCGCCGGAGTCATAGTGCGCATTCTTTGTTCAAATATTGCAGCACCTTCCGAGCAAGCTTCAGAGATGAGGTTTGCGAATAAAGTAACGGACTTGATAGCATCGTCATTTCCAGGAATGACAAAATCAACGCGATCTGGATCACAGTTTGTGTCCACGACTGCAACGACAGGAATTCCAAGTCGATTAGCTTCGCGAACAGCAATGTGTTCCATTTCAGGATCGATAACAAACAAAGCAGCTGGTAAAGAACGCATGTTTCTAACGCCGCCTAAGCTCAATTCTAATTTTTTACGCTTACGCTCAAGAACTACGACCTCTTTTTTGGGAAGAGCTTCATAAGTTCCATCGGTTTTCCAAGTTTCTAATTGCTCTAATCGCTCAACACCTTGGCGAATAGTCGTAAAGTTAGTGAGTGTTCCACCCAACCATCGCTCGGTCACACACGGCATTCCTGCTTTATCTGCAGCTTCTCGAACAACCTGTTTCCCTTGCTTCTTGGTCGCTACAAAAAGAACTTTTCCACCTTCGGCCACTACGTTTTTGACGTAAGTGCAGGCTTCACGTGCGTGTTTAACGGTTTTTTCTAAATCGATAATATAGATACCGTTTCTAGGAGCAAAGATGAATGGCTTCATCTTGGGGTTCCAGCGATGAGTCTGATGGCCAAAATGCACACCAGCTTCTAACATGTTTTTCATTGATATTTCAGGCATTTAATCCTCCGGTTTAGCCTCCGCTCCCGTTGGCTGCTAGCGAACCTTCCGCTGCAGACCAGAGTTTATGTGGGGGAGCGTGTGTAATTGCTTGAAGGTGTACAACGCTTTTTGCCTAGGAGCAAGGGAAAAGAGCCTTAAAATTTAGTACTTACGCTTAAAACTATCGGTGATCGATGACGACTGGGCTAGGCCGCTCAACCCTTAAGAACGTAGCAAAGAGAGCTTTGAAGTTTTCTACTGTGAAGTCAATGGGTCCGTAGGGATTACCCACGGCCGAGACTAAACCGTAAGTGGTTTGGTGGTAAACCTGTGCATACCCCCCGCAAGTCATCCCTGTGAGAGCTGAGGGACTTTGAATAAGCAATCCTTGAATCGTGCCGTAGGGCTGTGGTGCGTGGGTATCTTCCTCATATTCTCCCGTTAGAACAATCTCCATTCCCGACTGAAGAAGCCTTCGATCTAACGAACTGTCGCTCAATTCAAGACGGCATACATAGGAGTAGGTGATCCATTTGCCAAAATCGGACTGAGGCCCGTTAATTTTTAAAATAGGGAAATCGACGTAATCTTGATTCGCGGGAATCTCGATATCTTTGATCAAAATCAATTTAGTTCCGCGACCAATACTTATCAGTTTATCCGAGTCACCGGCTTGTACTAAGCTCGAGAAACTGATTAAAGCCAATATGAGAATTTTGATTGCACCGAATGAATAGGTCATTTTCATAGATGGAAAGTTCTATCTAAAGCTAAAATCAATTTCCAGCATAAATATGGAAGCCATTGAAAATATGAAGTAATTACCTATCCCAAGTCGAACTGTTTTGAGTTAAACTCCTCAACTAATGTCTCAACACGATTTTCATACGCAAATCAAAGAATGGCCGACTGAGCCCGGTGTTTATCTCATGCGAGATAGCTCCCAACGAATTCTTTATGTTGGAAAAGCTAAAAATTTAAAAAATCGAATTCGCTCGTACTTTCAAAAAACAGAAACTCTGACAGCAAAAACTCGAATGCTGATGAAACGAGTAGTATCCATAGAGTTTCAAGTAACTCAAACAGAACTAGAAGCTTTGCTGCTCGAATGTAATCTCATTAAAAAACACAGGCCCCGCTATAACATCCGACTAAAGGATGACAAAAATTACCCATACGTTGTTTTGGATTTTAGCCATCCCTTCCCTCAGTTTCGAACAACACGAAAACTATCTAACCACCCCAACCTCCGATATTTCGGCCCTTACAGTGCCGGAGTTCACGAAATTGGAAGATTTTTACTAAAAACTTTTCAAATCAGGGACTGCTCCGATAGCAAATTTAAAAATCGAACTCGCCCCTGTCTAAACTACGAAATTGGTATCTGTACTGCTCCTTGCGTCGATTACGTGAATGAACAGGACTACTCCAAACAAATTCAAGAAGCGATCCTGTTTCTCAAAGGGAAAAAACGAGAACTCGTTTCTGAGTTGAAACAACAGATGCAAGAGGCCTCCGACAAGCTTGAGTTTGAGAGAGCAAAAAACCTACGAGACAAAATACTCGCTGTTGAAAAGATCACTGAAAAACAAGGAGCTATTCTCACTGAGAAGCAGGAAGATATCGATGTTATTGGTATCTACCCAGGTGAGGGTGAGCTATCGATAGCAGTGCTATTTATTCGATCGGGTTTACTCATTGGAAGAAGAGTAGAAAAAGTTCCATTAACGTTGGACTCGATTGAAGAAACCATACGGACATTTTTGGAGCAATTTTATACCGTTTCGCTCATTCCGGCCGAAGTGTGGCTCGCTCAGGATTTCCCTGATCGTGAGACGGTCGAGGAGTTTCTCACTCATCGAGCAGAACACCCAGTTAAAGTTCGAATACCAAGAACCGAAAAGCCTTTGAGACTTCTGGGAA
This sequence comes from Bdellovibrionaceae bacterium UBA2466, assembly GCA_002342225.1. GTDB lineage: Bacteria > Bdellovibrionota > FAC87 > UBA2466 > UBA2466 > UBA2466. The sequence goes on along the minus strand of DDPO01000040.1, from coordinate 8,309 downwards.
TGGCTTATGAAAACGCCAAACTTATTTACCAGTCGGATACAAAAAAATCCGAAAAGTCGGCTAGCGAGGAGCTTCAGGCAGTTTTAGGACTTCAAGAGATACCTCATTCGATTGAAGGCATCGATTGTTCAAATATACAAGGCACCAACCCTGCAGTTGCCCTCGTGCATTTTTCCGATGAACGACCACTCAAAAGCCACTACCGAATTTATTATCCAAAAACAGTAGAAGGGCCCAATGATTTCGCAATGATTTATGAAACGGTTTTACGGCGACTCTCAAAACCCGATTACCCACCACCCGACCTGTTCTTAATCGATGGAGGTAAGGGCCAACTACAATCGGCTTTGAAAGCAATAGACGAGCTGAAAATTAATGTTCCGGTTTGCTCTTTGGCCAAATCTCGTACTGAAAGTGCTTTTACTCGAAAAGAAATTGAGAAATCCGAAGAGAGAATCTTTGTGCCCAATCGGAAAAACCCAATTATCTTAAAAGAAGGGAACCCTGCACTAAGATTGCTTCAGCAAGTGAGAGACGAAGCCCATAGGTTTTCTGTTAAGAGCCATCAGACCCGACGCAAAAACAAAATGATGAACGATTCACTTTTGCTTGAAGCAAAAGGTGTCGGACCTAAAACGCGAGAGCGACTCTTGAAGCACTTTGGAAATCTAGAAGCTTTGAGTTCAGCGTCAGTTGATGAGTTGGAAAAACTTGGTGTGAAGTCCAAAATCGCTGAATCTCTGCTCGAAAAATTGCATCAGGTAAAAACAAAACCAAAGGCTTTGAGCGATCGAGAGGAAGAATAATCTTTAAATCAGCTCGCTATTTTTCTTTGGGAGTCTCGCCTTTTTCTGTCTTCATCTAGGCCTTTCCAAAAAGCGTTAACCCCATCTAACATCTCTTTGCCAGCCTGAATGAATTTTTCTTGGTCAAGATCCATTGAGAAGAAAGTCTCCTCAAGCTCATCCCAAGTGTGAGCTGCATGTTGGTCTTCGACTTTGTCGTGCCAGCTAAAAAAGGCCAACGGCAATTGAGGGCATTCTCGCTCTTTGAAAGCATGTAAACCCGATATCAACTCTTTCCAAAATCCAGCTGCAGCCCAATTTTCAACAGCAAAACTGGCACCTAGACCCACATGAGTATCCTCTGAGCCATAAATTCTGCAAAGCTCATCACAAAAGAAAAGGGTCGATTTGGTTCCGTTTCGACGCTTGCCAACATCGTTATAAGTGAGTCCAACGTGAGAGGTCATTCTTAGCATCCATTCAAAATGAGCTGCTTTGAAAAAGAAAGTTCCACCATCAACAGTCCCCTCTTCTTGAACAATATCTTTTTCGACATCTGCAGAGACGTCTTCGCTCGTTTTCTTTTTTGTCGGCTTAAATACGACCCCCAACTCATTCATTAAAATCTGTTTCGAAGCATGCATCGCTTCGAGCGTCGGAGCGTTGATTGTCTTTTTCAGTTGAGCTTCGATGAAGAGATTAGAAAAAACAGAAAACTGCACCAAAAAATGGCGGACATCTTCTCTATCAATATGCCCGTTCTTAAACCAAGCACAAAATTTATTATTTGTGATTACTTCATGAGGAAGAATTTCTTTTTTAATTCTTTCTAAAAGTTTGTGGTACTCCCCTACTCTACTTTGAGGAATTTCTCCTCGCTTAACTTTAGCAGCAATTTCTTCTGAGATTGTCTCGGGTGCTTTCATAAATTACCTCTTTTTGGGATCAAAATGGCTTTTCAACCCACGCCAGGAACCTAAATAATCCTTCTGTCGACTGGGAGTCGACATAGCAAATGACGTAGGGATAAAGACCTGGTTACTTTCAAACATAAAAGCTAAAGTTTTTTCATAATAATGGGGATTTAATTCAGCTTCCGTTCCTTTTTTAAATGCATCGGCATCCGGTCCGTGGGCTGACATCGCATTATGTAAACTCATTCCCCCCGGCGCAAAACCATCTGGTTTTGCATCGTACTGTCCGTAAATAAGTCCCATGAACTCGCTCATGTAGTTTCTGTGATAGTACGGAGGTCTAAAGGTATTTTCAGCGACCATCCAACGACTTGGAAAGATCACAAAATCTACATTGGCTAAACCTGGGGTTTGGGTCGGTGAAGTCAATACAGTAAAAATCGAAGGATCAGGATGATCAAAGCTAACCGTGTTGATAGTATTAAAAAGACTTAAATCATATTTGTAAGGAACGTAGTTTCCAGCCCAAGCGACAACATCAAGGGGTGAATGGTCGATTTCGGCCTCCCAAAATCGCCCCTGAAATTTAGTCACTAACTTAAACTTGCTAGTTTTATCTTCATAAGCAGCAACAGGGGTCAGAAAATGTCGAGGGTTTGCAAGACCATTGGCACCAATGGGCCCTAGCCCTGGCAACCTAAAATTGGACCCGTAGTTCTCACACAAATAACCCTCTGCAGCATCCCCAGACGGTCCCGCTTGAAACTTCATTCCTCTCGGGATGACCGCGATCTCCCCTGGCTTAACTGAAAGAACACCACATTCGGTTCTGAAAACGACTTCTCCCTGTCGTGGGACAAAAAGCAACTCACCATCGGAATTGTAAAAGAACCGATCGGTCATTGGTTTATTCATGAAATAAACATGAGCTGCGCAGCCCATGTTATGAGCCGCAGCCCCATTGCCCGCTATCGTCATGACCCCATCAACGAAATCCATGGGTTTTTTTGGGGGAATAATCGGATCCCAACGCATTTGATTGGGATTTGGAACCTCATCTATAAATGGCCCAGTTCTCCACAAATCCTGTTTAAACGGGCTAAAAGCTTCATGAAGAACAGAAGGTCTAATTCGATAGAACCAGGTTTTTTGATTTTCATGCCGCAAAGCCGTAAATGCAGACCCACTCAACTGTTCCGCATACAAACCAAAAGGGGGTTTTTGGGGGGAATTCTGTCCATGGGGCAAGGCCGCCACCAGAGCCTCAGATTCGAAATGGTTGTTAAAACCAGTTAAATATTTAAGTTCGGATCCCATGTTAATTTCCTACTTTAAACCTCTTCTAAATTTTGTCATCAAATATTGACAGCCCCTATCGACGTGTTTAGCTTCTAGCGGTCATAAATAGCTCATCGAGTTGTGCTGTTTTTAATGATTAGAATTTTCATTTGGCTTCTAATTGTTTAAAATTTCTCAATCATTCATTTGAGAGGAAGACGACATAATGGAACAACCAAAATACGGATTTTGGCTACCACCTAATATTTCAACCCATGGCGCTGAAATCGACAACTTAATCTCTACACTACACTGGTTCATGGCCGTCCTATTTATCGGATGGGGTCTTTACTTAGTTTACTGCTTATTTAAGTTCAGGGAACGTCCAGGGCATGAAGCTGACGTCACGGGCAACGCTCACTTCGTACTGCCTAAGTACATTGAAATAGGAATCATTATTATTGAAGCCTGTTTGTTAATTTTTTTCTCGGCACCTATTTGGGCGAGAGTAAAACAAGATTTTCCTAAGGAATCCGAAGCTCTCGTAGTTAAAGTTACTGCAGAACAGTTTGCTTGGACCATTCACTATCCTGGACGGGATGGAAAGTTTGGACAACTTAAGAACGAATTGATTGATGGAACCAACCCCACTGGGCTCGATAGAAATGACCCCAACGGAGTGGATGACATCATCAGCCCTAACTTCCTAAACATTCCAGTCAATAAGAAGATTATCGTTCAACTAAGTGCTAAAGATGTGATCCACAACTTCTTTTTGCCTGTCATGAGAGTAAAACAAGACGCTATTCCAGGAATGACTATTCCTTTGTGGTTCGAAGCAACACAAACAGGAAAATTTGAAATTGCTTGCGCCCAACTTTGTGGTGTGGGTCACACACAAATGCGCGGATTCTTCAATGTTATGACTCAGGAAGAATATGATGCTTGGTACAACGAAGAAGAAAAAAGCTTATTAGGTGATGCTGCAACTGCAACTGAGCCCACTGGGGAGAACAAATAAATGTCACACGATTCACACAACCATTCACACGGTCATGATCACAGTCATGGGGGACATGAACTCCCTTTTTGGCGAAAATATATTTTCTCAACTGACCACAAAGTCATTGGACTTCAGTACGGTATTACTGCTGTTTTCTTTTTACTTTTCGGATTCAGTTTGATGCTCCTCATGAGATGGCAACTGGCCTTCCCAAAACAGGCGATTCCTCTCATCGGCAAACTTTTTACTGAAGATGGGGTTTTAAGCCCTGAGTTGTACAATCAGTTCGGAGCTATGCATGGGACCATCATGGTGTTCTTAGGCGTCGTTCCCCTTGCAGTAGGTGCTTTTGGTAACTATTTAGTGCCTCTCCAAGTGGGAGCCCATGATATGGCTTTCCCTAAATTAAACATGATGAGCTATTGGGTCTACTTCGTCGGTGGAATTGTCATGTTGCTAAGTTTCATGACCCCCACGGGAGCTGCAGCTTCTGGTTGGACCTCTTACCCGCCTTTGTCCGTAGTCAATGGACCTGGAGAGGGATTTTGGGGTGGATTATTTACCGGACAAAGTATGTGGCTACTGGGAATGGTGTTTCTAATCACTTCATCTTTGCTGGGCTCTGTGAACACTATCGTTACGGCTATTCAACTCCGAGTGAAGGGTTTGTCCTTCATGCGTTGGCCAGTCCTAGTCTGGGCTCAAGTAACTACCGCTTTTCTTCTTTTGCTAGCTTTTCCTCCCCTTGAAGCCGCGGGCATCATGCAGTTAATGGATAGAGTAGGAGGAACAAGCTTCTTCATGCCATCAGGACTTGTAGTTAGCGGTGAAGCTTGGAAAGCAAGCGGCGGTGGAAATCCAATCCTTTGGCAACATCTTTTCTGGTTCTTGGCTCATCCGGAAGTTTACGTGTTGATTCTTCCAGCTGTTGGAATCGTAGGAGAGATCATCGCGGTCAATACCAAGAAGCCATTATATGGTTATAAGACCTTGGTTTACTCAATGTTGTTCTTAGGATTCATGTCCTTTATCGTTTGGGCCCATCATATGTTCATGACAGGAATGGGCGTCACTATGAGCACATTCTTCCAAGCAACCACCATGATTATTTCGGTGCCCTCGGTGATCATTCTAACGACCTATTTATTAACCTTGTGGGGAGCTTCGATCAGGTACACAGTGCCAATGCTATTCGCAACTGCATTTCTTCCCATGTTTGCAATCGGTGGGCTCACGGGTCTACCGCTGGGGTTAACTGCATCGGATATCCACTTACACGATACTTATTATGTGATCGGTCATTTCCATTACGTAGTCGCCCCCGGAACATTGTTCGCGCTGATGGCTGGTGTTTACCACTGGTACCCAAAAATCTCGGGACGTTTCATGAGTGACACTCTTGGAAAAATCCACTTCTGGCTGTCGGTCATCGCAATTAATGGTGTCTTTATGCCGATGTTCTTCATGGGTATGGCTGGCGTTTCTCGTCGTCTTTATGATCAAACGGTTTATGCTCATGGATTGGCTGCACAACCCTTAAACGTTATTATGTCGGTATCAGCTTGGATTCTAGCTATCGCTCAATTGCCGTTCCTTTACAACATGGCCACAAGCTGGAAATGGGGTAAAAAAGCAGAATCAAACAATCCATGGGGTGCTACTACTCTGGAATGGGCGGCAAGTTCGCCACCCCCTCATGAAAACTTCACAACTCCAGTTGAAGTTTACCGAGCACCTTACGAGTATTCTTCAAACAAAAAACTTTTACCGCAGTTTGTACAGGAGGCCTAATGTCAGCTCTTATACCTTATATCGATGAACCACATCCAGTTACCGGGGTCACTAATGCCAAATTAGGCATGTGGTTGTTCTTGGCCTCAGAAGTCATGCTTTTTGGAGCTCTGTTCTCAACTTTGATCATCATGAGAACTTCCGCTACCGATTGGCCAGCTCATGGTTCGGATGTTTTAAACGTACCTTTGGCTACCTTGAACACCGTTTTTCTAATCACTTCGAGCGTAACGATTGTTTTGTCTTGGGCCGCTCTTAAAATGAAGGATTTGAAAAAATTTAAGTTCAACATGGGATTAACCATTCTTCTATCGTTTGGTTTCTTGGTGATCAAATACATTGAGTACACCAGTAAATTTCACCACGGACATTTCCCATCCACTAGTACCTTTTATGCAGTTTACTTCACATTAACAGGGCTTCATGGGCTTCATGTGATTGGCGGAATCATCACCAATCTTTATCTCATCGGACCCGGCAGCAAGATGTGGGAAAAAGAGCCCGAGAGATTCACTGGCCGTATTGAGTGTGCTGGACTTTACTGGCACTTTGTGGACTTGGTTTGGATCTTTTTGTTTCCTGCATTGTACTTGTTATAATTTAAAACAGTTTAAGGAGATATCGATATGGGTCACGGCGAAATGACAGTGGAAGAGGTCAAAAAGCACGTAAGAAAATACTATGTAGTTTTCGGTGCTCTTTTGGGCCTTACAATAGTAACGGTCGCTATTTCGTATTTGCATCTCCCGATTTTCCAAGCTGTACTTTTAGCGATGGCCGTGGCTAGCATGAAAGGCGGCTTAGTAGCTGCTTACTTTATGCATTTAATGGATGAGAAAAAGATTATTTACAGCCTCTTGTGGCTGACGGTTATTCTTTTTGGTTTCTGTATGTTGATTCCGCTGTTTACATTACACGGACCTCAGACAACTTATTGATTAAGTTTTACTCAAGGAGATAGTGGTTTTATGTCTCTAAAAGCGTTTCATGTTTTCTTTATAGTAATATCGTTTTTGTTTTCGACCTATTTTGGCGGATGGTGTTTTTCTCAGTACTCCTCCACTGGTAGTCCGTGGATGTTAGTTGCCGCCTTTGGCTCTTTCGTCGTTGCTTCCGCTCTCAGTCTCTACTTACTTTGGTTCTTAAAAAAATATAAAAAGATTGGATTTCTGGCTCTTTTAGGATGGCTTTTGATGCGTCCTGAGACATCCTTAGCCTGTTCTGTCTGCCTAGGAGATCCTAACTCGCCCATGGTAAAAAGTGTGAACGCTGGAGTATGGTTTCTTCTTGCGGTTATCAGTACCGTTTTAGTGGGCTTTGGATCTCTTTTTCTTTTCTGGCGTAAACGAGCTATTCAAACTCAATTCTAAAAATTTCGTAGATCTGTTTTAACTATTAGTTTTCCACCTTGATCATGAGAGGTCATTAACGAACTGTAGAGAGTTTTGCCATCCTCACTGATATGTAAGTCTGCCGAACCCAACTCATTTTGAATAACATTTTTAAACAAAGAGACTTCAGTTTTATCTTTTAAATTGTGTAATCCCAGGCCCTCACCCTTTTTCCAAGATGCAAACAAAGCATGTTTGGGTGAAATAAAAATGGGGGTTCTACCTCTAAAATTATAGTAAGCACATTCACCTGGTTTATCTAAAAAGAGATTACGCTTAGAATCTGCCAAGTGGAAAGCATAGGAATCTTGATTGTCCAAATTCAGGTAATAAAACGCGTGGATTGCACCTAAGTTAGCGACGGGGTATTGGGTCATCTCTTCGATAGGACAAGCGGTTCCAGCACCGACGCGATTCACTGCCATTCGATAAACTACTACTTTTTCCTCGAGAACGCCCTTTTTGATTGTATAAAAATGAAGATAGGGAAACAGATTTCCTTGAGCTAAGGTGAGCTGGGTTCCAAAACCAGTGGGAATAAAACACTGCCTTCTCATCGGACGTCCGTTTTCGAATGTAGAAAAAGTGAAAAAATATCTACTGCTTTTAAGTAGTCCCACTTTCTGGTGAACGATGTTTTCAAGGCTGAATATATCTCCTTTTTCGGAGAACAGATGCTGAGTCACTCGCTTACCAAAATTAAATTCTCTCCAATTAATGGAATAACGGGTATCTAAGTAGTGCGGTGAATGAGCACTTAATACTCGCCCCCTTGAATCCTCAGAAACTCGGGACAGTTTACCACCGAAATAGTTAACAAAGTGGTCGCGCAAATGATCAAGGTGCAATACTCGAATCTGATTTCTGACATTGCGGTAAACAATCTGTCCCAAGGATTCGTGAACTACAAAATCTCTGACCAAACCGGAAGAATTAACGATTGTCTGTTTAGCTAAAACATCATGGGTTATGTTCGAAAACGGAGTTCCACCATCGCTTCCTAGACATCGAAGATTGTCAGCAAGTAAAGATTTGGAAAGTGTGCATAAAATTAATATAAAAAAAGTAGCAATTCTAATTTTCATATTGCCTCCTCCACCAACTGGACTTCTCCTTGAAATTCATAATAGAGACCTTTTTTAACAAT
>DDPO01000027.1:3722-8270 GCA_002342225.1 Bdellovibrionaceae bacterium UBA2466 | reverse complement strand
TCCATGGCGAAGAGATCCATCATCACATCAAAACGAAAATTAGGATCAGTTTTTAGAAACTGAACGACCGCTCTCAAACTTTCTCGCTTAAGAACCACGGTAGTTTCCCCTTTGAATTCTTCAACAGCTAAAATGGCCGTTTGAATCGACTCGGGTAAGTTGGGGAGAATATTAGCGAGCAATTTTGTGTCGGTCTCTTGCACGGACAATGCCCCCCTTCTTGATCTTTTCTTGTAACTTCAACAAACCAAAAATAATTCCCTCAGGAGTCGGCGGACATCCGGGAACATAAACATCAACAGGAATGATGTTATCGATTCCTTGCATCACATGATAGGCGCGATAAAAACCACCACTTGAAGCACACACTCCAACAGCAATAACCCACTTAGGCTCTAGCATCTGATCATAAACCTGTTTTAAAACGGGTCCCATCTTCTCAACTACAGTTCCCAAAACAAGCAGACAATCAGCTTGCCTGGGACTAAAGCGCACAACTTCCGCGCCAAACCGAGAAACATCGTAATGGCTTCCCACTGTCGCCATATATTCAATTGCACAGCAAGCGGTTCCGAAAGGCAGCGGCCAAAGAGAGTTTTTTCTGCCCCAATTGATAAAATCTTCAAGTCGCGTCGTGAATGCTACATTTTTCAAGTCGGCTTCAGCGCTTGATACTGTAAGTGAGTGTTCTGACATAGAAAAAGTATATCCTTCTTCATTTAACGGCTCCGTACTTTCGTCCGTTATTTTAAGTCAGTCAACCTTAAGATGGGAAGTATTTTGCATGATTAGTTGCGGTGTGTCTTAACCCTTGGCAGGAAAGCTAAAGGATCCTTTGGACGGCTCCGGTCACGAACTTCGAAATGAAGATGGGGACCAGTGGCTCGACCCGTTTCCCCTACCCGCCCCACCAATTGCCCTTTCGAAACAAACTGACCCTTTTTCACATTAATTTTTGAAAGATGAGCATAGACCGTGGCTAAAGTGTCAGGATGGCGAACTATCACCATATTTCCATAGCCTGAAATCCTATTGCCTGTGTAAATCACATGGCCCGAGCGGGCAGCCAAGACTCGAGTCCCTTTAGGAGCTGCGATATCAATCCCTTCATGGTTTTCCCCACGCCTTCTCCCAAAAAGAGAGCTCATCTTACCTAAAACCGGCCAAATAAACCGAGGATTCAAACTAGCGACATCCCTTTGAGTTCCGCTGTCAGCATCCAATGCATCATCCCCCTCATTCCAACCGGGAATCGTCTCAAATGGAATGTAAAGCTTATCTCCCACCCTGATACCTTTCGCCGAGTGTTCATTAGCCTTTTCCAATTCTGCTAGAGCGACTCCGTAACGAGCAGCTATTTTTTGCTTGGTCTCGCCTTTTTTAACCTCGTGATAGCGAGATTGCACCCCTGCGCAACCGACGAGGAAAAATAACAATGAGAAGAATATGTAAAAAACATATCTCCACATGGCAATAAGGCCCCCCTCAAGGTCTTTAGTTTCTTAAAATCCAGCAACATGTAATGGGAAAACGCACTCGAAAAGCGACTTCAATTCTATCATAGCTCGGTCAGAATTTAAGCTTAAAGGGATTCTCGAAGTGTCGTATAAAATTGATTATGAGTACAATCAATGTTGATTGGAGCGATGGATACAAAAGACTCCTCAATCGCATGACAATCAGAAAGGGGATCTTCTTCAAAACCCTTATAAGGCCCCCCAATCCAGTAATACTCTCTACCACGAGGATCAGTTCGTTTCGTCACTTCATCTTTGTAATACCGAAACCCCTGCCTAGCCACTTTGAGCCCTTTGATTTTCTCCGATTCCAAGTTGGGAATATTCACATTCAAAAGCGAATGCGCAGGGAAAGAAATATTCACCGTTTCTTCGATCACTTTTCTAGCCCACTGAGCAGCCATAGGAAATCGTAACTTTTCTCGAGGAGAATTGGGAATGGTCGATGAGAGATCCACAAGAGAAAAAGCGTAGCTTCGAATATTCATCAAAGCCCCTTCCCTTGCTGCTGCAACAGTTCCCGAGTAATAGAGATCGGTCCCCAAATTGGCCCCCCGATTGATTCCCGACAAAATAAGGTCCGGTCGACCTTTAACAATCTCTCTTATTCCTAAATAAACACAATCGGCCGGGGTTCCAGAAGTTGAGAAGTAGTTATTTCCCAAATCGTGGATCCGTAATGGCTTATGCAGTGTGAGACTATGGCCCGCCGTACTTCTCTCTCTGTGAGGGGCTACTACAAAAACTTCACCTAGATCTTTGACCGCTTCAGCAAGAGCTTTAATACCTGGAGAATCGATGCCATCGTCATTGGAGATTAAAATTTTCATTTCGTTCCCTTGTTCAAAAGATAATATTCAATAAAAGGCTGTAATTTGCCTTCGAGCACGGAGAGGACATCTCCGACTTCGAATTCAGTTCTATGATCTTTGCATAGGCGATAAGGAGCTAACACATAGGATCGAATTTGGCTGCCCCAAGCAATATCCATTTTGGAATCTTCTACCGCTTTCTTTTCTTGATTTCTTTTTTCAACCTCTTTTTCATAAAGTCTGGCCTTTAAAATTTTCATCGCCATCGCACGATTTTGGTGTTGAGACCTCTCATTTTGCGATGAGACAACGATTCCAGAGGGGATATGAGTCAACCGGACAGCTGAGTCGGTTTTGTTAACATGCTGACCTCCAGCTCCCCCTGCTCGGAAAGTATCAACCCTAAGATCTTTATCGAGCACTTCAATCTCGATATCCTTTTCGATATCCGGATAGACAAACACAGAAGCAAATGAGGTGTGTCGTCTCTTGTTCGAATCAAAGGGGGAGATTCGAACAAGGCGGTGAACTCCGTTTTCAGCGCCCAAAAGACCGAATGCATAAGGACCTTGAACCAAGAAAGTAACTGATTTGATGCCGGCCTCTTCACCCTGAAGTTGGTCAATCAAACTCACTTTAAAGCCTTGATCTTCAGAATAGCGAACATACATTCTCATGAGCATTTGCGCCCAGTCTTGGGCCTCCGTACCACCAGCACCTGCATTGATAGAAACAAAAGCATCTGCAAAGTCGTTTGAGCCCGACAACATTTGAGCGAGCTCCATGTCGCGGATCTGTTTTTCCAGAGTTTGAACTTCTGTAGCCACTTCTTTCACATTTTCTTGAGAGGGTTCTAGTTCTACCAATTCAATGAGGGCTTGAGTGTCGTCAAGTTTCTGTCGAGCTTTGTCGACTTTACCCACTGTGGATTGGAGAAGAGCTTTTTCTTTTAGAATATTTTGAGCAGCTTTTTGGTCGAGCCAGAAAGACTCTTGAGCTTCTTGATTTTCAATTTCCGAGATTCTTAAACGTTTAGTTTCAACGTCAAAGTCTCCCCCTAAGCGTTTCAAATCGCTCAGTTAGGGACTTGGTGTTTCGCTTTAACTCTTCAAAATTGTAGTGTTCCATAAAAAGATACCCAGCTTCGTTTTCTTATCCAATTTGAAAATGAAGTGGGAATCGTTTTATCACAGCTTATAGATTAGTAGCAACGTCTTCGAGCACGGCAACGGGCGACAGGTCGGGCACAACGTCTAACAAGGGCTCGACGGCCACATCTGCCGAAAAAGGGGCGGCCACCACCAAATCCACCAATACTCAAACCAAAACTAAAAGAGCTAAATCTAGGGGCTCCATAATAGGGGTACGGATAAGGGTAAGGACTCGGATAAACTGGCTGCAAGTTGTTCGTGGCCACTGGACTGTGTGTCGCAGCGGGAACTGCGCTCGTGCGAGCTACTTGAGTTACTCTCGAAACCGGAACAAGGGTCTCAGCTCTCGAGTTTACTGTCCAGAAAAACAGACCAGCAAAAGCTATAAAGAATGTGTTCAACTTCGACTTCATGTTCAACCTCAACCAACATCACAACTACAACTTGGAAGCCCTCGCAAAGGGAAGCTATCCACTAGAGAGGAAAAGCAATGGGTATGCCACTTAGAAATCTTCCTCACTCTTGCGTGGAATGAATTCTTCAACTACGTCGATAACAAAAAGGGGCACTCAACATGGATGTATTCTGGACGGGATACACGAAACAACAAACAATGTGTGGTCAAATGTTTTCGCGGTAAAGTATTTCCGTCCCCTCGAGGGTAAGGTTGGGTAGAAACTTCGTGCTAGCCCTTAAATGTCGATGAATAAGCGGAGCTATTCCTCCTGTCAGAACAATTTCACAAGAAGACTTTAGTTCATCTTGAATTCGCTTAAGTAAGCCATCAATAGCATCACAATAACCAAAGAGAATGCCACTCTGAATACAAGTAACTGTGTTTTTCCCGATGACCGATCTTGGGAAATCGGTATCGACAAGAGGGAGTAAAGATGTTTTGCGACTGAGCCCCTCGGCTCCCATACTGATGCCAGGAAGAATAATTCCTCCTTGATACACTTTATCCTCTGTAATCACATCAAAAGTCGTTGCGGTTCCTAAGTCCACAACAATAGCAGGAAGTTTCAAGTGCTGTACAGCATAGGCTGTATTAGCCAACCGGTCAGCACC
>DDPO01000027.1:0-3657 GCA_002342225.1 Bdellovibrionaceae bacterium UBA2466 | reverse complement strand
TTAAAATTGACCGGCGGCACGACAGAGCAAATAGCAACTCCTTCAAAGTCTTCAAATTCGATTCCGGCATTTTGAAGAAGCGGAATTAAAAAACTTGCATATTCATCCACTGAGCGAACAGCTTTTGTTTCACCTCGCCAGTGATGAACCAATCGAGAACTCTTAAAAACCCCATAGGAAGTTTGGGTATTCCCGACATCTATGGCCAGTAACATGTGATTTCTCCCGTGACATAACTTTTACTCACACCTGAGTCTTGGGATAACACGAGGGCTCCTCTTTCATCAATCCCAAGAAAAACTCCCCGAATGGCTTGGGTAGGTTGTGTACTCTCCTCAGGAAGTCCGGTCTCTCGAAGCTCCAGACTTTTACCCAAAAAAAGGCACTCTTGTTCCCAAAGTTTCTTTACAAAACTAAAACCTCGCGACAAGTAATCTCGATAAAGTTCGAAGAATATTTCCAAGTACTTCTCTAAAACTAGGTCAACAGCAAGTGGAACACACGATGAGGCTGCGAACATCGAAGTCGCTTTGAAGGGACGATGTTCAAAAGGTTTCAAGTCTTCAACAGGGATATTCACATTGATCCCTACTCCCACAATCACAGAGCAATCGTTAGCCCCACCTGCAACTTCGCACAACACTCCCCCTACTTTTCTCCCATTTAAGAGACAATCGTTCGGCCACTTTACCCCGACCGAGTCTTCGGGGCTAAGAAAGGTCTTCACTGTTTGAGACATAGCAACTCCGGCCAGAAGAGGAAGATCTGTCGTCGAAAGTGATTGAGTAGGTTTTAGAAGAATTGAAAAATAGAGCCCACCCTGAGGAGAATACCAAGAACGGTCGGTCCGCCCGCGCCCCGAGGTCTGTTCCTTAGCGACCACTACCGTGCCCTCAAAAGCCCCTTGGAGAGCCTTTTGTTTCAAAATAAGGTTCGTCGAATCAACGGAAGGGAATTTAAAAATTTGAGGTACAACTTTGGACAAAAAACACCACTTAAGAAGCTAAACTCTCCTCATGCTCTTTAAGCAGCGCATCCAAACGCTCTTGGACCAACTTCTCGACCATGGGGGGCAAAATCTCGTCTAATGCCCTCTTCACCATGGGATAAAGATCCTGATTTTGCAACTTTGATTTTACTTCGTGCTCTAAAGCCGATTTGTAAGCCATCGAGTCTTCAGTGGTCATTAGTGGATTTTCCTGTTGCATCATGTTGTGTTCCTCCGAAAGTAGCTTGGCCGGCGATGGATGAGTTCCCCACAAGTCCGCAGTGCGCTCTTTTGGGCTGCCAGGCACACGCTGCGGAGCCCTCTCATTAGAGACATCATTTTGCCATAACTCTGCTGCTGTTCTTGGCAAGGGCATATCTTCAATTGGACTCTGCTCAGCTAAAGTCTGATTCACTAGAGCAGCCTCATCGGCGAAAGCTCTATTGAATGTTTCTTTTAGCTCATCCCCGTTGGCCTGCTGAAAAGTATCCAAATTTGTGATCTCATCCCCACCGTCATTATTGCTGCCTAGAAGGCTCGACGTAAGCTCTAGTAAACTCTGGGGAGTGAAGGGCTTCTTTAGAACTCCCATGTAATGCTTTGCCTCTTTGATACCCTGCCCCGAAATAAGCGCTACTGGAGGAACATTGTTGGGACTTCCTAACCAAGACTCTAGCTCTTTGGGAAAAGTCTGCCACGCAAGACCAGGAATGTTCTCACTGAGAAGTATGAGATCAACTGGATTATCGACCACGGTTTTAATGACCTCTTGTCGATTCCTTGCATAGAGAACCTGATAGGCTCCTTTGCCCAGAGTAAGTGAAACAACTTTTTGAACAGTCACACTCTCGTCGATTAAAAGTATTCTTTTTTTCATGTGTAGCAAAATTATATCAATTAAATTTTAAAACTAATAATGTGAATTTTGCTGTTTATGTGGATTTTTTTGAGCTTTTTTGCTTTTTTCAACCAAATATTAATTCGCACATAATTTCAATTACTTACATCTAAAAACCACATCAAAAAGAGTCAACTTAATTCGAAGCGTCACAAAAAAAATCACATTTCTTCATTTTTTTCTTAATCTTCTTTCACAATCTGACGAAATAAATTGTGAGCACAGTAAATACTGTAGCTCACGAATCAAGAAGGTTCATTCCCGGAACAAGATGTTCCCTTACAGTAAGGAGACTGTAAGACGCTGGACGCGCAAGGGATTTCAATGGAGGATATATGGGTCTTCGTATTAACACAAACGTACAGTCGCTTTCTTCTCAGCACCGATTAGAGGAGTCTCAAGACTCTCTTAAATCGACTCAGAATCGCTTGAGTTCAGGCTCTCGCATCAATCGCCCGATGGACGATGCTGCAGGCCTTGCGATTTCAGAGTCGTTAAGAGCGACCATGAGAGCCACTGGTCAGAACATCAAGAATGCTCATGACGGATTCTACGTCCTTCAAACAGCAGATGGTGCTCTCAACGAGATGACGAATATCGTTATCCGAATGAAAGAGTTGGCCACACAAGCTTCCTCCGATACTAACGGAGATAGAGAAAGACTCTACCTCGATAAAGAGTATCAACAGTTGAAGCAAGAGTTAGATCGAATCTCAGAAACAACTCTTTTCAATGGACGCCCTCTTCTTAATGGCGATGGCGGGGAGATTTCAATCCAAGTCGGTCCCAATAACAGTGAAGAAAAAGATAGAATCTTAGTGTCCTCCAACTTCGAAGTAAATCTCGGCACTCTCGGATTGTCTGACTTCCAAATTGGGGATGCAGACGGAGCGCGCGGGACTCTTGAGCAAACTCAAAGAGCTCTGGACAAAATTGCTGATGTGAGAGGTGAAATCGGAGCCGGAGAATCGCGACTAAACTCAAGTATCTCTGCCCTCAAATACTACGAGGAGAATACTTCAGCCGCTTATTCTCAAATCAGGGATGCTGATATTGCTCATGAAACATCTGAATTGACGAAATATAACATCTTAAGTCAAGCAGGAGCTGCAATCTTGGCACAAGCTAATTCAACACCACAATTAGCTCTAAAATTGTTGGGTTAATGAATCAACTCTAAGAGTCGCATTCACTAACCCACCAAACTAGATACAACAACCGAGTAAGCCTCAAAGCCGTATAGGCCTTAAGACTCACCTCATTTAACTACCGACGGGATTTTTTCTTCTTAGCGGTTTTACGCTTAGTTGTCTTTCTCTTGGTAGTTTTCTTTTTGCCCTTCTTAACAGCCTTTTTTCTTTTCTTTGTAGCCATTATGACATCCCCTGTTTATTAGTTAATGGTTGTGATGTTACCTAGCCGCACTTGCCATAAGTTGCGACTTCTAAAATAAGTGTGACGCAAAAATAATTTTGAATCAAGGCATTAATTGTTTTTTTCTTTTCATATTTACATTTTCTCGAAAACCAATTTCACTCACGTTCACATGTGTCGTCGATAAAACCAATCTCTGCCCCATTTCTTTAAAAAAACGTTTTTTTAAAAAATAGACTGCGTTTTCTAAAAAACCTGTTTTTTGGATAAATTTTGGTCCAATTTGCTTTTGTCACAAAACCCACCGCTTTTATTTGCCATTTTGATTTCCCATTGCTAATGTCCTATCGCTTAAAATTATCTAAGGAGGGATCCCCGTGGGCCCAGGCGATAACGT